>NZ_JBIVNO010000005.1:0-50079 GCF_044753645.1 Streptomyces sp. NPDC093261
CATGTGCCGCAACCACTCCACCAGCCCCGCCGAGACGCCAACCGCCGGCCGAAAAGACCAGGCCAAAGCACGCATCGCAGGTGAAAACGACCTCTGAGTGTCGGAGTGTTCGTGAGGGTTACATGGATCCCTCTCCAGTTCCAGGGTCACGGCGCTGCACGGCCATGCAGGCAGTCGACACGGTACTGAGCCTCTGCTTGCCACTCGGTCGCGTGGCCTCATACGGGGCTTGTAGGTTGCCATGCGCAACTCGCGAGGAGGAACTCGTATCCTTCGCACCTCGGTGACGTCCGTGCCGTACGTCTCGCGAAACTGGGCGTACTCGGTGTCGGTGGCCGCGTTGGCCGTCGTCATCTCCGCGGCCATAGAGTCAAGATCACACTCCGACGGCACGACGGCGACCCGCTTGAAGTCCATCAGTAGCGGACGGGCCGTCGTGCGGTCGACGTTCACAGGTCACGCACTCGGGTGTGCCCGCGGCTCTGTGCCCCCTAATTGCGGGGTTCCGCTTTCGATGCCGCAACTACCCGTGACCGTCCTCGGACAGGGGCGTCGCCGCCTCGATGGCTCGGTGACCCGCATGATCACGCCGCTCTGTTTAGCGGATGGTCCGGCACGGGCCAGGATGATGCTGTTTCAGCAGCGTGACGTGTGCCCTTGACGGCTCGGTAGAGTCGCGGTAACTGAACTGGAGAGGTAATTGCATGGCCAACGAGATTGTGATCGCGCAGACGACCAGCGACAACGAGGATCATGCGAAGGCGTTGGCCCGTGGTGCGGTCGAGAGCAAGCTGGCAGCGGGCGTTCACATTGATGCGCCGATCACAGCCTTCTACTGGTGGAAGGGGAAGGTCGAGACGGCGCAAGAGTGGCGGATCTCGTACATGACTACGACGGACCGTCTCCCGGCACTGGAGGCGTGGCTGCACGAGAAGCACCCCTACGACGTTCCCCAGTGGATCACGCTGCCCGTGACCGGCGGGTCGGAGGCGTACCTGTCCTGGGTTATCGAGGAGACGGCATAGGTTCTGCGGAGCGCCGGGCCGCCCGTACGACGGCGCTCGCGTCCTGGGCTTACCCGCCTACTGCGTGTGGGGTCTCAGGATGCGAACTTCCGTAGATGGCGGCCGAGTTCCTGCTCACTGTCAGGGAGCGACGAGGCGATAGTCGATGCGCGCTCCTTGCCCATCGTGTTGGGCTTGGCCTCTGCAGCTGCGACGAACTGACGTGACACGTACACCCCTTGATCGACGTCACCCCCACGCAGTAGGGCCGAAGCGAGATCACCGAGGACCACGACGCCCCCGTCCGGTAGTCCGTCTCCGAGGCGGTCGACCGCGGTATCAGCTGTGGACGTGAGCTCGGGACGCCTCAGCTGGCCGTACACGGACAGGGCCAACGAGTCCATGCGGTATGGGGTCACGAACCTGACCCATGCCTGCTCGCTGGCGTGGTCCGCGAAATCGTAAGCGAAGCGCGCTCGGTCTAACGCCCGGAGCGCCCCCACCTCGTCGCCGGCCGCCGCAGCTTCTTCCGCACGCCTACCGAGAACCCAGGCGGCAGCAGTAGCGTTACCGTGGCCGCGCACGTCGTTGGCGGCTTGGGAGAGGAACTCCATCTTCGCCTTTGGCGTCAAAGCGCCGTAGCTGCTGTAGGTCAGGGCCAGGGCTCGGAGTGGAGGATGCCCGGCAGCCGCCGCGCACTGCGACGTGACTTTGTAGTAGGCGTTGGCTTTGTCGTGCTCCCCCAGGTCCCAGGCCACCCAACCGGCCAGAGCGGCGGTTTCTCCGGCGGCGATGGTGAGAGCGCCTTCGTGATCGCCTGCACGAGGCAGGGCCGCAGTGATCGCGTCAAGATGCGACTCGACCGTTTTCTGTAGCCGCCGCGCGCTGAGGTTGAGTTCCTGGACGTGCAGTTCAGCGGCTCGGTCGATGAGCGCGGCGGCAGCGGGCGAATCGATCTTGGCCCCCTTGCTGAGGGCGAAGGCGAGGCGCCCCCAGGGCTCGGCGGCCACGCTCACGCCGATGGTGGCGCTACCCAGGAGCGTGCGACGCTTCACGGCGTCTTGCTCCTCCCCTGCATCGGCATGCCCCTTTCTCTTCCGAGCGCGGGCGGCCTTGGCCTCTCGCTGTAGTTCCTCGAAGGGGACACCACAGGCCGCCGCGATGTGCCCGATCGTGTGGTTGGTAGGAATGTTCTCGAAGTTCTCATAACGGCTGATCTCTCGGCGGGTCATGGTGTCCCGGCCGGAGACAGCGTTGATCGCCTCCGCCTGCTCCTCCTGAGTCCGGCCCGCCTCCTGCCGAAGCCGGAGGAGCAGGTCGGCGAACGGGTCTGGCATGAGTGTGACCTCTGTTGGTGGGCGGAACCCAATCATGGCCTCAATTCCCCCCTGCAGTTTCCCCCTTGCCGTACTTTTCCCCCTCTGGATTCCCCTGGTCGACGGCGTCGCCGCGCGGTGCCATAGCCCACATGACCAGGCTCCAAGAGGCGGCCCCGCCCGGCGGGGGCATCCGTAGCTGTGCGGCTACAGCAGGCGCGTCATGCGTCAGGCCGGTTCAGGAAGACGAGCCCGGCGCATGGGCGAGGGCAGAGGTACCGGCGGCATCCCATGCCTGTCAGGCGGCCCTTCTCCCCGACCTCGCGAAGGTCGGGGAGATGCGGCGCATAGCCAGGGCATTCCTGCGGCGGTGCCGTGTTTCGGAGCCGGTGGCGGGGCTCGTCGTACTGGCCGTCTCGGAGCTGGTCACCAACGCCGTAGTCCACGGTGAGGGCGAAGTCGTGCTCCGCATCACGGTGGGCGTCGACGTGGTGCGTGTCTCGGTAACCGACCACAACCCGGCGCCCGCTGTGCTCAAGGAAGCCGGACCCGACGGTGAATCGGGGCGCGGGATCCGGCTGGTCGACGCGATCTCAGACGCATGGGAGAGCAGCGGCGAGGAGACGTGGTGTGAGTTCCAAGACGCGAGGGCTGCAGCTTGAGCCAGACCTCCAGTTGGTTGCCGACGATGCAAATGGCAAGCCGGGCAGCTCAGTCGCTTCTGTCACACAGGGCGCTCCGAGGGCCGTTCGCTTGCCTTCGCCCAGTAATTCGGTTCGAGCATCTCGCCGGGCCAGGCGGGCTGACGGATCGGGCCACGAGGCCCCATCTGTTCGAAGTACGGTGCCAAGTCGATCACGGGCGTTCCGTCTACAGCATCGAGATCGGTAACCAACAGGTCCCGTCCCTCGACCTTGAGCAGCCGCGGGTAGCTGATCGCCAGTTGATTGGGACGCCGATGGTTGCGGTGGACGAAGGTACCGGTCGGCGGCCAGTCCGGATTCCCGCGGGGGCTGCGTGCGTGGAGCTGGACGTCTTCCGGTCGCGCCAGGTGGAAGAGCCAGGTCACCGTCAGGTGGGAAAACTCTTCGATTCCCTGCAGCGTCTCGAGGGGGTACGCCTCGTTGAGTCGGATGACCGACTCGACGCCGCCCTGGTAATCGTCCTGGACGCGGGTGTGGCCCCCGACAACCGTTGCGATCGATTCGACCTCGTACGTTGCCATCGGCGCTCGTTCCTCTCTAACGGGGGCGCGTGTTCAGCAGCTGCCGTCAATAGCTGCGGACCTGCCCTGTGGTCAGCCTATGGCGCGCAGCATTTCCCGCGCCCGGCGGTCCAGTTCGGCGACGTGGCGGCCACCACGTTGCCGAACAGGCGAGAGGTCGCTCTGCATGCGGACGATGACGTCGCGGGCGCGGCCGGACTGGACGCCAGCCATGGCGTCCAGTGCTTGTCCCCAGGTACCACATGCCTCATCGAGGCGTCCCTGCTGGACCTGGACGGCACCGAGGTAGCCGAGGGTCACACTGTGGGTACGGGCATACTGCTGCCGCCGGCGGGTGGCGACGCTGCGCTGGAAATGCAACTCCGCGTCGAGAGGATTTCCCAGGTCCCGCAAGGCACAGGCAGTCTCGTGAGCGAGGGAGGCTTCCTGGAAGAAGCTGACGCGGTCGGGGGCATCCTCGTTATCGGCACGTGCGAGGTCCCTCTCCGCGCGACTGATGGCCGCGAGACTGCCGCGGCGGTCGCCGTCGGCGGCCAGGGCGCGGGCATGGACTACCGCGAGCAGGGCCTTCTCCCGCGAGCTGGCCTGGCCGTAGTGGGTGCGGGACATGGAGGCGTCAGCCAGGTCGAGTGCTCTACGTGGGTGCCCGAGGTCGACTGCTTGGTGGGCGAGGGCACGCAGGATGTGGCCGCCCAGCGGTCCGTCTGCGGCTTCGGCCGCAATGCGTGCGGCGAGGGTGAGGTAGCGCTGGGCGGTTCGATGCTCGGAGGCGTCGAAGGCCATCCAGCCGGCGAGGTAGGTCATCTCTGCCACGGCCGAGTACGTATCCCGGCGGTGCTGTTCCGTTTGGAACCTGCTGCCCAGGAGCGGCACCGCTTCGTCGCGAAGATGGCCGGCCAGGGCCGAGCGCCCCGAGGCTCCACCGCGCTGCTGGTCCCTCGCGGAGTAGAAGGTGGTCAGTTTGCGGACGTCGTCGATGTCAGCCTGAGTCACCAGCCGGGAGGAGACTGCAGGGCGCGAGGCCGCCGCGGCCGGGGCGGCTGCCCACCATGGAGCGGCAGGCAGGACGAGGCCGGCGGCCGAGTACGCGGTGGTAGCCAACAGCTTGCGTCGGTGCATGTCCAGATCGTCGCTTCCCAGCTCGGCCAGCACGGTCAGAGGGTCGACGCTCCAGTCAGAACTACTGGCAGTGGAGCCTGTCGGCCCATCTTCCAGTCCGAGGTCAGCGAGGGTGAGGCGTCGGCCGAGCCTGCGGGACAGCGTCTCACGCAGGATATGAGGCGCTCGTCCACTGGGCTTCGTGCCCTGGACCCACATGGCGATGTGAGAGCGGGAAATGGCCTCCAGTTCGCGTACACCGCTCTCCGCGGCAACGCGAGCGACCGCGGCGGCTGCTTGGGGCTGGGACCAGCCCGCTTCGCGCAGGAGCGCGGCAAGGGCGACGTTTCTCTCACGGGCCATGTACTGCCCCTCGGTTCCGAAATGATCTTTGACGCCTTTGACGGCCTTGAGGGCCGCGTAGGCATACCGCCTGACAGGGATTCGCGGTTCGCTCAACGTAGCCGCAGGATCACTCACCTTGCACGTCAGTCGCCTGCGGTGCACAGCGTTCCTCGCTCAAGTTGGCTTGATTCATCTAGGAGTTGCGTCATGCGTCCCTCGCTGGCCCTTCGCCGGGCGTGCCAACTCAGTGATCAAGGAAGGAGAAGCCACGCCCTTGGTGAGCCCATCCTGCGACGGGACCCGGCGGCCTCGGCGACGGAAACGGTGGCGCTCGTGCTGGGCGAGGACTCGCCGTTACCCGATACTGCCGCCGATGTGGAGGACCTCGCACTGCGGCTGCGAGGACACGTCAGCCAGCTCGGAGCTCTGACGCCTTCGCAAGAGCCGGCCCTGCTCCGTGCGCAGCAGCTCTGTTCGGGCGGCCTCCCCGATGGCTACATGCCCAGCAGGGTTCACCTGGTCAGGCTGGTCGAGGCGACCCAAGACCTTATCGCTGCCGTGCAGGCCCACGACGTGGCCCCTGCGAAGTCGGTCCAGAGACGGCGCTGGTGGAAGCCGCCGATCAACGTGCTGCGCGGCGCGGTCTTCGCTCTCGCCCTCGCGTGCGTGGTTCTGGCCGCGTCGGTGCCCCGGACATGACCGCCGCCGGGGCAGTTCTGATCGCGCTGATTCTCGGTCCCATGGCGTGGCTGGCTCTTCGTGGTGAGCGAGTATCCGGCCGCATGCTCCACGGGACTTGGATCCCCGGCCGAGGCAGAACAGACCTCCCCCGGACCGGTAACCACCGTGCCTCTCTCACCGACACTTCCCGGCCGCCCCGGCGGCCCCGAAGCCACCCCCGGGTCCACGGGGACTACGGAGACCCACACGATGAAACGCCTCCCGCGCATCGAGCAGTACGGCCTGATCGGCGACATGCAGACCAGTGCCCACGTCTGCGACGACGGTTCGATCGACTGGCTGTGCCTGCCCCGGTTCGACTCGTCGGCCGTCTTCGCCGGCCTGCTCGGCACGCACAAGCACGGCACCTGGCGGATCGCCCCGGCCGCGCCTGGCCCCTTCGGGCCCGAAGCGGTCGCCGAGCGCCGGTACCGCGGTGACACTCTCGTCCTCGAATCGATCTGGCGCACACCGGCCGGGTCGGTCCGCGTCCTGGACTTCATGCCGCCTCGCGACGGGGCACCGCAGGTGATCCGGATCGTCGAGGGTCTGGCCGGTGAGGTGGCAATGGTTTCGGCCATGCGTCCGCGGCCGGGATACGGCAGCGTCAGCCCGTGGATCCACGAGGCCGATGGGCGCATGGTCGCGGAGGCCGGCGCGGACGCACTGTGGCTCGACACCTGCGTCCCGCAGGCGGAGAAGGACGGGGTCGTCGTCAGTGCCTTTGCCATCCGCGCCGGGCAGAGCGTGGCGTTCGTGCTCAGCTGGTGCCCGTCCCACGCACCGGCTCCGGAGATCCCCGACCCGCACGCGGCGCTCACCGAGACGCTCGCCTTCTGGCAGGACTGGACGCAGCAGTGCACCTACGACGGCCCCTACCGTGAGGCCGTGGTCCGTTCCTTGATCGCACTGAAGGCACTGACCTACCACCCGAGCGGCGGGATCGTCGCCGCGCCGACCACCTCGCTGCCCGAGGAGATCGGCGGCCGACGCAATTGGGACTACCGCTTCACCTGGCTGCGCGACGCCGCTACGACCCTGGCCGCGTTACTGGAGACCGGCTACCGGCAGGAGGCGCAGGCATGGCGGCGCTGGCTTCTGCGTTCCGTGGCCGGCGACCCAGAGAACCTGCAGATCATGTACGCGATCACCGGGGAGCGTGATCTTCGGGAACGGGAGTTGCCCTGGCTGCCCGGGTATGAGGGCTCGACGCCGGTGCGGGTCGGGAACGGGGCGGCGGACCAGCTCCAGCTCGACGTGTACGGCGAGGTGATCGAGACCCTGTACCTCGCGCACGAGAGCGGTGTGGCCCACTGTGCCGACACCGCGGTCCTGCACCAGCGGCTCGTCGAGCACCTGGCACAGCGCTGGCGGGAGCCCGACGAGGGGATCTGGGAGATCCGCGGGGCACGCCAGCACTTCGTCCACTCCAAGGTGATGGCCTGGGTGGCGATCGACCGCACCATCCGCCTGGCCGAAGCCGGCGCGCTCGACATCGACCTGGCCCGCCTGACCGAGCTGCGGGCAACCATCCACCACGAGGTCTGCACCAGGGGCTTCGATCCGGTGCGCAACACCTTTACCCAGTCCTACGGTTCCAAGGAACTCGACGCCGCCACACTGCTGATCCCCCGCGTTGGCTTCCTGCCGCCCAACGACGCACGCGTCATCGGCACCGTGGACGCAGTGCGTCGTGAACTCTCCACGTCAGACGGACTCGTACGCCGGTACCCGACCATCGGCGACCACACCGGGATGGACGGTCTGACTGGAGACGAGGGCGCATTCGTCCTCTGCTCCTTCTGGCTCGTCGACGCCCTGGCCCTGACCGGCCGCCTCGACGAGGCCCACGCCCTGTTCGAACGCCTCCTCGCACTGCGCAACGACCTCGGCCTCCTGGCCGAGGAGTACGACCCCGTCCAGCAGCGCCAGCTCGGCAACTTCCCGCAGGCATTCAGCCACATGGGGCTGATCCAGAGCGCCCGGCTCCTTCAACTCCTGGCGACGCAGTCCCCCCACCGCAGCCCGGTCGCGTCTCCGTCACCCAGCTCGACCCCACGCAGCACACACCAGACCTGCGCAGACCTGACGCCGCAGCACGCCTAGCCACCCCCACCCTGACGAGGATTCCCATGCCTGACAGCGCCTTTGCGGCAGGGCCAGCCGCCACCGGCCACCGCCGACGGCGGCCTCAGATCGACGCGTTCACGCTGCACCGTGTCCACCGCGCCGTCGCACTGCCCCTAGTGCTCCTTGCCGCACTGCTTGGTGCCGCCTTCATCCTCTGGTCGGTGTCCGCAGTGGGCCCCGGCTGGCTCCTCGCCGGCCTGGTCTGCGGACTGGCGGGGGTCGCCACGCTGGCGGCTCGCGGAGCGCGAACGGCTGCAGGGGCCGTGCAGACGGCTGCGGAGCATGCCCAGGCAGCGGCACTGGCAGCGATCGCAGGAGCAGCGGCGGCCGTCGAAAAGTCGGTGCAGTGGTCGGCAGACGAGCTGTGCCGCGGGGGACGGCCTCCGCTGCCGGACCTGCAGGTGCCACCATCGGCCAGTCCGAACGTCGAGATCAACAAGGCGTTGAGTGCCCTCCAGGTGCAGGCCATCGCGTCGCTGATACGGGTGCACGACGAGTCCCAGTCCGTCGTACTCCTGGAAGTGCTGCGTCGCCTGGCCATGCGCGAGCACGCGCTGGTCGGTAAGGCGCTTGAGGCACTGAGCCAGCTGGAGATGCTGACCGACGACCCGGAGCTGCTCGCCAAGATCTTCGAGATCGATCACCTCGTGACGCGGATGCGTCGCCAGGTCGAGAGCACGGCGGTGCTGGGCGGGCAGTCCCTGCGCAGCGTGCGTCGGCCCGTTCCCGTCAAGAGCGTGCTGCGCGGCGCCGTCTCCGAGGTCGTGCAGTATCCGCGGGTGGCGGTTGCGGCGGGGTCCGTGGGCGCGGAGCTGGGCCTTCCCGGCCATGTGGGTTCGGACCTGACGCACCTGCTGGCTGAGCTGATCGAGAACGCCTGTGAGTGTTCCGATCCGGCTACGAAGGTGATGGTGCGTGCGCAGCGGGTGGCGAACGGGTTGGCGGTCGAGGTCGAGGACCGGGCCATCCCCATGCATCCGCAGACGCGGGCGCAGATGAACCACCTGCTCCAGGCCCCCGAAGAGGTCGACGTCAGCGGCCAGGTGCGAGCGGGGCAGCTCGGCTTGCTGGTCGCCGCGAAGATCGCCCAGTCGCACGGGCTGTCCGTTCTCCTGCAGGAGAACGTGACGGGAGGCACCACCGCCCTGGTGGTCATCCCGGCACGGCTCCTAGTAGCGATTCCCTCCGTCGACGATGCGAGCGCGCTGCCCCAGGACGCCCGCCCCTTGGCGCCGCAACCGCAGCCGGTTGCCGCGACCCCAGCCACTCCGAGGCCGGGGCAGGTCCCACACCCCGGTACCGCAGGGGCTCCGGAACCCGCACGGGCAGATCACTCTGCTGATGCGCCCGCCCTTCCCATGCGTAGACGCCAGGCCGGCACCTTCCATCCGCCACACGAGCGGGAGCAAGCCCCCGTGACCGCGGCGACGCCAGGGCTCGCAGCCGCCTTCCGCACCGGCATCCAGGCCGGCGGGCAAGCCGGTTCTCCCACCGCTTCGACAGAGCACCCCAGGCCCTGAACCTCGTCCCTCCACGTTCCCGGTGGCCGTTACATCCGCTGGCCCTTCCCCCCTTTCTGGAGCGATCCCTATGAGTACCCACCCCGCGATGAACAACGTGACCGGCGACGCACCCGCAACCGAGACAACGGCAAGCGGACAGCGGGACAACATGGCGTGGCTGCTGCGGCAGTTCGCCTCCGACACGACGGGCGTCACGCACGCCGTCCTGCTCTCGCGGGACGGACTGCGGCTGCTGGACAGCGACGTCGACAAGGACTGGGCGGACGAACTGTCGGCCGCCATCAGCGGAGTGGCCTCACTCGCGGCGAACATCACCGGTCCCACCCACAAGAAGAGGCCGGCGAGGCAGGTCGTCATCGAGCGAGACGACTGTCTGATCTTCGTCCAGAGTTCCGGTCGCAGCGCGGCCTTCGAGGGCCATCCCGGCAACGAACGGGGAGTGGTGGACACGGTCCTCGCGGTGATCGCGACCATGGACGCCGATGCCGGCACCGTCGGGTTCGAGATGGGGCGCCTGGTGCAGAAGTTCGCCCCCTACATGCAGATCCCCGTCCGCGTCGGCACGGGTGATGAGGTCCGGTGACCGCACACGGGAGCGCGGCCGAGGATTCGACATTCGTGCGGACCTACACCCTGACGCGCGGTCGCACCCGGCCACGGCATCTGCTCGGCCTGGACACGGTGCTGGACGCTGGACCCGGGCGGCCCGGCCCGGGCCAGGCCGAAGAATGCGCAGAGATCCTCGCCCTGTGCCGGGAGCACCGGCGTTCGGTGACCGAGCTGGCGGGCCGACTCGGCCGTCCCGTAACCGCCGTCAAGATCCTCATCTCCGACCTCCTGGACGCCGACGCCCTGGTCGTCCCCGTCACCGCCTATGCCGCGTCCGACGCGCATGCACGTCCCTCTGCACAACTGCTGGCGGCCCTATCTGCGGGCCTGAAGAGGAAGTGGCCCGATGCCATCGCCTACCCCCAGGCCGGGTGACCCGGCCGTGGTGCTGCGGCCGTCGTCGCGCCCGCGTACCGGTGCACCGACCGTGCTTAAGGTCGTGATCGCTGGCGGTTTCGGCGCGGGCAAGACCACCGCCGTGGGTGCCGTCAGTGAGATCACGCCGCTGAGCACGGAGGAGTACCTGACCGAGGCGAGCGCGGACGTGGACAGCCTGGCGGGCGTCGAGGCCAAGCAGACCACCACGGTCGCCTTCGACTTCGGTCGCCTCAACCTGCCCTACGCGCCCGTGCCCCTGGAATTGTTCCTGTTCGGCACGCCCGGCCAGGACCGGTTCGTCGACCTCTGGTACGACCTCTGTCGCGGAGCCGTCGGCGCGGTCGTCCTGGTCGACACCCGCCGCCTGGAAAGCAGCTTCACCCCCGTCGGTTTCTTCGAGGACATCGGCCTGCCCTTCGTCGTCGCGGTGAACCAGTTCGACGGAGCACATCGTTACCACCCCGATGAGGTCCGCACCGCCCTCGAACTGCCCGCCTCTGTGCCGGTGGTCACCTGCGACGCCCGCGATCCGAACCACGTCGCTGGCGTCCTGCTGACCCTCGTTGGTCACGCCTTGAAGAGCGCATCGGCAAGCCCCGCTCGCCCCGCATCCACTACCACCTTTCAGGACGCCTGATGTCGTATCAGCCCAACGACCCCTACCGCGCGCGGCAGACCGCCCCCCTCACGCAGTCGCTGCCGCGACGTACCATGCGGGACGTCACCCATGGGCCATCCCTCCCCGCCGGCGCCGCCGTCCCCGTCCCGCAGGCCCAGCAGGCGACCGAGCTGGCGCAGCGGTACGAGCTGCTGGATCGCCTAGGCGTGCCCACCGCTGCCAGCGAGGACTTCGACGAACTGGCCCGCGGCATGGCAACACAAGCCGGGTTCCTGTACGGCTTCGTCAACCTCTTCCTGGAGGAGCAGACCTTCGTCGGTCTGCACCAGCCGTCCGCGGACAGCGGGTACGTCATCGTCGGCCGCACCATGAGCCGCGACCACGGCTGGTGCCCGGAGGTCATGGCCCGCAAGAAGGCCCTTCCGCTGCACGACGTGCACGCCAGCCCGCGCTTCAGCGGCAACCCCGTGGTCGATGCGGTCGGGATCCGCTCCTACTTCGGTGCCCCGCTCATCCACGACAGCGGCACCGTGCTGGGCACGGTGTGCGTCATCGACCCCGAGAAGCGGCCCCTGAGCGAGGCCCGACGGCTGAGAGACATCGTCATCAACGCCGGCGTCCGGGTGATGGACCACATCGCCCGCGCGCCCGTCCGCTAGTCCGTTGCACGACCCCCCACCCGGGAGCCGCAGGCGATCCCCGGCCGCTCCACCGTGCGACCTTCATCCAGGGAGAGGGAGAGGACCATGCCCGCCACACCCACCACGCCGCCGCCGGCGCTGCGCCCCTATCTCAACGCCCGCCACGAACTGCTGTGGGACGAGGCGGACGCCTTCGCGGCCGAGCACATCGCGCCGCGCGCCGCACGCATGGAGGCCGCCCCCGGCAGGGTGGAGCGCAAGGTCGCCGACCTGATGGCCGCACGACGCTGGTTCGCCGTCAGCGTCCCGTCCTCCTTCGGCGGGCTGGACGCCGGACACGTGGCCAAGACAATCCTCGTCCACCGCATTGCCCGCGTCTCGGCGGCTGCGGCGGCCATCCTCCAGGCCACGCTGATCCCCGTCGGCGCCCTGCTGCACTTCGCCACCTACGAGCAGAAGGGCCGCTGGCTGCCCCGCGTAGCGGACGGTTCACTGCTCTTGTCGATCGCCGTGACCGAACCGCGAGCCGGCGGACACATCGGCGGCATCGAGACCATCGCCGAGCGCGTCGGCAACGAATGGGTGATCACCGGCAGCAAAATCCACATCGGGAATAGCCACCTCGCGGGAGCCCACCTCGTGGTCGCCCGGACCGCCAAGGCAGGCGTGAGCACCTCCCAGGCGCTGACCGCGTTCATGGTCGAATCCAAGCGCCGAGGGCTCTCAGTCGCCGACCACCGTCCCGGCCTCGGCCTGCACGGCTTCTCCGCCGGCCGCCTCGACCTCGATCATGTCCGCGTCCCCGAGGAAAACGTGGTCGGAGAGATCGGCCAGGGGCTGGGCGTAGCGCAGAGCAGCAGCATCCTGTACGGCCGTCCCAACCTGGCCGCAGTCAGCCTGGGAATACACGAGGCAGTCGTGGCCACCTCGACCGCTTACCTCAAGACGCGCTCCCGCTACCGGGGCGCCCTCTCCGATCTGCCGGTTCTGCGGGACCGCATCGGTGACATGGAGGCCCGCCTGCGCGCCGGGCGAATCCTGGCCTATCAGTCCGTGCACCTCCTCGACCAGGGCCTGCCCTGCGACACCGACCTGATCAACGCCAAGTACCTCGGCCACCAGTGGGCGATGCAGTCAACCCAGGACGCCATGGAGCTGCACGGCGCCCACGCCCTCAACGGCGACTACATCCTCCAGCGCCTGTGGCGCGACATCCAGTTCACCTACCCACCGGCCGGAACCGGCGAAGTCCAGCGCATACGCCTCGCCGACGCCGCCTTCGACGAGGCCCACATCCAGTGGTCAGAACGTCTCGCCGCCGAAGCGGCGTGGGCCCGCCCCGACCCGACAGCCGCATGAGCCCCCGTGTGCGGCGCCCCGTGAATCCAGACCGCCGCGCACGGGCCCGTGTCGCCGGCCCCCGTCCCCCGCGGGGTCCGGCGACACCCCACCCGTATCCCTCAACCCAGCCGCGAAAGAGACACCCGTGACCCCACGCATGATGACCAGCGCACCGATCACCCCCCTGACCCCGACCCAGCAGCGCGTCGCCCAGCACCTCGTGGACGGCCTCGGCCCTCAAGAGATCGCCGCGAGGACCGGGCTGTCGGCCGTGACCGTCCGCCAGTACGTACGCGACATCCGGGAGAGCCTCCACTGCCCGCCCCGCTGCAAGCCCCCGGTGATCGTGCACTTCCTGTGCAACGCCCGGCAGGTCGCTCCGCCCACAACGGACAGGCCAATGCCGGAACTCAGTCCAGAGCAGCAACTGTTGCTGCGGGCGGTCGCTGAGCACAGCAATCCCAGCGACATTGCTGCCATAGCCAAGATCGCGCCCGCCGACGTGCGAGCCGCACATGACGAACTGCTCGACAAGACCGGGGCGGCCAACACCACCCAACTTGTCGCCTGGGCCCACGCGTGGGGCCTGTTGGGCGCCAGGCGGGCCACCACGATGGAGAGCGGAGCGAGCCAGTGAATGCCTCACCCGCTTCTGCGGCCATCGAGTCCTCCCCCGCGCCTCGAAGCCAGTGCGCGAAAGGGTTACCGGCCGTGTACGAGATGCGGTCGTTGCGCACCGACGCCGAACGGGACGAGGCCGCGGCCCTCGTCCAGGACCGTCAGCGCTGGCTCGCCATGCGCGGGGTGCCTACACCCGCCCGGTCCGATATCCCGGCCCTGTTCCGCGCCCCGCAGGTGAAACCGGCTGGACTGTTCGAGGACGGGCTGCTGCTGGCCTGCATGATCCCGCAACGCGGGCCCGACCTCGGATGGGGCGAAGGCCCGTGCCTCTTCCTGGACTGCGTCCACACCCTGCCCGGTCACTCCGATGACACCGTCCGGCTGATCACTCTGTGGGCCTCCGACTTCGCCGCCCGGCTCGAGGTACCGCTTGTGCGGGCCGAGGCCATGGCCCGCCATCCTCTCGACGTCGATCCGATCGCCACATTCCTTCGTCGGCTCACCGACATGGGCTGGGACGTCCGTGGATCGGGCACCGGACAGCACCATGAGCGAGTCGCGCGCCTCGAACTCACCGCTGAGCTTCGGCCTGGGCTGAGCGCGCTCATCGGCTGCCAGGTCCACGAGCCGCAGTCCGCCGCCGACCAGCGGAGTATCGCGTGAGGACCGCGGAACCGCTGCGGCCGGACCTCGCCCGCGAACTCATCGCCCGCGCCGCACAGTCGGCAGCACGCCGGGCCAGACGCGTACGCAACCAGCTCGACGCCGTCCACCTCGGCCAGGACCGTCACGCTGAGCACGCCGACACCAAAGTGCTGCGCCGCATCCTGGCCGAACATGACTGGCCCGGCCACCGTCTCGTGGGCCCCGACGCAGCACGTGCCGCCTGGAGCATCGCTCTTCACGCCGACGACGAACCCGACTTCCAGCGGGCGGCCACCACCCTTTTGAAACGTGCGGTCCAGGACGGCGATGCGCGCATCCAGCACTGGGCCCACCTTCACGACCGCGCCCTGGTCAACAGCGGGCGCCCCCAAGAGTTCGGGACGCAACTCGTCCTCAGCGCAGCAGGGGTGGAGCTGTGCCCACTGCGTGCGCCGCAGTTGCTGGACCAGCGAAGGGCCGCCGTCGGACTGCCGCCGATCGCCGTCGCTTTGGACACTGTGCGCCGCCGGTACGCCCTGGATCGCATTGTCGGCGGCTCACCGGCCGTCGTGCTAGCGGGGGTCGCATGACGCAGCGAGCCCCGCAGGCTTCCACAGACCCGCCCTCGCCCCAGATCACTTTGCGTGAAAGGACCGTTAAAGCATGAAGCTCACCACCGCCGTCCTCGCTGCCGGCGCCGCGGTTTCCCTCGCCACCGTCGTGGTCGGAGCCGCCCGGCTGAGGCAGGACGCGCGGCACCAGGCCGAACGAAACGAGGCGACCGTCGCGCGCAACCAACTCGACTGGCTGACGCAGATGTCCGCCAACCCTGACCTCGCCAAGCTCTGGACGCCCGAGGACCTGGACGTCGAGGAGTACATGCAGCTGCTGAAGGCCAACCAGCTCATCTGCATGCTCAGCCTGCGCGACCGCCTCGGCTTCATCCGGGAGGGGCGTCTGCCGTTCTACGCCTCGAAGCTGATGGAGAGGGACGTCTGCCGGCGGTACTGGGCCCGTTTCGGCGGCCTCCGCGCTCAGGAGGCCGAGGCCAATGAGCGCGCCGAGCACTTCACCAAGGTGCTGGACAAGGCCGCGAAGAACCACCTGGGGGCACAGCCCGTAGCCGCCTGAAGAGGCGGCTGCCCCACCCCGCCCGAATCCGCCACACCCTCACCTCTCGGAGAAATCGAATGGGCTTCACTGCGGTTCCACTACCGCCCGGCATTTTCACCATCGGTAAGAAGTTCGCCTTCGAGGCTGGCCATCGGCTTCCCCGGCTGCCGCATGAGCACAAGTGCTCCCGCCAGCACGGGCACAGCTACGAGGTTGAGGTCATCCTCACTGCATCCGCGCTGGAGGATCCCGGCTTTGTCACGGACTTCGGTGCGCTCGCCCCGTTCAAGTCGTTCCTGGACACCGAGCTCGACCACCACAACCTGCACGAGATCCTGCCCTTCGAGCCCACCTCGGAGCGCCTGGCCCAGTTCCTGGCCGGCTGGTTCGTTCAGAACCTCCAATCGGAGATCCCCGGCCGCCTTGTCGCCGTCCTGGTCCGCGAGACCGCAAGCAGCTGGGCCCGCTTCGATGTGGTGGGCCAATGACCACAACCAAGCGGCTCAACCTCGAACCGGAAGCTGCCGAAGGCGAATCCCTGATCGTCGCGGAGTGCTTCGGTACCGAGGTGCCGACGTTTCAGGGCGAGGGCCCAAGCTGTGGACACCCGGCCCTGTTCATCCGCCTGTCCCGGTGCAACCTCACTTGCACGAGATGCGACACGAAGTACACCTGGGACTGGTCTCGGTTCGACCCGCACGAGGAGTCGACGAGGCAATCCGTCGCGGGCCTGGTGGCCTGGGCCACGTCTTCACCGGTCGAGCTGGTCGTGATCACCGGCGGCGAGCCGTTGATCCAGCAGGCGCGACTGGTGCCTCTCGTCCGGGGACTGATAGCAGCCGGCAAGCGGATCGAGTGCGAGACGAACGGCACCATCGCGCCCACTCCCGAGCTGGTGGCCGACGGGGTCCGGTTCAACGTCTCGCCCAAGCTTGCCAGCTTCGGCGTGAAGGAGACCAAGAGCATCGTGCCAGCCGCGCTGGAGGCGTTTGTGGCCTCCGGGCGGGCGGCGTTCAAGTTCGTCGCTTCCACGGTGGACGACCTCGACCGGATCGCCGAGCTGGCCGACGCCCACCGGCTCGCGCCGGTGTGGGTGATGCCGGAGGGCACCACCCCCGAGGTGATCACCGCGACTACCCGGGTCCTCGCGGACGGGGTCGCGGCCCGGCACTGGCACTTCACCACCCGCCTTCACGTGTTGGCCTTCGCGGACGCCCGAGGCCGCTGACCGCACGCGACTCCACGCCCCATCCGTTCCCCAGTCCCCGGAAACGAGAGACGCCCATGACGACCTCTATCGCCAGCCCTGCGGCGGCGCCGACCGCTGCCGTCGCCGGGCCCGCTGCGGTCATCGACACCGGCCGGGTCGCCGGCCTGATCCACCAGCTCTTGGTCGAGCTGGGCGAGAACCCCGCCCGCGAGGGGCTGACCGGCACCCCGGACCGCGTCGCGGCCTGGTGGAGAGCCTTCCTGTCCCCGGACGGCGCCGAAACGGCCACCTGCTTCACCGAGTCCCAGCTGGGTGGTCAGCTGGTCATCGTGGGCGGCATGAGCGTGTGGTCGCTCTGCGAGCACCACATGCTGCCCATGAACTTGCAGGTCACGGCTGGATACGTGCCGGATGGCGAGGTGGTGGGCCTTTCGAAGTTCGGTCGGATCGCCCAGCACTTCGCCGGCCGACTGCAGGTCCAGGAACGCTTCACCCGCCAGGTCGCCGAATACCTCAACGGCGTGATCGGACACGAGAACATCGCCGTCGCCGTACGCGGCGTGCACCTGTGCATGAGCATGCGGGGCGTACGGATGGAGGAGGCTCGCACCACCACGGTGCACTCGGGCGGGCGCTTCGGCACCGACCCCGTCCTTTCCCAGCAGTTCCTCACCCTCACCACCGGCCTGTGGGGGGCGTCGTGATCACCACCGCGGGCATCGACTTCTCCGTCATCGCTCCGCCTGCCTACCTGAAGAACTTCGTCGCCCAGGAGCCGGCCCGCGTCCACCACGTGGCCGCCCAGCACGTGCTGTCCGACGAGAGCTACCGGGCCTTCTTCGCTCACGAGGCCGAGCGCGGCGCCGAGATCATCATCGACAACGGGCTCTTCGACCTCGGCTACGCCCTGCCGGCGGAAAGCCTCGTCGAAGCCGCGCTGGCGGTATCCGCGAGGGAGATCATCCTGCCGGACGTCATGCGGGTCGGGGCCGCGACCTTGAAGGCGAGCGAGAAGGCCGCGCGAGAGATCCGGAAGCTGTCCGGCGACGCATTCCGGCTGTGCGCTGTCCTGCACGCCGCTGACGACGACGAGTGGCTGCGCACCTACGACGCCTTCGTGACCAGCGGCTGGGCCGGGGCCATCGCCCTGCCGGCCTCGCGTCGACCGGATCCCGACGAGCAACTGTGCCGCACCCGCTGGTTGGCGACCGCCTACCTGCAGGATCGCGGCCTGGTCGACGATCTGCTCATCTACCGGCTGCTCGGTCTGGGCCGGACCGGGCACCTGGAGCTGATCGAGCAGCGCGAGCACGAGTGGATCTCCTCCGTGGACGGCGCAGCCCCGGTCATCCTCGGCGCTATGGGCATCGCCCTGCTGCCCGAAGGGCCATACGAGAAGCCCTCCACGCCCCGCATCGAGAAGCTCGGCCCGATCCCCGAAGACCGGTTCGACCTCATCCGGAAGAACATCTCCGTCGTTCGCGCGGCGGCCGGCAGCACCGTGACGATCGCCGAGGAGCACCGATGACGCCCTTACTCGCCGACCCGACCCCCGGACTCCTGCACGCCGCCCCGATCGAGCCGGCCGGGCACACCATGACCCACGCGAGGCTGCTGCGCTACCTGGAGATCAAGGTCCACCACCTCATCCAGGACCAGGACTGGGACAGCATCCGCGTCATCGGCGGCTACGACCGCACGGCGGTGATCTCCCGGTACGAGAAGACCGGGAAGCTGTTCAACATCGAACGGCCCACCGCAGAGATCCACGGCCGTGACCTCATCGTCAAGGCGTTCCCCGGAGCCGACTACGTCCAGCACTACGCCCTGATCATCGCCACGTATCTGGCCATGACCGGCCGCCCAGTCGGCACCGTCACCTATCAGCCGCCCGAGCAGGAGGAGTGCCGAACGGCGCTCGACGCGCTCGACCTGGAACTGGACGGCGACCTGGTGATCGTCGGCTGGGGCCTTCAGTACCTCGCTCCCGAGAACGGAGTGTGGACCCGCGGACCCGGCTACGCCTGGCAGCGCCTCGACGTCGCCGGCCGTCGCGTGGTCTACCTCGGGTTCCTCCACAGCATCTGGGGAGACGTGGCCGGACGGGTCGTCACGCGCCTTGCCGAACTCGGCGCAGGCGACGTCGTCTACGTCGGCAAGGTCGGCTCGCTGACCCCCGGCGTCGAACCGAACGCCTGGCTGGCGACCGGCAACACCAGCCTGGTACGCGGGGCGATGGTGAGCTGGGACGACTTCTTCGGCGACTACGCCGCCGCCCACGACGGGGTGCGCAGCGGCCTGCACGTGTCCTCCCCGTCGATCCTGCTGGAGAACCGCGACTGGCTGGCCCAGCACACCGCCTCGTACGCCTTCGTCGACCCGGAGATCGGCCCCATGGGGGCGGCGGCGCGCCAGGCGGGGATCAGATTCGGTTACCTCCACGTCATTTCCAACAACCTCGCCACGCACTATCCCGCCGACCTGTCCAATGAGCGTCACAGCGACGTCCTGCGCCAGCGCGCCGTCCTGGTGGACCGCATCCGCACCATCATCACCGGCCGCCTGACCGCCAGCCCGACCCACCCCCTGGGAGAATCCCGATGACGGCGAACGCGCCGACCACCACCGCAGCCGGGAAGCTGATCACCTTCGTCGGTGGTGACGGGGCCGGCAAGTCCACCCTCGCCGCCCGCCTGCACCAGGCCCTCAACGACGCCGGCCACACGGCAGTCCTCATCGGCAAGCACAGCACCGACGTCCGCCGAGACCCGGAGCTGTCCGCCTACCTCGACCGCCTCAACGCGCTGGTCTACCGGCGCGACGCCGGCGTCGCCCAGGCATGCGGCGACCACTACTGGCTGCTTGCCCTGGCCTCCTGGTACACCCTGCAGGACCGGCTCGTCATCCAGCCGGCCCTCGCCGCGGGAACCCACGTGATCCTCGACAACGCGCACCACAAGATCCTCGCTCGGTACGCGGTCAACCCCGAGGTCTCCCCCCGCCTGTGCGAGCAGGTCTTCGCGCATCTCACAAAGCCGGACCTGGTGTTCTTCCTGAACATCGGTGCTCGCGAGGCTCTCGTCCGCAAAGGCTCGTTCACTTCCCTGGAGGCCGGCCACGCCGGCGGCGGTGACGAGGACTTCATCCGCTACCAGGACACCGTCCTGGACCAGATGCGCGAACAGGCGGAGCGCGGCGCCTGGCTGACGCTGGACGTCGCCCAGTTGGACCGCGACCAGGTCTTCAAGGCCGCCGCCGCTGCCCTGGCCGACCGTCTGCGCCTGACCGTCTAAACCGGCCCTCCCTCCCCGATCGACAAGGAACGCACCATGGACCAGGCCCTGCCCGTCAGCGGGACATACGTCTGTCACGGCATCACCTGGGCGAGCGCAGACCCCCGCCTTCTGCTCGCCCCCGTGACCGGCGGACCACTCGTCTACGCCCCGGTCATGGGCAGGCGCCTGAGTTACCAGGTGAGCGGTACCGGCCGGTGGTGCACCGGCCGGTACCGGTTCGCCGACCGCGTCCGCGTCGAGGCGGTCGCCTGCCCTGACCGGGCCCCGGCCGAGGCGGGCAGCCAGTGCGCGGCCTGCGCCGGGCGGGACGACTTCCGCTTCGCCCACCGGTTCCACTCCGGCGGGCACGTTCCCGACGCCCTGGCGGCGTACATGGCCCAGCCGCACTGGCTGTACCTGGCGACGTTCGCCGACGGCACCACCAAGATCGGCACCGCGGCCGAACCCCGTAAGCGCTCCCGCCTCGACGAACAGGGTGCCCTGATCGCTACCTACCTCGCCCGGAGTGCTGACGGCCGCGCCGTGCGGTTCCTGGAGGATGCCCTCACCCGCCACCTCGGCCTGACGCAGACCGTGCGAGCCGCGGCCAAGCTGACGGCCCTGGCCGAGCTGCGCGACCTCGCCCCGGCCGGTGCCGCCCACCATCAGCACCTCGACCGCGCCACCGCGGCCCTGAGCGGCCTGAACGTCCCGGCCACACCGGAGCCGTGGACGCCGTCCGGCGAAGGCGAACTGCTGCGCACGCCGAAGACCGGGCGCGCCTTGTACCCGCACGACCCACGCTCCGGTGAGCACGGACTGACGGTGCTCTCCTGCCTCGGCTCCCAGGTCCTCGCCACCCTCGACGGCGACGGTGAACAACTGCCCTACCTGCTCGACCTCGGCACCCTCAAGGGCCGGCGCATCGTCCTCGGCGCACAGTTCTCCTCACCGCCCGCCGCCGTACAGGCCGCACTCTTTTGACCCTGCCCGAACACCCGGCCTGCACTGCCGGGCCGCTCTGAGAAGCGAGGCCACAGCAACATGGCACCCCAGGACGCCATCCTCGGCTGGGACGAGGACAGCAACGCCGAGGCATACAACGCCTTCACCCGCGCCCATCCCATGTACGACGCGACCAGCCGCGACCTTGCCCGCCGAGGCCATCTGGACAACGCCAGCCTGGTGGTCGACCTGTGCGGCGGCGCCGGCGCGACCGCCCGCGCGATCCTCGACGTGATCCCGGCCCGCGCTCGGGTCGTCTCCGTCGACAACGCCGCCGCGATGCAGCGTGTCGGTCGCCGCACCCTGACCGACGCCCGCCTGACCTGGATCACCTCCCCGGCCGAACGGCTCGCCGACCACCTGCACGCCAGCAGCTCCGACGCCGTAGTGTGCAACTCCGCGATCTGGAAGACCGACACCGCCGCAGTGTTCGCAGCCGTCGCCCACATCCTGCGCCCAGGCGGGCACTTCGTCTTCAACATCGGCGGCGGCTTCGCCGGCGTCCGGCACCCCGACGAACTGTCAACCCGCACCGGGCCTTCCCTAAACGCCCTCATCCGCCAAGTCGCCGCTGAGACCCACGGATACACCCCACCGCCGCGCGACGCGGACAGGCCGCCGAAGCTGCCGCTGAAAACAGTCACCGAGCAGCTGACCGCAGCCGGACTGACTATCGTCGGCACAGAGCTCACCGCCCAGCACAGCACCATGGCCGAGAAGAAGGCGTGGCTGTCCATCCCCGTCTTCGCGCGGCCCGAAGGCGACTTCACCCACGCCCAGCGGATGCAGATCCTCGACACCGCCTACGCCATGACCACCCCCGATGCCCCGGCCGTGACGAGCTGGCTCGTCGTCGTCGCCCAACGGCCAAAGGCCGCCGCATGACTCCGGCCGCCCCGGCTCCCGGCGGCGGGGCCCGCCTCTGTGACCACGCAAGCGTCGGGGTACTGATCTCCTCCCCGAGCGGCCTGCTGGTGTTCGAGCGGGCGATTCCTCCGGCCGGAATCGCCCCGGTCGCCGGCCACATCGACGAGCATGGCGGCCCCGAGCAGGCCGCGCGCGACGAAGTCACGGAAGAGGTCGGTCTCACCGTCACCCACCTGCACCTGCTGCTGGACCAGTGGCGGCCCAACCACTGCCACCGCACGCCCAGCGGTCCGGTCGGCCACCACTGGTGGATCTTCCAGGCCGAGGTTTCCGGGTCGCTGTGCCCCTCGCCCCGGGAGGTCCGCGCCCCTCGGTGGATCCACCCGGCCCAGCTGCAGCAGCACGCGCTGCAGACCGCCGCGCACGCCAACGGATGCCTGGACCGTGAGGAGTTCGAACGCGCACCCGGCCTGGAGCCGGTGTGGTGCCGCTTCCTGCACGACCTTGAGCTCGTCACCCTGCCCTCGGCCGACCTCGACCGGATCGAGGCCCTCCTGTGAACGGCGGCCAGGGGCCTACCTCAGCGGGAGCCGACCGCCCGGCCGGCTGCCAGACGGCAAGCGTGCGCACGGATCCGCTCGCGGTCTTCGGGGAAGACACTGTCCCAGCCTGTGTCCAGGCGGAACCATGCCGCCGGCTGGTTCTGCTCCCCGGCGAGCGGCACGTCACGGCCCACGATCGCGGCGTAGGACAGGCCCAGCGTCGGAGACCAGTCGGCCCGGTAGGAACGCACCGCCACGGCAGCGGGCTCGGGCAGCAACTCGGTGCGCAGGCCGGTCTCCTCCAGCAGCTCTCGTGCCGCCGCCGCACGCGGCGCCTCGCCCGGCTCCACCTTGCCACCGGGCGGCACCCATCCGCGCACGCGGTGCTTGACCAGCAGGACGTGCTCGAAAGCAGGGTCGGTGACCCACACCTCGGCCGCCAGCGGCTCCATGGGATGTCGGCGGGCTTCCTCCAGCCAGGCCCGTGCACCGTCGAACTCCCACGCGGCGAGGCGGGCATCCGCAACAGCCTCGTCCAAGATCACCTGACCGACTTCACCATGACTCACCCGCCCCACCCTAGGCCGACGAACCGGCCGGACGTCGCAGCGACGAGCAGGCAGCCATCCGGGGATGTCCGGCCGACCCGGTGGCCCCTTCGGGCTGCAGGGCGATCACCCGTGGCACCCGCTTCACACGAAGGAGACCAGCGTGCCCGATGAGCAGCCCTCGGACCGGGGAGCCTGGGTCGTCCTCGGCGGCGTCCACCTCCTCAACGGCACCGCGCCACGGCGACCAGACGAGCCGATCGTGCTCGTCCGGGTGCCACCGCAGGAGGTATGCCAGCCGGCCACCACCGTGATCGTCCGCTGGAACGCGCTGGGGCCCTGCCCGGCCGAAGCGCTGCACTCCGGCGGCACCCGGCTCGGGGCGGCCAGGATCGACGGCGGCGAACTGTTCCCCGACGCCATCGCCGGTCGCGCCCTGCGCGGCCTGGTCGGTACCGAGGACACCCCCGGCCTGGTGCCGCTGTGCTACCTGGCTGAACATCCCGGCGGCGGCTACCACGCGTACGCGCAGATCCGCTTCCATCCCGAGGACGCCTGCTTCGTCCGCACCACCCGGGAACCAGTCGGCCACGGCCCGGTCGAGGAACTGCGCTGGTTCGACCCCGTGCTGACGGCGCACGCAGAGTCGAGCACGGCGCTCAACAACCATCTGCGGTACTTCCGCAAGCACTTCTCCGGCACCGAGCTGGAGTTCAAGTACACCCTTGCCCCGGCACCGGACATCTGGTCCGCGTCCATGGAACTGCTCAAGGCACTGCGCGACGGCAAGCTGGAAGGCTGCCGTCCGGAGTACCGGGAAGAGTTCCAGATCCACCACACCGAGAACCATCTGTTCGACGTCACCGGCCCCGAGCCCGAGATCGGCTACGCCTCCTTCATCCCCACCGTCACCGCCGGGCACGTGCTCAAACGAAAGTGGTTCACCGAGGACGCCTTCGCCCGCCGCGAGGAACTCACCCCTGGCCTCGACATCACCCCCGACCGCTTCGAGACGTTCCTGCGCGAAGACCTGAACCTCCAGGTCCGGGCCATGCCGCCCTTCCAGCGCGTCCGTTACGACATCCAGTGCGAGTCGCTGCGCACCGGACACGTCTACGGCATTTTCCTCGACCGCTGCGCCCTCCTGGCGGCCCCCGACGTGGTGCTCTCCCAGTGCGAGCTGGAGTACCTCCGCTCACGCAGAATCCTCGACCACGACCAGGACGAGATCCTCATCGAGATGAAGCGGATCGACAGCTGGCTCTGCGAGTACCTCGCCAGTCACGGTTGGGCCGCCGAGCACACCTTCTACTCCAAGCGCAGCTTCCTTCGCGACGCCGTCGCCCTCCGCCCGGACCTCGCCACGCCATGACTGACCAAGCGCCCCCCGGCAATCCCCCGCAGGAGGTACCGCAACCCACATGAGTGATCGAACACTGCATCACAGCCCGCCCCGCCCGACCGCACAGGGAGAGAGCCCGGTATTCGAAATCACGTTCTAGATTTCGCTCCCCTCCACCCGTTACGGCTACAGCAGGACCGCCGTTACCCGATCACCTGTCCGCATCTCACCCCGAGGAGTCCCCATGCATCCCGTACGCCGCCCTGGACTCGTTCATCCTGCGTTCGAAAATGCCACTACCCCCTCGGGCGCCAGCCTTCGCCTCACCTCCAGTCGCGCAGCTCTGCTCGCCGACAGGTCACGACCGGAGACGAGGTACCTGGCATGACGCAGCCCACACCTCTCTCGTCCTCCGTCCTCACCCATAGCTTTCGGCACGGCGGTGCCCTCGTGACCAACGGTCGGCACACCGTAGAACGCCTGGTACAGGAGGGCCGCTCGTGAGCGACTCACCCCACCAGCTGATCGCCGACGTGGCACAGGTCCTGCTCCGTACGAGCGGCGCCGCCCTGTGCGTACGCCGCGCACTGGACGCCGCCCTCGCACCGGGACAGCTCACTGTCGTGGGCGGTCACCTGGAAGTCGGTGAACCACTCGACCATGCTGCGCGACGCGAGGCCATGGAGGAGGTGGGGGTCCTTATCACTGCTGAGCAGCAGGAGTTCTGCGGGCTAATCCACCACCACGACACCGACGGTGGCCTGGACCGGATCACCGCCGTGTTCGTGGCGCAGTCGTGGACGGGTGAGCCGTACAACGCCGAGCCACACAAGCACGAAGGGCTCTTCTGGGTGCCGATGGAACGACCGTCGCCGGACTGTCACCCCTACACCGCCACCATCTTCCACATGCTCACCCACGGCCCGTCCTACCGGGCCATCAACTGGCCTGCGAGAGGCGCCCGGTGAAGAGATTCTTCGCCCCGGTCACGATGGCTGATCCGCAGGTCTCCGACGCCGAACACGAGCTGTTCGGTGGCCCCCTGCGACCCACGGCCGCCACCCAGGAGCATGACGTGAACCCCCGCACCCTCGACCACACCGACACCCTTGAACTGCCCGTCACCGGCGACGGTCCCTTCAACGCCCTGCACACCTTCTGGAAGCCGTCCCACTACGCCACCGGTCTGGAAGCCCACACCGAGTCGTGCAGCTGGCGTACCTTCCGAGTTGGCGACCTCGTGGTGGGAGTCCGGCTGCGTGCCGAGGACCGCACAGTGATCGCCGACATCTACAGCGACGGTGACTTCAAGCCCGCCGACCGCGAGGAGCTGACGCGCCGGCTCATCTCTTCATACGGGCTGGACGAAGACCAGGCGGCGTTCACGGAACTCGCGTCCCGAGTGCCCGCAATGCGCGAGGCACTCGCAGCCCTGGGCGGGATGCGGCAGTCGTGCCCGGAGGACCACTTCGAGATCGCCGTGATCGCCCTGCTGCTCCAGAACGTCACCATCCGCCGCACCGCCCAGATGACCCGCAATCTGCTGGTCCACTACGGCCGTCTTGTCCACTTCGACGGGATCACGCTGCGGGCCTGGTTCACCCCAGACGAGATCGCCCACGTCCCGCCGGAAACGCTGAAGGAGCGGGACCGGCTGGGCTTTCGTGCCAAAAGCCTTCCGCACTACGCGGCCTACTTCCGCGACCACAGCACCGAGGACCTCAAAGCCGCCGGAAACCTGATGGAGGCGGTCCAGGAAATCAAAGGAGTGGGCCCCTACACCGCCGCGGTAATTGCCTCCCACGCTTCCCGCGACCCTGCCGTCTTCGGCATCGACGTGTGGAACCGCAAGATCCTTGCGCGCCGCCTCCTCGACGCTGACGACGCCGCGCCGGAGACCGTGATGACCCGCCTCAACGAACTGTTCCCCGGCTACGCCGGCACCGCCGGCCTCTACCTCGTCGAGCACGAGTACCTGACCAACCCCGTCGCCCCGCTCCTGCGTTCCGGCGCCGACGCCCTCACCGCCTGGAACGCGGCCCTGGAGAAGACCGGAACCTGACCCGCCCCAGGGCGAGGGCAGCGGGCGCCACCGCCGCCTCTGCTCCTCGTTGCCATGCCCGCACCGCGCCCGACGGGATCTCCGGCGAAAGGGTGATCCCAGCTGTTCGAGCGACACCGGCGCGACCCACAACAAGGCCCGCTTGACCACAGTCAAGCAATAGAACATCCGTCCACGACCTGCCCCGGATCTGCCCGTGACAGACCCGTACGGGGGCCGTTGTTAGAGCACCAGTACCCCTCGTGCGTCCATCTGGAGGACTCCGTGAACCCTGTGCCCGTCCCTGCGAATCCCATCGCTGCATTCGAACGTCCTATGCCGGCTGTCCCGTGCTCCGCACGATCCGGGCGGCAAGTTGACGCCGCCGCCCAGCGCGCAGCACGACCGGATACGGGGTGGGCGGCATGAGTGAGCCCACCGATGCATCACCCGACAACATCCCGGGGCCGCGCACCCCCCCGCTGAAGTCCACACCCTCCTCGTTGCCTCCCGGACCGACGACCGGGCCCAACGCGTCCTCTACAGCCGAGCCGGATGAGACATCGGAAACGGCTGCCAGGGAGCCGCAGATGCGGTATGTCGATCTGACGGGCAGCCGTGAAGCGGCCGGCCGTTCGATCAGGATGCGCGATATGGCCCGGCGGCTGCCGCAGCTGGTACGCCGGTCACTGGCTCTCGCGTGGCGGGTCGACCGCCGAGCGACCATCGGTCTCCTGCTGTGCCAGGCCGTCACCGGCGTGATGCAAGCCCTCGGCCTGGTCGCCATCAGCGGCACCCTGACCGCCCTGCTGACCAGTGGAGACGTCTACCAGCGGCTCCTTCAGGCGTGGCCTTCTGTGGCCCTGCTGGCCGGCACCGCCGGCGTACGCGCCCTTCTGGGGATCACCGTCTCCTGGCTGTCTTCCCGGTTGGGCCCACTGATGTCGCGCGAGGCCGAACAGATGCTGCTCACCGGGTGCGCCGAGGTGGAGTTGTTCGCCTATGACGAGCCCGATTTCAACCACGACAGGGAAGCCGCCGACCGTGGGGCGCAGGTCACCGGGGACCTGATCGACGAGGGGCAGGACCTGATCGCTTCGTCGGCCTCCTTTGTCGCTGGTGCGATCGTGCTGGCCGGCGTGCACTGGGTCCTTCTCCCCCTTCTGGTCGCGGCCAGCCTGCCGCAGGCCCTGGCTCAGGTCAGCGCCGCACGGGTGCGATACCTGGCGAATCTGCGCAGCAACGGCGACCTGCGGATGCTGTCGATCCTGCGCTGGCACATCTACACCAAGGAGGCTGCCGACCAGATCCGTGCCGGCACCATGGCCGGCTTCCTCTCCGACCGGTACCGGCAGACGGTCGCCCGGATCAACCGCGAGGACCGCGCCGCCGCCGACAAGGGAGCCCGCATGTCCCTGATCGGCGCGCTGTGCGGCGGCGTGGGATCGGCGGTTGTTTGGGCGGCGGTCGTGTGGCTGCTGGCCACCGGCCGCATCAGCGTCGGACATGCCGGGACGGCTGTTTTCGCCCTGCAGACGGTGGGCCAGTCGGTCCGCGGTCTGGTCTCGGTAGGCGCGCGCGCCGTGCGAACGGGCCTGTACATGGACGACTGGAGCGGCTTCCTGGACAAGGCCGGAGGGTTCCGCATGCGCCGGGGCACACATCGCCCGGGGCCGCCGAAGAAGATCGAGATCAAGTCGGTCACACACCGGTACGCGGGCAAGAACCAAGACGCTCTGTCCGACGTGACGCTCACCCTGCGCCAGGGCGAGGTCACCGCCCTTGTCGGCTTCAACGGCTCGGGTAAGTCGACGCTGTCGAAATTGATCAGTGGCCTGTACCTGCCCACCGAGGGGCAGGTGCTGTGGGACGGCGTTCCCACCGGCGACTCCGATCCGCAGGCGCTGTGGCAGCAGGTGGCTCTGGTGCCACAGACGTACGCGCGTTGGCCGTTGACGGTGCGGGAGAACATCACCCTCGGGCAGCCCACGGCGCGTGGGGACGCAGCGGTACGCGAGGCGTGTGAGGCCGCTGGCGCCGACGAGGTCGTCGACAAGCTCGGCGCCGGGTTGGACACCCTTCTCGCCCGCGAGTGGCTCAACGGGGAGGAACTGAGCGGGGGCCAGTGGCAGCGCATCGCTCTCGGGCGGGCGTTCTTCCGCCAGGCGGGGCTTTTGGTTCTTGACGAGCCGACCGCGAACCTCGATCCGCTTGCCGAGTACCGGATTTTCCAGCGGCTACGGGGTCTTGCCCGGGACCGGGTGGTACTGCTGGTGACCCACCGCATCACCAGCGTCGCCGTAGCCGACCGGATCGTCGTTCTCGACGAGGGCAGGGTCGTGCAGGAGGGCACCTACGAAGAGCTTGCCGAGCAACCAGGTCTGTTCCGACAGCTGCTGTCGTGCCAGCTCTCCTCGGATGCCCGGGACGATGACGAACAGCGGCAGGCGTCCGCATGAGCACACGCCCGCGGAAGAGCATCGTGCTCACAGACCTGTCCGCCGCCGTGAGCACACAGCACACCGCCATGCTTGCCCGTCCGGATGCCGATGTGCTGACCGGCCCACAGCCATCTGACGCCCCCCTTCTGCGGCGGAAGGGGTTTCTGCTCCGCGGCTGTATCCGGGGCAGCGACCCGGGCGTGGACACTGCGGTGCCTGGGATGCCCGAGCAACAAGATCACGCATCCACGGTCGTGCCGGGCGTGCGCCCGACGGGAGCCGAGGGGGTAGGTCGTGTCCTCCTCGTATGACCCCGTCTCGTCGGCCGGACGGACGTCGCTGTGGCGGCACCAGGACTTCCGTCGGTACCTGACCGGCCAGGCCGCCAGTGTGGCCGGCAGCTCGATCAGCGCGATGGCCCTGCCCGTGCTGGCCGTTCTCGTACTGGATGCCAGCCCTGCCCGGGTTGCCTGGATCACGTTCATGGGCCAACTCCCGCCCGCCCTTCTGGCGCTGCACGCCGGAGCGCTGGCCGACCGGTACTCCAAGCGGAAGCAGATGATCACCGGAGATCTGGTCAGTGCCGCCGCGCTGGCCAGCGTGCCCGCAGCGGCGGCGCTGGACAGGCTGTCCCTGGCTCAGCTCATGGTGGTCGCTGCGGTGCAGGGTGCGGCAGGGGTGCTGCATGATGCCGCAGCGATCAGTCTCCTGCCCGGCTTGGTCGACCGGTCCCTGATCCAACGGAGCAACAGCCGTATCGGCGCCCTGTTCGCCGTCGCCGCCACCGCCGGCAGCAACCTCGGCGCCGCCCTGACCGCGCTCCTCGGACCGGCCCGGGCACTGCTCGGTGACGTCGGCTCCTACCTCGTCAGCGCCTGGTGCACCGCCCGCATCCAGACTCGCGAGACCGCCCGGGCGCGAGCAGGAAGCGACCGTCTGCACACCGAGATCGGTGAGGGCCTACGGTACGTAAGCCGTGACCACCGGCTGCGCACGCTGACCCTGGTCAACGCGACTACCTCGGCCGCCCTGGCACTCCTCAACACCCTGTGGGCCCTGTACCTGCTCAAGTCCCTTTCGATGAGCCCGACCGCCTTCGGCGTGGTCCTGGGGCTGGGAGCCCTCGGCGCGGCGGCAGGAGCGCTTGCCGCGCCAGCCCTCGCGCGACGGTACGGGCCCGGGCCGATGATGCTCGTCGCGCTCGCGCTCACCCCGCTCACCCAGATCCCGCTGCTGCTCGCTTCCCCAGCCCCGGCCTGGCAGACCGGGATCGGCGCCGCCCTGTTTCTCCAGCTGGCCTGCGCCGCGGCGGCGGGAACCACCCAGCGCTCCATTCGTCAGGTCGTCACCGCCGATGACATGCAGGCCCGCATGCAGGCCGTGAGCACCTGGCTCACCTCAGGCGCCCGGCCGGTGGCCGCCCTGGTCGCTGGCGGCCTCGGGACACGGATCGGCGTACGGCCCACCCTGATCGTCGGCACCTGCCTGCTCCTCGTCCCCCTCATGGTCCTCTACCGCTCCCCACTACGCGGCCTCCGCCAGATGCCCGGAGCCAAGCCCGTCCCCTCCCCTCCAGGAGATCCACTCATGCAACCACCCGTCCCCTCCCCCTCACCTTCACCCGGCGCCGCCCCCGCCGGCGACGGACAGCGCAATCCCGCGGTGGGCGGAGGTGGTACGGCGTGAGCGCGGAACTGAATGTGATCGGCGGCCACCTGTACCTGGAGCGGGACGGCATGGTGCTGCTCGGGCAGCGGCACCCGGATTCGGCATACGCGGGCGGCCAGTGGCATCTGCTCGCCGGCCATGTGGAACGAGAACCGGCCCGGACCTGCGTGGCACGGGAGGCGATGGAGGAGGCGAAGCTGGTCGTCGCCGAGGAGGACCTCGTCCTCGTGCATACGGTGCACCTCCTCGACCACGAGGACGCCGTACCGCGCGTGGGCTTCTTCTTCCAGGCCAGCCGGTGGGAGGGCGAGCCCCGCGTGCTGGAGCCGGACAAGTGCCTCCGTTGGGCCTGGTGGCCTGTCGACGGCCTGCCGGAGCCGACCGTTCCCTACACCCGAGCAGCCATCGAGGGGATTCGTGCCGGCCGGCTGTATACCGAGATCGGTTGGGAGCGGCAGAAGTGAGCGCCCCGGAAATGGACACGCACTGGCCTGGTCCCGAAGCCGCCCAACAGCCGGACTCCTCTTGCAAACACCGCGCAGAGATCCCGGATACACCCGCACCTCCCGGCGCAAGCACTGCAAGGACGGCCGTAGGCCGAACCGGTCAGGAACAAGGAGAGGGTTCTGCATCGAGCACGTCCCAGCGTCCGAGGATGTCCGCTGACCTGTTCGCCGCAACGGCCGCCGCCCGCACCGCGATGGTCGACCGCCTCGTCGCCGACGGCGTGCTGACCGACCCGCGGCTGCGCGATGCTCTCCTACGTGTGCGGCGGGAAGTGCTTCTCCCCCACGCGTACGTCCGGGTCAGCGGCCCAGGCGCGGATCCGATCGACTGGCGGCTCCTCGACGGCTCGCACCCCGACGACCAAGCGGAGTGGCTCGACCTCGTCCACAGTGGCGACTCCGTCCTGCTCCAGCGTGACGGCGAGCCGCTGGACGCCCTTCGCCGGGGACCGGTGACCGGCGGCCACATGACCTCCATGAGCACCTACGCCCCTGCCACCGTCGAGGTGTTGCAATGCCTCCAACTGGACTGCGGGCAGCGGTTCCTGGACCTTGGTTCGGGTCCGGGGATCTCCCTGGCGCTCGCCGCTGCCATCACGGGCCCTGGCCGTGCCACCGGGGTCGAACGCGATCCGCACATGAGCGTATTCGCCCAGCGGAACCTGGACCGGCTCGGGCTGGAAGCGACGGTCGTCGAAGGTGACGCGCTCAACGGACACGCCACCGGGGCACCGTATGACCGGATCCATTCCGGCATCGGCGTGCCCTGCATCCCGCTGGCCTGGGTGGAGCAGCTCGGCCCCGGCGGAACGCTGCTGACCACGCTCGTGACCAGAACGCCCAGCTGGCCCGGCCAGATGAGCGCCACCCGCACGATGAAGGGCAGGCTTCAGGCGGTGCTGACGGGCCGGCCGCGCGGCCACCGGCCCCTGCTCGGCTACGAGTGGCTCACCGCCGTGAACCACCGTCCCCAGGTCAAGGCCGACCCCGGCCGACCGCGCCCAACCCGGCTCGCGCCGCCCGACGATGACGCCTACGGCTTCTGGATCGCCGCCGCGTACCTGGCACCGGGCTTGATCAGGGATTTCCAGGCCGACACGATGACCATCGTCGCCCCGAAGGAGGATTCCTGGGCGGTGGCCGGCCCCGGCGACGGCACGGTCCGCGTGCACGGGCCGCGTGACGTGTGGGCCGAACTCGAAAACGTCCACGACGCTTGGGAGCGGGCGGGCCGTCCGGACACGTACCGGGTCGATATTCCGGACGGCGGGGGCCCGCAGCGCGTCGCCTCCGGTCCCGGCCGGATGGCCCTCACCTGGACGCTGCCCCCGCTCGCCGCCGTCCCCCACCAGACGTCTCCATCGCTCGGGAGTTGTCCATGACCCAGCAACGGCAACCCGTTCCCCCGCCCGCCGACGGCCCCAGTCGACCGGCCGGGTGGTCCGAGGAATTCCTCCGCCACCGCGACGGCCAGGGCTGCCCCATGTGTGACAACGACTTCGCCGCCGAAGACATCGGCTGGGGCATCCTGCTCCACCAGGGCGAAGTGGCCAACGCCTACCTGTGGCGCTCGGGCCAGGTCCGGGGCTACTGCGTACTCATTCACCGCGGCGCACCGCACGTCGCCGAGCCCACCGACCTCTCAGACGCCCAGGCCGCCGCGTACTGGGCCGACACCCTCACGCTCGGCAAGGCCCTGACGGCGTTCTACCAGCCGATGAAGATGAACTACTCCACCCTCGGCAACGTGGTGCCCCACCTCCACACCCACATCGTTCCCCGCTACGCCGACCACGCCGACCCGGCGCCAGGCGGGCCGCTCCCGTGGACGGCCCTAGATACAAACCGCCAGGACGAAGAACAGCTCCAGGCGGACGCCGCCGCGCTGCGCGCGCTGCTGGAGCAGGCATGACGGGCCGCCCGGAAGAAGAGTCCGGGGACCTGTTCGCCTCTGCTGCGGCCGATTACGCCCGATACCGGCCGGGCATCCCGTCCGAAGCGGTCCGCCTACTCGCCGGCACAGTGAGAGGTGCCGCCCGGCCTGTCGTGCTCGATCTCGGCTCCGGGACCGGGCAGGTTGCAGCTGCGCTGCTCCCCGCTCTTGCGCATGTGGCCCGCCTGGACTTAGTGGATCCGGACGCAGGGATGCTCCGCGAGGCCGCTGAAACCCTCGCCCCGCTCCTAGGTGACTGCCCCGCTGGCTTCCACCGCGTCGGAGCCGAAGACTTCACGCCGCCGTTCGACGGCTACCGAGCAGACCTGGTCACCTGCGCGCGGGCGTTTCACTGGATGCCTCGGCCCGCAGTCCTCTCGATGGCCGACCGCGTCACCGCTCCCGGGGTCAGCATGGCGATCATGGGGGATGGCAGCCTCTGGACCCACCCAACGCAATGGACGACGGAGCTGAAGCGGCTCATCCAGTCCTACCTCGGCCCCGAGCGACGGGCCGGCACCGCTGGGGCGTACACAGAGCCGGTGCGCCGTTACGAGGACGACCTCGCCGAGTCCGCGTTCAGCGACGTCACCGAGCACCGGTTCCCAGTCCGCCGCAGGTGGACACCCGCAGCTGTGGTCGGCTATCTGCGCAGCACGAGCTTCGCCCGCCCGGCGCTCTTCGGCGATCTGCACGCACGGTTCGAGCAGGAGGCTCATTTGCTGCTGGAGGAACACGGACGAAATGAAGGGCTCATTGAGGACGCTGTGTTCACCGTGCTGCTCGCCCGCCGCCCCGGCGGTGACCGGTGAGCGGGGGGCGGCACACCGAGCCGCTGGACGTGCACCTGGTCGCGGTCCGCGATACCGAGGCCGGCACCGAAGTGCTCCTGTCCCGGCGGGCCGGCGACGTCTACGCGACAGGACTTTGGCACCTCCCATCTGGTCACCTCGACCCCGGAGAGGATGTCGTCACCGCGCTCGTGCGGGAGACCGGAGAGGAGACGGGCGTCCTCGTCGACCCCGCTGATGTCCGCGCGGCCGTCACCGTGCACCACCGTTCCCCCGGCGGGGGCACGCGCGTGGGGTTCTTCTTCGAGGTCCGGCACTGGCGTGGCAGCCCCCGCGTCATGGAGCCGGACCGGTGCGACGCCATGGCCTGGTTCCCGCTCGACGCGCTGCCACAGCCGATGGTGGCCTACTGCCGGGCCGGGCTGGACGCCTACCGGGCCGGAGCCCGGCTCGCCCTGCACTTCCAGGAGCCCGGCGATCCCATCGCCTACGACCCGGCCGTCGACCGGCTGCGCCTCCTCCCCCACGCCGGCCCAGGCAGCACGATGCCCGAGGACGCGGTGCGGGGCTTCGTCGAGCGGGCGGTCGGCCGGATCACCGACTGGACGGATGTCTCCTGGGCACGTAAGGGCAGCCAGGTGTGGCGGGCACGCGATGCCGAGGATGGGGTGTGGTTCGTCAAGACCCACCAGAACGACCGCTTCCACCAGCGCGAGGTGGCCGCCTTCCGCAGCTGGGTCCCCCGTCTGGGCCCGATGGCACCCCGGCTGATGGCCGCCGATGAATCACTACGGGCCGTCGTCCTCACCGCGGTGCCAGGCCGTTCTCTGCACGGCGCCGTCCACCCACCCGAACAAGAGCGACGGATCTTCCACCGCATCGGGCAGCTCGCGGCAACCATCCACCGCAGCGCCCCGGCACTGCCGCCCCTCCCCGACTCCATGCCACTTGAGAAGCTGGAACGGCACCTGGACGGCGCACGCGCCTACCTTGAGCCCGGGGACGAGGCATTCATCCGCGCCACCACAAAGGGGGCAGCAGGTCTGCCGGCACTGGAGAGGGTTCCCACGCACGGCGACTTCCAGCGGCGGAACCTTCGCTGGGAGAAGACGACTGGCACGTTGTACGTGATCGACTTCGAAAGAAGCGAACACGGTCCGGCCGTCAGGGACTTCGTCCGCCTGTCCGACGCCTGGCACGGCCGGCCGGACCTGCACGAGGCCCTGATGACCGGCTACGGCCGCCCCCTGTCCCTCGCCGAAGAAGAGCACCTGGTCGTCCTGTCCGTATTGGATGCCGTCTCCGGCATCCAATACGGCGCCGCCCACGGCGATCCGGAACTCGTCGAGCGAGGCCGCCGCACCCTGGCCCGGCTCCGCGCAACGGACCGTCTTTGACCAGCACACCACACCACCCACCAGCTGAAGAGCAGTTGAGGAGCACGCCCGTGGCGTACGTCGTCCGCTACCAGTGGCAGCAGCACTATGCCGACGGCAAGGGGTTCCGGGAACTCGGTGAGCGCGAGCGGGCCCTGCTCGCCGAGCACGCTCCCGTTCCCGATGGCGGCGGACGGGCGCTCGATGTGGGCTGCGGCACCGGCAGCCTGGCCGCCTACCTTTCCTCCCTCGGCTACACGGTGGACGCCGTCGACTTCGCCGACAGTGCTCTCGCCCGGGCCCGGGACGAACACGCCGACGTCGAGCGGGTGCGCTGGATCTGCCTGGACATCGAGCGCGACGACCCGGCAGATCTGCACGAGGACGGCTACGACCTGGTCACCATGCGGCTGATGTACCCCTTCCTGCGCGATCGCAGCCGCGTCCTGCACGGGCTCGGTGAACGACTGCGGCCCGGCGGCACGCTTGTGGCCATCACCCCCGTGGTCGAGCACACCCCGGCCGAACGACGGGACATCGCCCTCGACGAGGACGAGGTCCGCCTGCTCGCCGAAGGCTGGGAGACCGTCGAGCGGCTGGAGGCGGACCAGCTCGCTGTCCTGGTCCTGCGCGGCCCGTGCCACACCGGCACCCGGGCGGTGGAGCGACAGCGACCGCCCACCGGTCTGGCTGTGACAGGCGCCCTTGCGGTCGTCACCGACGAGGCCGGCCGGGTCCTGCTCGGCCGCTCGCGCCGGGGCATGTGGGAACTTCCCGGTGGGAAGACCAGTGGTGCGGAGTCCTTCGAAGCGGCGGCGGTTCGGGAACTGGCCGAGGAGACGGGCCTGACCGCCTCGGCCTCGGACGCGCACGTGGTCACGATGCTGGCCGACGACAGCCACGGCGTGCCGCGGCTCACCGCGGTCGTCCGTATCACCGCATGGTCCGGCACCCTCGCCAACCGAGAACGGCAGTTGTTCGACCGGTGGGAGTGGCATGACCTGCACGCCGTGGCCTGCCTCGGTCCCGTGTTCGCTCCAGCCGCGCAGGCCCTGGGCGCGACCTGGCCCGGGGTTATTCCTGGCCTTGCACCGGTCCACTCCTATCCGCTCGCGATCGACCAGCCGCCCGTGCCCGGTGAACCGGCCGAAGCTGTCCGGCTGCGCCAGCAGATGACCCAGACGGTCATCGACGGCGGCTGGGCGCCCTCCGAACCGGTACAGCAGGCGCTGCGCACGGTGCCCCGGCACCGCTTCGTCCCCGAGAAAGCCCTGAAGACCGCGTACGACGGCGGCGACCGGGCCGTCGTCACCCGCCGCGACGAGACGGGGAAGGCGACCAGTTCGGTGTCCGCTGCCTGGCTCCAGGCCGACATGCTCCAAAGCCTGTGCCTGAAGCCGGGAGCGATCGTGTTCGAGGCGGGATCCGGCGGCTACAACGCCGAGCTCATCGCCCATGTGGCCGGCCCCACGGGCAGGTTGGTCACTGGCGACATCGACCCCTACGTCGTACACCGCACCCGGCGGTTGACCACAGAGGCCGGCAGCGGCCGTGTCACCGCGTTCCAGGGCGATGCGGCACTCGGCGCCCCCTCACACCTCGTACCGCGCGGCGGCTTCGACGCAATCGTGATCACCTACAACTCCTGGGACATCTCCCCCTCCTGGCGGGAGCAGGTAGCTGAGGGCGGGCGCCTAGTCCTGCCCCTCGAAATCCACGGATACACCCGGGCGATCGCGTTCGAGCGACGCTGCGAGGTACTGCACGCGCGGAAGTTCACGCACTGCGGATTCCTCCGCGCCCAGGGCGAACACGCCCGCCCTATCCCGGCCGTGGACCTCCTCGACGGCGAGCTGAAGCTCCGATTCGAAGACGGCACCCCCGCCTCGACGAAGGGATTGGAAGAGGCGCTGCGCGGGCCGCGCCACCAGGTCGCCACCGGGGTCACCATGGGGGCGGGCTTCTACTTCGGCTCGCTGCAGCTCTACGCGGCCACCACATTGCCAGGCTTCGTCCGTCTGTCCGCCCACCGGGACAAAGGCACCGGCGTCACCCAGATCGCGATGGACGGCGATGCGCCGGCGATCCTCGGCGACGCCTCACTGGCCTACCTCATCCACGTCCAGACCCGGCGCGCTGACAGCCCTGCGGAAAAGGAGTGGGAGTGGGTCGTCCATGCCTTCGGACAGCACGGCCCGCAGCTCGCCGAGCAGCTGGCGGCCACGGTGAGAGCCTGGGACCGCGACGTACGCACGAACGACGGCAAGCAAAGCGACCCTGTCCTGACCGTTCACCCGGCTAGCACCCCCGACGGCCAGCTACCCGCCGGGGACGTCCTGGACAAGCCCCACAGCCGCCTCGTGTTCCAGTGGCCGGGCCGTGTGCCTTCACCGTAGACCCGGCCGGACGAAAGACGTGGGGCTGGCGCTGAAGCGCGCCGGACCGGGACGGCCTGCTATGTCCGGCATACGTGAGCCCGACGGAACCCCGGCTCACGGGCGTCGAGTCCCACCCCTCATCTATCCCTGCACCTGCTAGAAGCCTCCACGACCCTGCCGTCCGCATCCCGTTTCCTCGAGGAGATCCATGGCCGAGACGACCCGCCCCTCCGAACAAGCCGAGCGCGAAATCTGCAACACCACACGCGGTCCTTCCGGTGACCCGGTGCTGATGCACACACCGTCCCGCCTGGTGTCCGACAGCCAGCAAGCCGACGGATCCGAAGCCACCGAACAGGCTGTCACCCTCTTGGCCCCAGAGATCCGAACCGGCCGATGCCAGTGCGGTGACATCTCATACGAGGTAAGCGGCCTCCCGGATGATCCCCATCTGTGTTCATGTCCTCATGAAACCCGGATCTCCGGCGGTCCAGCCGTACTCTGGGTCGGCTTCCACAAGAACGGGCTGGCCTGGACAGGCCCCGGCGGTGAACCGACCTGGTACGCGACATGGCCAGACCTTCGCCGCGGGTTCTGCCCCCGCTGCGGCACCCACCTGATCTCCGTCGCTGACTCCACGGACATGATCATGGTGACCGGCTTCAGTCTCGACCTCCCCCACCAACGCGGTATCGAGCCCGTTGGGCATTCCTTCCGAGAGAACGCCGTTCCGTGGATGAAGATCACTCTCGCCCCAGAACCGCCCCGGTCCGCGGCCACGCTACCGTGCGGTTCATCACTAGCCCGCACGCCGGGCGGCTGATGTCCGTCGCCGGGCTGCCGAAGCCGGCCCAGGCGTGCCGGTCGTCCGCTGGCGGACGCCGATCGGCAGCACGGTCCACACCCCTGCGGCCAACGCGACTCACCAACGTGGCCATCGGCAACCGGATCGGCGTCCTGGACGAAGGACGGATCACCCAGGAGAGCACCTACGACCAACTCACCCAGGAACCGAGGCTGTTCCAGTCCTAGTGGGAGCTGCAGCGACGGAGCGGCGGCGCCGCCTGATCCACGCTCCCCCGTCCGCGCCATGACACGCCCGCCCACCGTCCTGAAAGGCAGAGCCACGTGGCCTCCCCCGCTTCTCCTTCGGATCGCGTTGCACCTCGGGCTGCCCTCTCGGCAGCGCAGTACGCCGTGTCCTCCCGGCATGCGGTGTGGCTCGGCGCCGCCGCGATCGTCACCGACCAGGTCGGCCGCGTCCTGCTGGTACACCCCACCTACCATGAGGACGACCGGTGGCTCTTGCCCGGAGGGATCGTTGAACCCGGCGAACACCCGCACGACGCCTGCCGACGCGAGATCACCGAAGAACTGGGTCTGCCGAACCTGCCCCTGGCGAGCGTGCTCGCCGTCCACTCCCTCTCGTCACACCACGCCGCCATCCGGCGCGGCATCCCATGCCCCGGAGAGATCCGCTACGTCTTCGACGGCGGAACCCTCACCCCTGACCAGGCGAAGGCGATCCGCCTGCCGCGCGAGGAACTATCCGAGTACGCCTTCCTCGAAACGCGGGACGCGATGCAGCGGCTGCGCCCCGTGGACGGGCAGATCATGCTCGCCGCCTACCGTGCCCGCCTCGGGAACACCGCCACCGCCCACCTCGCCGACGGCCGGCACATCCTCGATATCCCACCCCTGGACCGCCATGACGTCCACGTCCGCTACCGGCCCCTGTGGGACAGCCCCCTCAACCGTGACCCTGTCCCTGAACGGCTCCCCGTGCAGCAAGCCTGGGCGTGGTGCTTCGTGCCCGACGGCCGGGTCGTCCTCGTCGCCGACCCAAGCCCCCGGGGCGCGCTGCCCATGCTGCCAGGCGTCACTGTGGAAAGGACCGACACGACACCCGAGGACACCCTCCACCGCGAAGCCGCCGAGGAAGCCCAGCTCACCCTGACCGACCCGGTGCGACTGGGCTGGGTGCTGGACGAGACCGGCGAGGTCTACGGCGGAGTGGGCCCCAACGCCCGGCTCCGCCTAGCCGCCCGGGTCACCGATATCGGGCCGGCGACCGTCGACCCCGCCACCGGCCACCCCTTCGCACGCCTGCTCGCAACCCCCGCCCAGGCAGCTGCCCTTCTGGGATGGGGGCCGCCAGGAGCGCGGCAAGCCCGACTCGCCGCTGAGACAGCCCGAGAGCGTTGGGGCCTGCCCACCGCTCGCCCTACCGCAATCGACGAAGTCCCTGCGGAGGGGATGCGGCTGAGCTGACACGAGCGACCGCCCTTTTCAACTCTGGACCAGCCAAACCATCGATCGGAGGCACGCGTGCCTGACGACACCCAACAGGCGATCTCATCTGTCCCGAGCCCGGCGACAGGAGGTGGACCGCGGGAGCACCACATGCACCTGCTCCCGCGGTACTACCGTCAAGTAGAGGCAGGGCGCAAGACGATCGAAGTGAGGGCGGCCACCCCGCAGAAGCGCGCCGTTGCCGTCGGTGACACGGTCGTCTTCCACGACCGCGACACAGGCCGGGAGCTCGACGTCATCGTGCAACGGATCACCCCGTACCCCTCCTTCGAGGATCTGCTCAGTTCAGAGGACCTTGGGCGCATCGACCCGAACGGGCCGCCCGGAGAACTGCTCGCCAACCTGCGCAGCATCTACCCGCCAGCCAAGGAGGGCCTCGGCGTCCTCGCCTTCGCATTCGACCACCGCCCTGCACGGCCAGGCCGACCGATGCCGATGACGCCCGCGCAGTACGCGCAGACCGTCCCCCATCATACGGTGTACGGCTGCCTGTACATCCGCGACGAACACGACCGGCCGGTTCAACTGCGCTCGGTCTACGGCTCGCGCCTCTGGCAGTTCCCGGGCGGCAACCTGGACGCCCAAGGAGAGGACCCGCTGCAAACCGCTCGCCGCGAAGCGGTCGAAGAGACTGGCCTCGAACTGGGCCTGGATACGCCGAAGCTACTCCTGACGCACTTCCTGCACGCCGGGCCCCGCCTGCCGCTGAACAAGGTAGGGCTCATCTTCGACGGAGGCCGGCTCACCGCAGAGCAGCTCGGTCGGATCCGACTCGATCCCGCCGAGCACGACATGTGGGCCGTGCACGACCTCGCCACCTGGCAGGGCCTGATGGCGCCGCGCGCCTTCGCTCGCCTCGACGCCATCGAACGGGCCCGGCGTGGCGAAGGCCCCGCCTACCTCACCACGCACACCTGATCCCGAGCGCACCCACCCAGCCGGACGAAAGCGTCGGCGACTGGGCTTGGCACCCGCTCGATCAGCTCCCCGACAGCCTGTTCGTGTGCAGCGCCCAGATCCTCACCGCATGGCGGCCCGACTTGGCCATCGACCACTCACCAGCGCACTCCACGCGTTTCGCATCCGGACCAGCGGCCATGCCGGGCGACGGCCTGGCCTGACCGCCAGCACCCTCGTACGCCTGCGGCACCGCTCATCTTTTACTGTCGAAGGAGACGTAGTTGAAGATCGTGCTGATGTCCGACCCTCGGGTCGCCGCCATCCCTGTTCAGGACTGCGGCGAGGAACTCATCGACATACGGGCGTCCGGCCTGTTCCTCGTCGATCAACGCAAGCAGGACCCCGACGGCCACTTCGCGCACCTGCGGCACGGGCTCATCGAGCGCCTGGAACACGCCCAGCGACTGCTTCCCACTGAGTTCCGCCTGCTCGTCGTCGAGGGGTACCGGCCTCCGGCGCTCCAGCGGGCGTACTTCGAGGAGTACGCGACCGAGCTGCGTCGCGGAAACCCCGACTGGAGCGACAGCCGCGTCCACGAGGCCGCAAGCCGCTACGTCTCCCCACCGGAGATCGCGCCGCACAGCGCCGGCGCGGCCGTCGACCTGACCCTCGCGGCCTCGGACGGCCAGGAGGTGGACATGGGGACGAGGATGAACGCCTCCCCAGAGGAAAGCGACGGCGCCTGCTACACCCGCGCGAACTCGATCAGCGGCGCTGCCCGGGCCCATCGCGACACGCTCTGCCGCGTCATGTCAGCCGCCGGTTTTGTGAACTATCCAACGGAGTGGTGGCATTTCAGCTATGGAGACCGATACTGGGCCCTCCACACCAGCCAGGCAGCCGCGGTCTACGGACCACGCGACCGCACGTAAGCAGCAGCTATCAGCAGTACCGCGAGGGAGCGCGACATCGTGAGCAAGCCGACCGCCGTCCTGCTCATCGGGATCACCGGCTCCGGCAAGACGCACCTTGCACAGGCCCTCGCCGCGACGGGCCTTGTCCGCCTCAGCGTTGACGAGGAGGTCCACCGCCTCCACGGCCGGTATGGGGTCGACTACCCCGAGCACGGGTATTTCGAGCGCGAGGCTCCTGCGGTCGAGACGGTACGTGCGCAGCTCACGGAGCACCTGCGCGCGGGCCGTGCCGTCGTCCTCGACCACGGCCTGTGGCGTCGTTCCGATCGCGAGGAATGGAAGAAGACAGTCCGGGCCGCGGGCGCACTCCCGCTGCTCGTCTACCTGCCGGCCTCCAGGGAGGAGTTCCTGCGGCGCCTCGCCGCGCGCAACCAGCGCAAGGACGCCAATGCCTTGAACGTGACTTCCGAAGCCTTGGACGACTTCTTCGCTCGGTTCGAACCGCCTACCGACGATGAAGGTGCCGTCATCACCTACAACGGCGACGCAGAGGTCATCCGCTCCATGATCCGATGACGCCCCCGGCCGTCCCGCCGAGCAGAGGCGCCAGGTGCTCGGCCATCACGAGCAAGGACCGCTCCGAATAGGCCGGTCCTACCAGCTGCACACCGATCGGGAGGCCATCGGCGCTACGCGCAGCAGGCATGACCAGGCTGGGCAGACCGACGTGGCTGGTCAGGTTGGCCCAGCCGGTCTGGTCGAAGAAGCTCCGCTCAACGCCGTCGACCACGAGAGAGCGGCTCCCGGCCGGGATCGCCGCCGTAGGAGCGGCGGGCGTAATGAGGACGTCGTGCTGGGCGTCGGCGAAGAACCGGTGCCACGTCTGCCGGAGGCGGTGGCGCTCCTCGTTGGCGCGGAGCCAGACACGGTGTGTCTGCGTTCGGTGGCGGAGGAAGGCGGCTCGAGGGCTCGCATCGTCCGTGTGCAGGTCACGGGCAGCGGCGAGTTCGGCGGCGCCGGCGTCGTCGTCGGTGGCTGCGGTCGTGGTGGCGTAAAGGAGCTGCTCGAAGAGGCGCAGAGAGTCAGCGAAGCCGACCGGCCCCGTGGTGTGGCGGACACTTGCGCCGGCGGAGGTCAGCGTCCGTTCGACGGTGGCGAGAGCATCGGCGGTGTTGCGGTCGACTGAGCAGCTCGCGTCGTCGGCCCACACTGCCACGCGGAGCTGGCCGATCTCGCGTTGCGCCGTGGGCAGCGTGACGCTCCAGGGGTTGTTCTCGTCGGGTGACGGTGTCGTCAGTGCGGCGAGGAGCAGGTCGAGGTCTCGGGGGTGCCGGGCCAGGGGGCCGGGGGTGACCATGTCGCTGCTGGTGATCCACCCCGGCGGGCGAGGGACGTGGCCGCGGGCTGGGATGAGTCCCTGCGTGGGGCGCAGGCCGTAGACACCGCAGTAGTGGGCGGGGAGCCGCAGGGAGCCGGCGAGGTCGCTGCCGAGGTCGGCGGGGGTCAGACGGGCGGCGACTGCTGCGGCGGGGCCGCCGGAGGAGCCGCCGGTAGTGCGCTTGGGGTCATGCGGGTTAAGCGTGGGGCCGAACAGGACGTTGTCGGTGTGCAGGTCTTGGCAGTACGCCGGGGTATTGGTCTTGCCCATGATGACGGCGCCTTGGTGGCGGAGCCGGGCGACGGCGTCGGCGTCGTGTGCGGGAACGTGATCGGCGAGGTCCTCGGCACCGCTGGTGGTGCGCAGGCCGGCCGTCTCGAAGCTGTCCTTGATCGTGAGGGGAAGGCCGTCGAGGATGCCGGTGCTCTCGTTGCGGGCGCGGCGTTCGTCGGCTGCGTGTGCGACGGCTCGGGCCGTGCTGTCGTCGCGGGTAACGACGGCGTTGATCTGGCTGGCGTCGATCTGCGCCAGGTGGAGGTCGAGCAGTTCGCGGCTGGAGATCTCGCGGCGATCCAGGGCCTGGAGCTGGACGTGGGCGGGCTGGTGGGTGAGGTCGGTCGTCATGCGGAGACCTGCTCAAGGTGGGGGGCTCGTGCGGGCTGGCGGGGCAGGTGGCGCGCTACGTCGAGGAGAGCGTCGATGTCGTCCATGGGCCTGCTGGTCTGGCGTTCGGAGTCGGCGAACTCGGTGAGCTGGTCGGTCTCCGGGCGGGTACCGGCGGCCCGGGCGGCGATTCCGGCGAGGATCTGGTCGGCGGTGACGGCCGCGGACAGCTCTTCTCCGTGAAGTCCTCGCGCCCGGTGGCGGGCTTCGCTGGCTTCGCGGACTGCGGCATCTAGGTACTGACGGATCACGAACCGTCCGTCTCGGATCTCGACTGCTCGGCGGTAGAGCCGGATCGAGATGCTGCGGAAGCGGCGCCTCTGGGCCGGGTCGACTCGGTCGATCGGCAGTGCGATCTCGGGCGCCTCGCTGTAGAACGCCAGCCACAGGGGGCGTAGGCCGTAGTAGCTGCGGTATTGCTTGATCCGGTACTGGAGACTCTGAGCCTGATCGTTGATGGTGGGCACTAGCCAGCCGATGAGCGTGAGCATGGCTCCGACATCGCCGCAGGTCCACGCGAAGCCCTCCCACTCCGCGAGCGACGCGTTGAAGGCGCCGGCGATCACGTTCCCGATGCGCACGGCGCTGTATCCGAGAGTGACGGTCGCGCCGAGGGCGACGATGCGCAGGCCGATACGGACGGACCCGCGTGTGCTGCGGTGGGCCAGGCGCCAGCAGGCACGGGCGAGGGACAGTTCGCCGATGGTGTAGGCCGTGACGTACAGGGTGAGATACGCGGCGTACCAGCCATCATGCGCGTAGTACAGCGTGAAGTTGATCGGTCGCGGCGCGTTAGGCGTCAGCAGGGCGAACAGCACCAGCAGCCCTGCGATCACAGCGAAGCCTGCGGCTACCCACTCCCGTGCCCTCCTGCGGGCAACTTCGGGGGGTGATCCCCAGTAGGTGAGGACGATCTGCTGGCAGGCGAGCAGCGCGACCACGCACCCCATCGCCAGGGGTACGGAGAGGTTCACCACGCCCAGGACATGATCGAGGTACTGCCACATCAGTGTGATGGAGAACAGGAACGACAGCCCTGACAGCAGGAAGACGGCGGCCAGCGCGGTGAAGGCGGGGTCTCGGCGGCGGGTCGGCACGTCCCGCAGCAAGCAGAGGAAGCCGAGCGTGGCGACGACGAGGCTGATCGGGTGGAGCAGGTCCTTCACGGCCGGGCCTCCCGTCGGCGCAGCAGCGTGTGCGTGACCCGGTCCTGCACTTCGTCTCCGGAGGACTCGTCGCTGCGCAGCCACCGGTCGATGATCCAGCGCTGGATCAACGAGGCGAGGAGTTCGGTGTCCCGCTCCTCGTCCTCGTCGTACTTGGTACGGCCCAGCATCATCTCGACGGTGGCCGAGCCCACGCTGGTGAAGATCGTTGAGGAGAGCGCGGACGCCGGGCGGTTCTCGTGGTGGCCGAGCAGCAGGTGGCTGAACTCGTGGGCGATGATGTGGTCCTGGTGCAGGGAGCTGGTCCGCGGGTCGTAGTACACGTGGAAGGCACTCTCCGTGACGGCGCATGCCCCGCACACGGAGGGCGCCTGCTCACGGGCCTCCAGGACCACCTTCCGTCCCGTGCGGCGTGAGACCTCGTCGCTGAGGTCGCGGATATTGGTGACGTGCGGGAGCTGCAGCTCGGCCAAGAGGTCAGGCCGGCGCAGCCTACGTGCGGACCACATTGCTTTTCCTTGATCACTTACTGAACGCGGCCGTTTTACGAGCCAGTTGAGGGTGGCAACCCCTCGGATTTTCGTACGCTCTCGACGATTCCCAGGACGGCATCCTTTCCGTCTGCGGAAACGTCGGACAGGCGAAGGAGCACGTTTTTGATCTTCGTGTCGCGAAGCAGTGCGAGCAACTCAAGTTCCTGCACGGTCTTTTCGGCGACGACGTCGTCGAACCAGTATGCGGGGTCCACGCCGAAAAACCCTGCTAGCGCTTCGAGGTGACGCTTCGTCGGGTTATCGCGCTGCCCGGTCCGCAGGAGCCAGAGGTACTGGGCCGACAGTTTGCCCAGCCCGCGCTTCTCCATGAGTTCGGCCACCTCGGCGTTGCTGAAGGGGCCGCGGTCGGGCGGGTGCACTGTGTCGAACAGGCGGTTTAGGCGGTCCATGAGCCCCTTGGGGCTCACCTGGCCTTCGGTCGAGTCTTTCATGATCCTTTCCTGGGTGGACTTCGTCGTCACTTCAAGCACCCTACCCCGCGATAAACGTGAGTTGACGAGCTGATCCACTGTATGGAAAGTTCTTCCTCACCAGCACGTTTCCGTGTGACGCGTACCGCCTGTTTCAGGTCGGCCTGTCCGTTTCTACCGGCAGGAGTATGCCGGGTGAGTGGCACAAGCCACAGCCAGCGACATAGGTCACGTCTGGCACGCAGGATTTTATCTTCGACCGGAAAGCGCGGAGGCGGCAGTGGAAACACCCCATCCGCCTCGCATTTCCACTGCAGGGAATAACAGACACCCGTTCCAATTCGGACACAGTGACACGCTCTCGGCGTTCGAGGCAACCGCGGCAACGGTGCGCTTCGACGCGGGGGTGCGCCCCAGGTCGCGCCGTACGGACACTTGCGGCACACGATCATCCGATGACTCTCTGCAACCAGTACAGAGTTTAAGAACCAAGTCTGGATCTTGATACGGGTCCGTGCGTATGTTCGTCGTCCCCGGGCAGCCCGCCCGCAGCGACGGACATGAGGAGAGCACGAGGACGGACCGGACCGCGAAGGTCCACAAACAGCGACGGCGCCCGGGAGCGGTAACTCACGGACGCCGAACGCTAAGTGGCATACCCGCCCCGGCAAGGGCGGAGATTGCCCACCATCACCACGCTGAGTCCTTCCAAGGGGCGCGTCAGCGTGGCAACACTGCAAAGGGGAGTATCGCATGTCTCCTGCCCTGCGCAAAAGGCCCTTTCGCCTGGCCTGCGCGGCAGCCATCTCCGCCTCGGCGCCTCAGCGCCCCGAGCCGGACCGCACGTTCATGGCCCCGCCGAGCTGCGGGACCCGCCCGCTCGTCGGGAGCTGCCGATGAGCAGCGAAGCCCGCGACTGGGTGTGGGAGCACAGTTGCAGCCGGGGGACGGCGCGTCTGGTCCTGCTGTCGATCGCCGACCGGGTGGGCGACGAGCAGTGCGTTTCCTGGGCCTCCCTGTCGAGCCTGGCCAAGCGCACCCGCGCCTCCGTCTCCACGGTCCGTGAAGCCATCGACCGTCTGGTCGACGCCGGTGAGCTGGAGCAGCTCGAAGACCTCACCGGCCCGCAGCGCAGCACCGTCTACCGCCTCCCCCTCGCCGCCAAGGTCCTGGCGGAGACCGTGGACGACAAAGACCCCGACCAGACGCCGGCGGAGGGGACCGAAGCCACCCCGGCGCTCCGGATCTCGGCCCTGCGGCGCTACAACATCCGCCCGCGTGAGGTGCCGGAATCCCCTGCGAGGGCCCGGAAACCGGCAGTACCGGAATCCAGCAGGTCCGGACGGAAACCGGCACCTCGACGTGCCGGGAACCGGCACAGCGATGTACCGGCAACCGGCACACAGAACCGTAGTGAACCGGATTTGAACCGGAGGTACAGCAGTGGTGGTGCTGCCGTCCTCTCAGCTGCCGAGTGGCAGGTCGACCCAGCCACCCACACCTGGGCCCGCGAGCAGGGGCACCTCGACCGTCTGGGCGAGCAGGGCCTGCAGGCGGCCGACGCGAAATGGCGTGCCCACCGCTCCGGCTTCAAGCCGAGGCCGGCGGCTGCGTGGGCTGCCGACTGGCGTTCCTGGGTCGCCCGGGAGCACCCCCCTGGCCGCCCGAACCTCTACGCCGTGCCCGGCACGGGTCCCGGCCAGCCCGGCGGCATGACGCGGGCAGAGGCCCACACCGCCGCACTTCTCGCCGCCCTGAACGAGCCGACCGGAACGGAGCAGTAGTCGTGGACCGCCGTGAAATCGCAGCCCTGCTGGCCTACATCGGCCGACTCGACCCCCGCACCATCCGCACCAACCAGGGCGAGGCACGCGACCAGCTCGCACAGTGGCACGAGCTGCTTGGCGACGTGCCGATGGCCACTCCGCACGGCTGGGACGCCCGCGTCGCCGCCCGCCAGCACATCAGAGTCTCGCCGTACCAGATCCTGCCCGCGGACGTCGCCCGCCCCTGGGAGAGCTACCGTCGCGACCGCCTGGCCCGGCACTCCGATCCCACGCCGTCCGCCGACCCGGACGACCAGGCCGCCTGGACCGCCGAGCTGGTCGGCACCCGCCGCGCCGTCGCCGCCGGCACCGCGCAGCCCGCCCAGGCCAGAGCCATCACCAGCGGTCGCGACCGCATCGACCCAAGGCTGGAGGCGAGGCTGCGGCAGATCGGCTCCTGCATACCGCCCGCCGCCCGCGCAGCCCTCGCCCCCTATCGGCCCGCTCGCGCAGCCCGCGAGGCCGCCGTCGCTCAGGGGCTGCCCGACGCCCTGAGCGTCAAGTGCGAGTGGTGCCTGGCCCAGCCCGGTGAGCCGTGTCGTCGCCGCCGGATCGGTCCCGACGACGGGGTACGCACGACCGCCCCGCGCGCCACCCCGCACCCCGGCCGCGTCGACCTCGCCGCCGCCCGGCAGGCCCAGCCGAGCGAGCAGGTCCAGCAGCCCGCCGTGGCCTGACCGGCGCATCGGTCGCGTGCATCCCGCCCGATGCACCGCTACCCCCTATCACCGTCCCGCCCCGGCTGCGGCGCACGCCCGCGCGCTGCGGCCACCCGACGCCGCGCCCAGCACCGCCCCAGCCGGCCGACGCGGCAGCACATCGGAGACCACCCTTGCGTCACATCACCACCCACGACGCGCCGGCCACCGGCCTGCGCAGTATCGGAGACACCAACTGGCACACCCAGGGAGCGTGCCACGGCATGGACGTCGAGGACGCTGACGCCGTCTTCTTCCCGCTCCCGCGGGACCACGAAGCCATCGCCGAGGCGAAGGAGCTGTGCGGCTGGTGCCCGGTACGCAGCGACTGCCTCAACTTCGCCCTGGAGAACGTCCTCAAGGAGGGCATCTGGGGCGGCCTCACCGAGGCCGAGCGGCGTCCCTGGCACGACGGACTGCACCAGCGCCTCGACTACCGACGCGTAACCTCCTTTTTCCTGGGACGCGACGTGCATCTGACCGAGGCCGAGCGGCAGGTCGTCATCGACCACGCCTACGTACGCGGCTGGCGGCCCGACCGGCTCGCCACCGCCCTTCAGATCAGCCACAAGCACGCACGCGACCTGCTGCGGCAGGCGGCCAACAAGGTGTTCGACCGCGACCGCACCTACGGCGTGCCGCGGCCCAAGAAGAAGCGGAAGAAGACCGCCCCAGCAGCAGGCGGCCCCCCGCCCGCCTCAGCACCCGGCACACAGCAGCCAGCAGCCCGCCCGGCAGCGTCGACTCCGGCGCACGCCTCTCTCGGAAAGGCCGCATGACCCACCCCTTCCTGTCCCTCGGCGCCGCTCCGGACCTCTCTCTCCTCCTCGCCGCCGTGGTGCCCGCCGCCGTCGTGCTGGTGCTGACCGCCTGGACGATCCGGCGCCAGGGCACACGCCCGCAGAAACGTCTCAGCGGTCCGGCGGTCAAGGTCGCTGCCCTTGCCGCCCTCGGCTGTACTTGCTACTCCGCGGACACGAGCTGGCGGTTCGCCGCCGACTACCTCGACATGGCCGGCACCGCCGAGCGGGCCGGCATGTTCGCCGCAGCCGAGCTGGCGCTCTTCGCGACGGCGCTAATGGCACGGCAGAACCTGGCCACCGAGGGCGCCCCCGGCCTTCCGGGCACGTTGGTCTGGATGATCACCGGAGTGCAGGTGATCCCCGCCTATGCCGAGAGCGGTCCTATCGGCGGAACGGTAAGGGCCTTCGTCGGGCCGGTCATGGCGGCGATGCTGTGGCACCTCGCCATGGGGATCGAGCTGCGCCTGCGCACCCCGGGTGCCGCCTCCCACGGACTGATCGCCCTCCTGGGGCGGGAAGCACGCGAGCGGCTGCTGTCCCGCCTCGGGATCGCCGCACGCGACCGCGACGCCGCACAGATCACCCAGGACCGGGCCACCGCCCGCGCAGTCGCCCTCGCCGTCCGCCTCGCCGAACGCACACCCGAGCAGCAGCAGAGCCGACGCGGCCGGCGGCTGACGCGGCGCCTGTCGAAGGCGGTCGGCAGGGCCTCGGTCGGGACCGACGCCCGCCAGCGCGCACAGCTGCTCGACCAGCTCGCCGCGCGCCGGCACGCACTCGCGCTCGCCACGGTCCCGCTTCCCTCGCCCTGGTCCCCGGCGCACATCACCGCGAGGGCAGCCGCCGTCCCCTCGCATCCGGCCTCGACGGCGCCGGTCCCCGCAGCCGATCCCCCCGGCCCCCACGAGTCGTACAGGGACCGGGGACCGAGCGCCCCGAGGGGACCGGTCCCCAAGATTGCGGACTCTAAGGCGTCGGATGGCGCGGGGACCGGGGGCGAGAACGCGGGGACCAGGGTGGGGACCGAGGTTCCAGCCACAGGTGGGGTCCCGGGGACCGGTCCCATCGACCCGGAAGCCTCACAGGGGGACGCCGGAGGCGTGGGGACCGACCGCACTAAGCGAGAAGTAGCTGCTCAAGGCCCTGATTCGCATCCAGGACCGAACGCCGCCGAGTCGGGGACCGAGCCCACCGGGAACCGGG
>NZ_JBIVNO010000005.1:50176-347626 GCF_044753645.1 Streptomyces sp. NPDC093261
GGGGACCGAACGACACCGACACGGGGACCGAGCCCACCAGGAACCGGGGACCGAACGACACCGACACGGGGACCGAGCCCACCAGGAACCGGGGACCGAACGACACCGACACGGGGACCGAGCCCACCAGGAACCGGGGACACACGGTGCCTCTGCGGAGCAAGACGGCCACGAAGCCCCGGACTAAGACCAAGGGGAAGCGCGCCCGGTCCCGCAGCCCGCAGACGCAGCGCGCGCCGCGGGAGCTCGAGCAGTCGGTGGACCAGCTCGTCCAGCAGGTCCGTCCGCACGTCTCTGCCTTGCTCGAACGGGACGGCAACGAGTCCGTCACCCGGGTCCAGCTGCGGGAGATTCTCCGCCGTGAGGGCCTGAAGGGCGGCCGGAACGACCGGCTGAGCCTCGTCCTCCAGGAACTGCGGAGTGACGCCACCACGACGACAAGGAGCTCCGCCCGATGAAGACCTGCCACCAGTTCGACGCCGTCCGTGCGGAGTACGAGCGGGAGATCGGCTTCATGCTCGCCCACTCAAAGCGGCACGAGGGCAGGCCGGCGGCGAAGTCCAGCGCGAAGCAGGCTGCCTCGACGAAGCAGCGGATGGCCCGCGCGCTCAACAGCCACGTCGGTCGCTGCCCCGAGTGCGGCTGAACCGGCAAAACCCCACTCAAGGCCCCCTAATCGCAAAGGGTGGCCCGGCTCCGTGCCGGGCCGCCCGCCCCGCTTGAGGAGACACGCCTTGATTCCGCGTCCTGTTCGCTCATCCGAGGCCACGGTCGTCGAGGCCAGCGCCTGGGCGGACGTCCTGGTCCGCCGGAGACTCCTGCACGCCGCCGTCCTCGCGCCTACCGGCCAGTGGCTCGTCCAGGGCCACTCATAAGGATCCGTCCGCGTCCTTACGGGACCGGCCGACGTCCTCGCGCTGGCCGCGAGCATCCAACAGCACACCCGCTCCACGAGGCCCGAATCCTGATGACGAACCCCACCCAGACCGGCACCGCCCCGGAACCTGCTCCCAACTCCAACTCGGTCTCGGGGCGAGCAAGTTATCGGCCAAGACACTCTTCCCCGTCGGGGAAGCGCGCCTTGGCCAAGCCCGCCCCGGGGGTGGCGAGAGCGGACCAGCACCGGGGGGTGCTGGTCCGTGAGACAGCGACCGAGGGCGGATCGCAGCCGGAGGAGACGCCTTCACTGCACAAGCCGCGCGCCGCGAAGAAGACCTCGCGCAAGCGCTCGCCCAAGCCGCCCTCGCACAAGCGTGATTACGTCTGCAGCGTCCGCCTGAACGGCGACGAGAAGACCCTGCTCTGCGCTGCCGCCACCGCGACCCGTACGAGCCTGCCAGGCTTCCTCGCCCGCAGCGGGCTCGCCGCCGCTCACGACCTCGACAGCACCGCCGCCGCCATCGCCGGCCACCGCGAGCTGATCGCCGAGCTGTTCGCCGCACGCCGGCACCTCGGACAAGTCGGCAACAACCTCAACCAGATAGCCCGGGCCATCAACTCCGGCGGCCAGCCAGCCGAAATCGACGCGGTCGTCGCGGCGGTCCAGCGCGCCGTGACCCGCGTACAGGCAGCCACAGACCGACTGCTGGAGCAGCGCTGAGCTGGCTCCCCTTACCGCCCCGCATCCCGCCACTCCCAGCGACGACCTCGGACAGCAGCATGATCCCCCGGATACAAAAGCGCGGGCAGCGCACCATCGGTCTCCTCTACTACCTCTACGGGCCCGGGAAGCACGAGGAGCACATCGACCCGCACCTGGTCGCCTCGTGGGACCACAACGCTCCCGACCCCGGCCGCGACCCGTCTGCCACCCTCAAGCAGCTCCAGCAGCTCCTGGACCAACCCGTCGAGAACATCGACCAGGCCGACCGGCCGAAGAAGCACGTGTGGCATCTGTCCGTCCGCAACAGTGCCGAGGACCGGCTCCTGACCGACGAGGAGTGGGGCGAGGTGGCCCGCCGGATGGTCGCCGCCACCGGTATCGACTACCCCGAACAGGGCGCGGGCTGCCGGTGGGTGGCCGTCCGGCATGCCGACGACCACATTCACATCGTCGCCACGCTCGTCCGTGAGGACGGCTACAAGCCCGACCTCGACCACGACGCCGCTCGCGCCCAGGCCCAGGCCCGCGCCTTGGAAGCGGAGCTGGGTTTGCGCCGGCTCAACAAGGGCGACGGCACCGCGGCCCAACGCCCCACCAGCGTCGAGCGCCACAAAGCCGAACGTCAGGGCCGCGAGCGCACCGCGCGGGAGGAACTGCGCGAAACCGTGCGCCGCGCGGTGGCCGGCGCCAGCAGCGAGACCGAGTTCTTCGACCGGCTGGCCGCCGCCGGCCTGATCATCCGTAAGCGCGTCGCCCCCTCCGGCGACCTGCTCGGCTACAAGGTCGCCCTGCCCGACGACCGCAACAAGGACGGCGAACCGGTCTTCTACCCCGGCGCCCGCCTGGCCCCCGATCTGTCCCTGCCCCGTATCCGGGAGCGCTGGTCCGCCGACACTCGCGACCAGGACGCCACACCGGCAGATGTGCCCGCCCCTGCGGCGCCGAGCGACCCGGCCGCCGCCCGCCGACACACGGCCTCGGCCGCGTGGAACGCGGTGCTCGTCATCGAGCACGGCGACGACGCCATCGCCGCCGCGTACATTGCCGCTGCCGGCGAGGTCCTGGACGCGCTCGCGAAGACCTCCGCGGCCCGCACCAGGCGCGAACTGCGTGACGCCGCCTTCGCGTTCGAGCGGGCCTCCCGCTCCCACGTCCGCGCCGAGCGTGGCCACGACCGAGCGCTGCGGCAGGCCGCCCGTGACCTCGTCTATAGCGGTCCGGCGTTGGGCCGCGGCGAGGACGGCGCGACCACCGCGATGGCGATCGACATGCTGTTCTTCCTCATCACCGCCGCCGCCCACTGGCACGCGAAGAAGAACCACGCCCAGCAGGCCACCGCCGCCCGCCAGGCCGCCGAACATCTGCGCGCCGCCTACCAGGCCGCCGCCGCTCAACCCCTCGGTGCCCTCTACCAACGAGGCCGGCGCCTGGGCCGGGCGCTGCGGCAGCGGCAGACGACGGTGCTGCGCACAGCGCTGCCGGAGTTGGCCGAGCAGATCCTCGCCGAGCCCGGCTGGTACGCGCTCGCCGCCACCCTCGCCGACGCCGAAGCCGCCGGCCACGACCCGGCCGCCCTGCTCGCCGACGCCGCGGGTCGGCGGGAGCTGGACACGGCGGAGTCCGTCAGCGACGTCCTGGTGTGGCGGCTGCGCCGGGCAGCGGACCTGCCTGCGGATACCACCGGCATGGTGCCCGACGCTCACGCCTCACAGCGCTCGGCACAGCGCGCCGGGCAGCACATCCCCGGACAGGCCCGGCCTGGGCGTGGCCGGTCGTGACTGTGGACTTTGTGAATTGAACAGGTCAGCGGACTTCGCGCACGATCATGACGCGTGCAGGACGAGACGAGGGAGGACACCGGGTGTTTCACCGGATACGACGACGCCGCCGCGCGGAAGAGGAAGAGTTCAGTGAGGTGCAGCGCCAAGCGTGCGAGGCGTGGCTGCGGATGGCCGACCAGGTGCCGCCGGTCCTGCAGATGCAGGAGGAGCATCAGCTCGCGGAGCCGGCGCCGGTTGTGGACGACTTCCTCCCGCCGGAGCTGCGGGTCCCCAGCCACGACCAGCTCGACGGCCGGGTGATGCCCTGGCCGTGGCCGGTCGTCCTGGACGGCGAGGTCGTCGCCTGCGCCGAGTGCGGCGCCTACCGCGAGTGGCTCATCCTCTCCACCCACGGCCAGGTCTGGCTGCGCTGCCAGGCCGGCCACGAGCAGCACGAGACCCGTCTCGACACCGCGTGGTTCAACCGACACTCCGGCCCGGGAGATGCCATCCACGCCACGTTCGAGGACTGCCTGCGGCACCTCGGCCACCGCTGACCTCCACTCTTTCGGCCCCTTCTCGGGCCCACGGGCCCGCACTGTCCAACCGTCACCGAGCACCACAGGGGTCAGTTCGCCCATGCGCGTTCGCCTCACCATCACCGCCCTCGGCCTCACCGCCGCCGCCCTCACCTTGCCCGCCTGCTCCGCCGGCACCAGCCAGGCGAAGTCCACCTCCCCGTCCTCCGCCTCCGCAGACCACCCGGCCACCAACAAGCAGAGCGACGCCCCGCTGTCGTCGGCCGCGCTTCAGCCCCGCCTGCTCGACGAGAGCGACCTCGGGTCCGACTACACCCGCAATCCGGAGGACACCTCCAGCCACGACGACGTCACCGTCACCGGCTGCCCCGCCCTGGAGAAGCTGGGCGGCGACGCGGCGGCCAGCGGCTCCCTCGACTTCCCCAACAAGACGAAGGTGTCCTTCACCTACACCGGCGGCAGCGCCGGTTCGCAGGTCTCCGAGGAGCTGTACAGCGACACCTCCGCGAAGCTGTCCGACGGCATCGATCGGATCTTCGACGCCATGACCGGCTGCCCGACCTACCAAGTCGTCTCCGGCAGCACCGTCATCAACGTCACGTCACAGAAGACGACCGCGCCCCGGCTCGGCGGCCAGCAGTGGAGCCAGCTGATGACCTTCACCTCCGGTGGGCAGGACAGCGTCGTCAAGCAGACCGCGATACGTGAGGGAAGCCTGCTCCTCATCGTCTCTGGCGCGCCAGCCCTGGTCGGCCAGCATCTCGACAAGGCCCTCGCCAAGGCGACAGCAACCCGCTGACGCGCCCGCGACGGCGCTCTCGACCACCACGGTCGAGGCGCCGTGTCGATCCGAGGATTCAGAGCATCCGGGTGAGCGTGCTGGGCGTCGCCGAGCAGCGGCCGGCATAGGGTGGCGGGTCAGACGGCCCTCGACTTGAACCGCCATACCGCGTGCTCCATCCCGCCCGGTTCGTGTCCGAGGGCGGCGGCGGCCTCCTCGTACACAGCTCGCAGCTCCTCGTACTGCAGGCCCGTGACACCGGCATCCGCAGCGAAGGCCCGCAGGTGTACGTCCACAGCGACGTGCGATCGACCGAGGAGCTCACGGCCGTCCACAGCCGGTACGACAGTCTCCGGTCCGACAACGCTGGGTCCTCCGGTGATGCCCCGCGGCCGGGTGGGGACGGCAAGCTGGACATAGCCCGTGCGCGACGCGACAAGGGCGAGAGCGTCACCAGCATTGCCAAGGCGCTGGGAGTCCACCGCGCCACCCTCTACGACCACCTGGCAGAGAGGGCCTGAGAGAGGCGCGCAGGGGCGCAGTCAGGCGCTCACCTCGGAGTGCACCGGAACGGGCGGGCGCACTCCCGTGAGTGCCTCCGCTCGGGCGAGAAGGTGGGGCGCAAGGTCGGGGTACCAGCCACGGGCCACGGCTTGCAGCATCTCGGCCAGGGCCGCGAGTTCCCCGATTCGACCGGCGGGGGTGTCGAGGATGGCGGCGAACTCTTTGCGGATGCGGGCGGCTACGTCGGGTACAAGCAGGCTGTTGGCGTGGAGAAGCCCCGCGTCATAGCCGAAGGGCACCAGGCCCCACCGCTCCCAGTCCAGCAGGCACAGGGGCTCGGCGGTGAGGTTGCCCCAGTGCAGGTCACCGTGACCGGTCACCCGCTCCACGTTGGCGGGGGCCGGGATGCCGAGGAACTGGGGGAAGGCTCGTTCGATCCATCCGTCCCGGACGGTCGTCTTCACACCCTCCGCTTCAGCGAGCAGGGCAAGGGCTTGGCGAAGGTCCGCCCACCATTCGTCAGGCAGCGCCGGATCGTGGTCGATGTCGGCTCTGTCCGGGGACACCACGGGTTGCGTCAGGTAGTCCAGGACTTCGGCCTCGAAGGCCCACTCGCCGTCAGTCCAGTCGTGCACCCCATGCAGGCGGGGGCGCGGGACGCCTTCGGGTAGGAGCTGGGAAGCCCCGACGATGCCCTCCCCCTGCTTCCTGCCCGCGTTCCTTTTCGCCGTCCGGCTCACCCGTAGCCACCGGTCCTCCGCTCGGCGTCCGAGGGTGACACCGAGGAAGCCCCACGCCAGCGGACCCGTGCAGGTGAGGCCCAGTGCCTTGGCCGCCCGGTCGTGGGCTGCCTCCATCAGGGCTCGTACCTCCTCATTCACCGGCGAGTTCATCCGTCACCCTCCTGAGTTCATGGGCCGTCAGCGGCGCAGCCAGAGCCTTGGCCATATCGTCCCAGTGCTCGCGGGTGCTCGCGGAGGTGAGGACGACATCGAGGCCGGGGCACGAGCCAGCGGCCAGCATGGCAGCGGCTGCGGCCGACAGGCCGGGGCGGATGAGGTTCACCAGTTCGGGTGTCATGGCGTCGAGGAGTTCGCCCCCGTGCAGGGGAGCGGAGCCGAACGTGATCAGCCCGGCGTCCTTCGCCTGTACCAGTGGTCCGCCGCCGTTCAGGGCCTGTCTGATCGGGGCATCCATGATCAGGCTGACGGGCATCTGCATGCCCGTGAAGTGATGCTCGGCGGAACCAGCCGCCTGGCGTGCGAGCGCGAGCAACTCGGCGACACTGAACGCTCCGGAGGTCAGGCCCGACCAAGTGGCGACGCCGTACCCGCCGATCCTGCCCGCATGGGCGAATTCCTCCAGCGCCGTGAAGGCTTCCCGCACGCGCCCGTGCAGAGCGGCGCGGTCAGGGCCGTGCCCGTGGTGCTCGGGGTTGTGCACGAACACCAGGTCCACGCGCCCGAGCTCGGCCAAGGATCGCTCCGTCTGCCAGCGGACGAAGCCTCGCTCAAGGCTGTGCCTACCGGCCGCCTCTTCTCGGGTGAGCACGCCCTCAGCCAGGGCGCTGCGGCCTTGTTCCTCCGTGAAGAACCCCGTCTTCGTGGCTACCCGCACGGTCGGGTATTCCCCGAGCACCGGGCGCAGCTCCTCATGCGCCTGACCACGACCATAGTTGGGTGCCGTGTCCACCCAGGGGCTACCTGCGGCCAGGGCGGCGCGTGCCGCCTGACTGACGGCACGCACGCGGTATGTCCCCAGGCAGAGCGCGGCGGTCACAGTGCCGTCCCCACGACTGCGACGGCGTGGCCGTCGATGAGGACGGAGACCAGTTCGGCCACCTCCTTGACCTCAAGCCCGGCGGAGTCGGCCACCTCCCCGAGCGTGGTCGGCTGGTTGGTCAGCAGCGTGCCCAGCGCGGGCGCCGCGGACTCAGCGAAGTCCCACGCGGTACCCGCCGCGGAGAAGGTGACCGTGCCCTGTTCGCGGTTGGCCGTCAGGCGACCTCTCGGAGCGGTGAGCTTGACCGTGATCTCTCTCCGTGCGGGGAGTCCGTCCACGTAGGGCAGGGACGGAATCGCGTGGCCCAGGTCTGTCGTGTCGATCGACTCCGCCCACCGCTCCACGAGGCGGGGGTCCGCCATCATGTCGGCCACCTCACGTCGTACGGCGTCGATGAAGTCCGACTGTTCCGCCAGCGAGCCGAAGCGCGGGATGTCCCGGCGCAGCGCGAGGGACGCCCGGAGCTGATCGACGACCCACAGCATCAGGTCAGCGCCGGTGTGCGGGACCATGCCGAACGTGAGGTGAAGGGATTCCGTCCCCTGATCGGCGGTGACCGAGTGCCACCACCCGCGCGGCAGGTAGAGCACGTCACCCGGGGACAGAACGAGGTCCGCCACCGGGTCGCCCTCCGGCTCCTCCGGCGACTCCACGTCCCGGAAGGTGGGCGCCTCACGGGTCATCCCCCACAGGCGCCACCGCTTCGAGCCATGCAGTTGCACCACGACGACATCGTGGTCGTCCCAATGCCGGCCGAAGCCCTCCCGCTCGGTCCACGAGGCGTACACGTTGGCCTGCACGGAAGTCCCGAGGAAGCGTTCCAGCCCCTCCGCAGCCGCCCCCACGGCGGGGTGGATCTTCTCCACCGCGTCGAGGACCAGCGACGCCCCGTCCCTGAGCTGGGCGTGGAAGTCGGACGGCTGGATACGGGACCAGGTGACCGCGCGGCGGTTCGTTGTCGGGATCGCGTAGCGGTGCAGCGGCACCATCTCGCCGTCAGCCGACAGGCGCAGCCGGGGCGGCTCCAGCCGCTGCGTGGCAATGATCCGGTTCAGGTCGTCCCAGGAGAACAGACCCGCCACGTCGGCGACCCCGGGGAAGTGCGCGTACGAGCGGTGGTACGTCTGGGCGAGGAACCTGTCCCCGCCCAGACGCCCCGCCCACGAGGCTGCATCAAGCAACGTGGGCGCTCCCGTCAGTCGTTGCCGTCGGAACGGCCACTGCTGACGTCCGACTCCTGCTCGGCACGCGTGCGCGCGGCCACGATCTTCCGCTTCGCGACGAGCAGTCCACCCCCCTCGGGGGCGGCCGACGTGGTGTTCTCTTCCACCATCGGACTTACCTCTCTCTTCTCGGGGACTCCCACCGGGATTCCGGCAGGAAGCAAAGGGACAGCGACGAGCGCGGCAGACGCCGACCTTGGCGACGACGGGCGCCCCGTGCACCGCGGGCACCCGCACGGCGGGGACTTGGCCGGCGAACCCGAGATCACTGCGTTGCGGTGGTTCACCCGCACCATGCGCACCGAGTCGTACATCCGGCCCCCGTCGTATGACACCCGGAGAGTCATGCACCCGGTCGTCATGAGCGCACACCAGCGTCAGGGCCGAACCTCCGCCGGTACCCCAGCCGCCACCCCACGCCGTAGCGGACCCACTTTTCGTTTCGCCCGGTCGCTGCCATGGGGGAAATCATTGGCCTACAAAGCGACGGCTGTGTAGTTCTTTCCCGTCATGGACTAAAGATCATGAACGGCAGGCGGCGGACCACTCCGCCAACAAGGCTCGCACTTCGTCCCCGAACAGCGCATAACCCTCAAGCGTGGAGAACAGTTCCAAGTGCATTTCGATGTCACGTGGATCTCTCAGGATCACGACACCGGTGGTGTTCTCCACGGTGGCCAGGGTGTCGTCATAGATGGTGAAGGTGTCCATCGGAGCCATGGGCTTGTATCCCGCGATGGGGATGACGCCGAGCTTCACGTTCGCAAGGTGGGTCAGTGAGGCCAGCCGGTCAATCTGCATCGCCATCGCAGCCGGGGGCAGGAGTGGCCACCTCACAGCCTGCTCGGTGAGAATGAAAGTGAACCTATTCTTCGTGTCGTAAAGAACCTCCTGCCGCTCCAACTTCCTCGCGATCGTCTTAGTGACATCGGCCGGAGAATGGGCAAGGCTGGCGCGGATGTACTCAGGGGTGGACAGCAGTCCTGTAATCATCGAGAGCAGGAAGAAGCGGAACTCCGTGGACGAGGATTCAAGGGCGGCAAGTTCAGTCTGCTTCTTCTCCAGGCCCCTACGCCGGAGCGAGCGCAGGTCTTGCCATTCGGTGTTGGCCAGCCTCGCGAGGGCAACGACCTCCTCGATGACCTCGGGCGGAGCCACCACGGCCCGGAGGATCCTTTCCAGATCCAGCAGACTCGGCTGAACTTTCCCATTCTCGATCCGACTGATCTTCGATTGGGACATGTTGCAACGCCGAGCGAGCCGGTCCCCAGTGAGGCCGGCTCGCTTGCGTAGTTCTTTCAGCAGGGCCGCCAGTTCCTGTTTCGGCTGCCCGAGCTGCTCAGGATCGAACGTCACCCGCTGCTCACGTACTCCAGGAACGGCACGGATTTGGCAATGGCAATCCGCTTCCACTGCCGGTAGGGCTCCGGGTCGCCCTCGTACAGCTCCCGGTTTATCTGTGTCCCGTCCGCCCGGTAGTTCATCAGGACCACCTTGGACTCGTCGAACATCCAGAAGTCCTGATCTGGAAGTCCCGGGTTCTCCCGGTCGGTGAGGTCGAGGATACGGATATCCTCGCCCGCCTTCACGTGGTGCCGGTAGTAGTACTCGAATTCGAACCGAAGGTAGTCCGAAAGCGGGCGGGTCACGACGTGCACCCTGCCGACTCTCTTTCCTTCCGAGGCCCACTGCCGGACCTCATCCATCCAGGCCGATGTGTAATCGTCCGGCGACTTCTCCCCGGCGAGGAATCGCTTCAACTTCTCCGCTTCCTGGGGCATGGTGTAGACGGGCAGCGTCTCCAGCCTCCACGCCTCACGCTCCATGGAATCGAAGCAGTCGTTCCAGGCGTCACCATCCAAGTGCACGGAACGCCTCCCTGAGAACCGCCTCCGGGATTTCCACAAGCCCTTCCCCGGCGGGCGGGGTGAAGGCGTCGGACACGTCACCCTGCACCACGAACGACCCCGCGGCCGTGCGGTACACGTTCGGGCAGTCCTTCTCTCCGCACTCGCCGTTGCCATTGCCCGTGAGCCGGGTGAGTGCCGAACGCTCGGACATGCCAAACCCCCTTGCTCTGGCCCCGATTGGGCCGCCCGCCCATGACGTTAGAGGGGGCGGGGCGCAGCGTCTATGCACGAACACGACTATGCGTGTCCTCGCATAAACCCGTGCGGCCGGAGGGGCGCAGCCGAAGGGGAGGAAGAGGAGCGGCAGGGTGCGGGGGCTGACTGAGGGACCCCGTCCTACCTGCTCCCGGCAGCAGGCCACCCCGGTGCAGGCTGCCTTCAGGGCCGCCTACCACCTCCCGCCCGTGAACGCGGTAGCGGTCGGCACGGACAACCCCGACCACCTGCGAGAGCTGACCAACGCCCAGAGCTTCGCGGTGGACGAGGAGGCCGTCCGCCACTACCGCAGCCTCCTGCGCAACCGCCGTCAGGAGTGAAGCTCGGCGATGAGCCGCGCCGCCTCCTCCCGGGCGGGCTCCAAGCGGGGATCCTGGGGATGGGCGTGCGGCCCTACGACCTTCGCACAGAAGAACAGGGCCATCAGCCGGCCAGACCTGCTCTCCAGGTCTGGCCGACGCTCCGCCCACACTCGTTGTGCCAGGGCAGGGACGGCGAGGGAGTTCCCCCAGAGGGTGGCCGCATCCAGTCCGCGCGGCGCCATCCCCCAATCCTCCCAATCGATGATGCAGAACTCGGGCCCGGTCACGTTCGCCCACGTCAGATCCGCATGTGCCGGCGTCCACTCATCCACGGTGGCGTCTACTTCGGGGAAGACTGCTCGGATCGTCCCAGTCACCAGTTCCTGGGTGGCCGTCTCTGTGTCCGGAGTGGCGAGGCGGTGCGTGCGCTGCGCGGCGAGTGCGTCCAGCGAAGCATTGAGTGCCGCCCACCAGCCGTCCGACAGTTGAGGATGCTCGATCACCAGAGCGGCGTGCCCAACGGGCGAGGCGGTGACCAGCACCATTTCGTCTGCCCGCCACATCACCGGCTCGTCCCGCTCGCGCCACGCCAGCCCCGCATACCACTTCGGCATAGACACTCCATGCAAGACCGCTGCGGCCTCGGTGCCGTTCCAGCCCTGTGCTCCGATCCGGTCGAAGCTGCGCCGCTCAACCCTCACCCACGTTCCACGGTCCGTCCGCGCCCCAACCGAGCGCCGCTTGCACACCACGGTGTCACGGAGCAACTGCATTTGAAGGGACCGCTCCACGTGTTCGAGAACGTCATCAACCGGCTCAACACGCAAGTCCACGGCCCGTGCACCAGGCGAAGAGAGCGTCATCTGGACTCCTTGGGCCCTCGCTGTGGGGTAGGGGCGACCTGCCGTCAGGTGAAAGCACCCGTAAGTTGATTAATGTAGTGGGTGATGTGCGGCATCCTGTGCGGCAGTTGATCGAGCGGGAAGAGGCGGAGCGCCTGGCATTCGCCAAGGACGAGATCGGTTGCGGCAACTTCCCCCCTCTACGGAGCGAGGAACAGCTGCGGCGGGATGATCTGCGGCAGGAGGGACCGCGACGGCCCGCGAGACGCTGGATTAGACGGGCGTGTGCTGTGCTGTACGGCGCGGTCTGGTTGAGCGGATCCATCCGGCGACGGGTGTCCACTGCGTGTACCTGGCAGGGGACGCAACGAACAATGACGCGGTTGAAGAGCGGCTTGGGTGGCGAAGAATGCGGCGGGCCTGTAGGTTCTCAATTTCAGTGTAAGGGGCCGACCCTGTGACCTGGATATTTCCCTTGAGTCTCACGTTGTGTCGGCAGGCGGCTGTCTCAGATCGGTGTCATTTCCTCAGGCTGTCCAGCAGGCTGCAACGCGGCCCGGGGCGTCACGAACCTGCATCGGCAACCATCCGTTCCACCCACTCACACACCTTCGTTGCACACGAACGTCCCGAGCGTCGTCGCTGACAAGCGCCTGCGGGACTCCGGACGGCTTGATCAGCCCATAATTGGAGTCAGTGCCGAGCGACCCGGCGCATCGCACCCGCCCCGGGTGCACTCACCGCGATCGGAGAGCATCGTGAAGAACAGCGCGTTGTGGCGAGTGGTTGACAACGAGAGTGGTACCCAGTCCATCGTCAGCTCGCCCTCCGAGGCGGTGGCGTTCGTCAACAGCCGGTTCGACACCGATGACGACGACGAGCCGTTCAGCATCACCGAGGTCGGTCCTCTCCTTCCGAAGCCGCTCGTGGTCATCACTGCATGGGCTGCCGAGAAGGACGGCGAGCGAACCGACGGGCGTACTGCCCCGATCACCATCAGGCCGGTTGTGACGGACAACGCCAGCGAGTGCGATGACGTCGTGCTCTGGGGCGACGTGTACGTCTCCTGGGACCACGACATGTACACCGTCGAGGAGCCGGACAGCTCCGAATACAGCGAGGCTTAGAACTCCTAACAGAATGCTGCAACTTGCCTTGGAATGTTGGTGTCTGATGGGTTGTTAGCCTGCACATGAGAAGGGGTGAGCAGCCTCCGTGGATCGTGTCGGATGAGCTGTGGGCGCGGATCGAGCCGTTGCTGCCGGTCGTGCAGCGCCGCACGGATCACCCGGGGCGCAAGCGTCTGGACGACCGGAAAGTGCTGTCGGGCATCCTGTTCGTGCTGTACACGGGCATTCCGTGGGAGTTCTTGCCCCAGGAGCTGGGCTTCGGTTCCGGCATGACCTGCTGGCGACGCCTGCGCGACTGGAACGACGCGGGTGTCTGGCAGCGTCTGCACGAATCGCTCCTGGCCGAACTGAACGCCGTCGGCGCGCTGGACTGGTCGAGGGCGGTGATCGACGGCTCCCACGTGCGGGCCATGAAAGGCGGCCCAAAACCGGACCGAGCCCGGTCGACCGTGCCCGAACAGGCTCCAAGCACCATGTGATCACCGAAGGGCACGGCATCCCGCTGGCGGTATCGCTGACCGGCGGAAACCGCAACGACGTCACCCAGCTCATCCCCCTGATCCAGGCCGTCCCGCCCGTACGCGGCCGGCGAGGGCGGCCCCGACAGCGACCGGTCGCGCTCTATGCCGACCGCGGCTACGACCACGACAAGTACCGCAAGCAGGTCCAGGCCCTGGGCATCACCCCCGTCATCGCCCGTCGTGGCACCGACCATGGCTCAGGTCTGGGCGTCCACCGGTGGGTGGTCGAACAGAGCTTCGCGCTGCTGCACTGGTTCCGTCGGTTACGCATCCGCTGGGAGATCCGCGACGACATCCACGAAGCGTTTCTCAGCCTGGCCTGCGGCATCATCTGCTGGCGCCGACTGGTCAACCTCTCACTTTGTTAGGAGTTCTTACAGCGCAGCCGAGTTGAGCGCGATCCTCGACGAGTACGCCGATGACTACGAGTACGCGCCTGAAGGGCCTGAAGGGCCCGACAGCCACAGGTGGCCGAAACCGGAAGAGTTGATCACCTACGGCGCCCAGGAGTGCGCCAAGCGGTTCGGGCACCTCGACGACGACGCCCTGCTGTGGCTCGCTGCCACCCGCATCACGCTCGCCGTGTGGCGCAACACACCCGTCGAGAACTGGCATGCCGGGAAGAGTCCGCTGCACGACGGCACAATGATGCGGATCAACGCGGCAACCACCCGACTCGTGCGCTCGATGCTGTCGTTCGACCATGTCGACTGGATCGGTCTCGGTCTCGCGATCGTCAACCCGTCCCGGGTTCTACCGACCGGGCAGTCTGTGCTCGAGCTCGGGCTGGCCTGCCACAACCCTGACGACCCGGCACACGAGGATGATCCGCGCGTAGAACTCGCGGAGATGGCACAGGTCGCGATCTCATGGGGGCGAAGGTACTGCCTTAGCGAGAAGGAGTTCGGTCTGCGAACCCTGGTCGAATCCTTGTGTGCGTTCGACAACGGCTGGTTCGGAGCACCGAGTTGGGGGCGCATCGTCGATCGGTTCCTTACGGCTGTCGACGACCGGGAGAATGCGCACTGGCGCATACACCGGGACAAGCCTTGGTTCGACGAGTGGTTCACCAACCGGCCGGCCGACATTGCGGACACCACGGAATTTCGTCGGCTGCTCCTTGCCGGGCCCGACCTGCTGTCCGAGGAGGCCGCCGAATGGTGCGTGGATGGCGCCATCGGCTACGTCTGTCAGGACGACCACGCAAACGGCTGCCCGCTGTGCGGTATCCCGCTGGCAACGGAGTCCTCAAACGAGTGACGGCAGTGGCCAGCGATTCTCAATCCCGTGTCAGTTCGGCCAGTCACATGACATCGCGACTGAGAAAATGACACGGGATCTGAGAACCTACAGGGCCGCTTCACGTCCGCCGACACGATCTACCCGCCGATGCTGGCAGCACTGGAGGAAGACGTATGACCGAGCAAACGGCACAAGAGCGACCGGGCATCGCAGCCGCGATCGTGGTCCAGGACGGCGCCGTGCTCATGGTTCGTCGCCGGGTCGCGGAAGGTCAACTGTCGTGGCAGTTCCCTGCGGGCGAGATCGAGGCGACGGAGACCCCTGAACAAGCAGCCGTGCGAGAGACGAGCCAAGAGGTCGGCATGGAGGTGACCGCTCTCAAGGTCCTCGGAGAACGGGTTCACCCCAAGACTGGCCGGAAGATGACCTACGTGGCCTGTGTCGTAGAGTCCGGCGCTCCTTACGTCGCGGACGAGGATGAACTGGCTGAGGTGGCATGGGTCCGGCATGCCCAGATTCCCGCGTACGTGCCGTACGGCCTCTTCGACGCGGTGCAGGTATATCTCGACGCCGCACTGAGCCGGTAACACCTCGGTGCGTCCTGCGGAGGAGGACGAGGCAGCGTCGGGTAATCAGACCGCCCTCCCGACGAGCTAAGGAACTGGTCGTGGACACTGAAATCGGCCTGATCTGCCTGCGGTTGGTTAGCGTGGCGTCGCCATTGCCTCGTCGACCAAGTGTTCACTCATGGAGTGCCAGGGCTTCAGGTTGTACAACTCTCGTACCACCTTCGTGTCACCCACGGACCGCGCTCGGCGGCCGACGTCTCATCTGTCTGCGTCCGGTGGCGTAAGACGCTGCCGCCATGGGTGGTCCGGCACGGTTACTGCGATAGCGTTCGCCAACCAAATGCGTTGAGGTTCGCCGAGCAGCGGCAGTACCGCTTCGAAGTCTGTCTCATCCTTCTCCCGCGTCGCCTTCGCCTTGTAGTAGAGCTGCACCTCGGGCGCCAGGTAGGGGATGCCAGTCCCGCTTCTTCGTCCCAACCGCTCGATCGGAAGCCGGATCCGTGGGGTACGCCGAGAGACCCAATGGGTGCCCTCCGCCTCGTCCAGCATGAGCTGCACGGACCAGGGCGCCTCAGGCGTGCGTCGGCACCAGATGTCGTGGAGGGGCGGCTGAAGAGTCTCCCCAGAACGCCACGGGCGCAGCCGCCCCATGCCAGGTGGGTCCGCCACGTACAGGTCCCAGTCGGTCAAGAGACCGCGCACGCGAGCTTGGTCCCGTCGGAGGACGAGGACATCGAGATCGCCGTGCGGGCGTAGCTCACGGCCGACGGCGAGTTCGATCGCGTACCCGCCAGCGATCCACCACGGGAAGTCGGCCGCAGCGAACATGACAGCTATATCTTCGGGACGAGCCGGCACCCAGCGCCCCACTCCCTCAATACTCACCTGTCCATGCTCTCAGTGAACGCGACCCCGGAAGGGAAATCCGATGTAGGCCAGCCATACACAGAGGCCAGCTATGGGGTGAGCCGGTTCGGTCCGCGGAAGAGGAAGGTGGCCTCGCGGATCGACTCCAGTCCGAGCAAGACCATGAGTACGCGTCCAAGGCCCATGCCCAGCCCGCCGTGCGGTGGGCACCCGTACCGGAACGCGTTCAGGTAGTCCTGCATCGGCTCCGGACTCACGCCCTTCTCGGCGGCTTGCTTCAGCAGCACGTCGTAGCGGTGCTCGCGCTGGGCACCGGTGGTGATCTCCAGCCCCTTCCAGAGCAGGTCGAAGCTCAGGGTCACGCTCGGGTCGTCGGCCGGCCGCATGTGGTAGAAGGGCCGGATGCCCACGGGGTAGTGGGTGATGAACACGAATTCGTGGCCGGTGGCCTGCTGGATGTGGGCGCTGATGCTCCGCTCGCCTTCCGGGTCCAGGTCCTCCTTGGTTCCTTCCGAGTCCCAGCCGCCCTTGCGCAGGATCTCTTGCGCCTCCGCCATGCTGACGCGGGGGAACGGCGTCGTGGGGACGGTGATCTCCACGCCGAACTGCTCCCGGACCGCATCGCCGTGTGCACCGACGACCTTGGCGATGGCGTGGGCGAGCATCTGCTCCTCGAACGCCATAACGTCCTCGACGCCGTCAATCCAGGCCAGCTCGACGTCCACGCCGGTGAACTCGGTGGCGTGCCGGGAGGTGAACGACGGCTCGGCACGGAAGACGGGGCCGATCTCGAAGACCTTTTCGATTCCGGCCGAGATCGCCATCTGCTTGTAGAACTGTGGCGACTGGGCGAGATAGGCGCTGCGGTCGAAGTAGCCGAGTTCGAAGAGCTCCGCGCCAGACTCCGAGGCGGTGCCCATGAGCTTGGGGGTGTGCATCTCCGTGGCGCCCTGGGCATAGGCGTACTCGCGCATCCTCTGCTCAAGGGTGGTCTGCACGGCGAACATCAGCTGAGCTGCGGGACGGCGGCGTACGTCCAAGAACCGCCAGTCCAGGCGGTGCTCCAGGCCCGTGTGCTCGTCGATGGGCAGCGGTGTCGCGGCCCGGTTCAGGATCTCGACCCGCTCCGGGATGATCTCCAGGCTGTGGAGCTTCACGATCGGGTTCTCGACGACGCGGCCGGTGATCCGCACCGCGGACTCCGGGGTGAGCTGCTGCAGGGCGGCCTCGATGTCGTCGCCTGCGCCGCCGCGCCGGTGGGTGACCTGCACCATGCCCGTGTGGTCGCGTACGACGACGAACTGGACCTTACTCAGCAGGCGCAGAGTGTGCGCCCAGCCTGACACGGAAACGGTTCGACCCAAGTGCTCGCGCAGGTCAGATACCAGTACACGATCGGTCGTATGGATCATCGTAGCCCTCCAGGGCGTCATGGTGATCCCTTGGGGGCGCGGGCGAGAAGGGGACTCGCGGTTCCACCACGCCTTCACCACCACTCGACAGTGGCGGCCTCATTCGTGGCCGGTAACGGGGCCAGCCGGCGGGGCATTGGACCACATGGCCGTTCCTCCCCGCACTCAGGAGGGTCTTCACCCTGGGGCGCGAGGCTGCCTTCCCAGCTGCCAGCAGCTCTCTCGGCTCGCGTGATCCCGGGCTACTCGTCTCCGTCATCGCGTTGTGACGGAGGATAGCGAGCCAGGGCCTCGAGACGACAGCGAGATTTCTGCGTAGATCGTGATCGTGCCAGTGGGCACGTTCGGAAGCAGGTGCGGCCACCCGACGATCAACGGCGCCAGGAAGGAGGAGGTGTAGTCGTACTGATGATGACGCTACCCGGGGCGCAGCCTACGATGCTCAGTCAGCGAATGGACGGACACGGATCCGCGTGACAATTTCGTGGCGCCGGGAAACACAGCTCCCCCATCCTGACGGAATGCCCGACATCATCACCTCGCGCCTTCAGTACAGCGCCACAGCGGTACGCCCAGACTGGAAGGACCTCCCACAAGACGTTCGCCAGCTCATCACCCGACGCCTCGGAGGCTCAGTAGAGGCCGGGTGCAGCACAGGGAGCGGATTTACCAGCGGCTTCGCCGCTGTACTCCGCGGGGCCTTCGGACCTCTGTTCGTCAAGGCGGTCAAGAGCCTGGACAACAGCGTGGTGGCCGACTCCTACCGCAGGGAAGCGTTGATCAACCAGGCGCTCCCGGCAGAGATTCCGGCGCCACGCCTGCAGTGGATTGAGGAGCACGACGGATGGGTCGTTCTCGGCATCGACGCTGTCCCCGGTGGCCGCATGCCCACCACACCGTGGAAGCCTGATGAGCTAACGGCCACCTCTCGACGCGTACAGGATCACAGCAGAGGCACTCTCCACCCCACCCACAGCACTCCAGCATGTGGGCCTCAAGCCGGTGGGTGACGGCGGTGACTTCGCCGACTGGCGCAACCTCGCCCGAGGCGCCACGCCCACGAACGCCCTGCCTTCCTGGGTACCACTCGACCTACTGGACGTGCTGGCCAGCCTGGAAACCGGATGGCGGAAGGCCGTCGCAGGCAATGCCGTCCTCCACCACGACCTACGACAGGACAACGTGCTGATCGATGCGTACGGCGCCGCGTGGATCTGCGACTGGAACTGGCCCTGCCTGGGTGCAAGCTGGTTCGACCTCGTCCTGCTCCTGGCCACCGCCTACGCCGACGGACACGACGCCACCACCCTGTTCACCCAGCACCCCACCGCCCGCGGAGTCGCCGACGAACAACTGGATGCGGCGCTCGCCGCTCTCTCCGGTTTCTTCCTCACCTCCGGCGGACAGCCCGCAGCAGACTGGTCACCGCATCTTCGCCAGCACCAGACGTGGTGTGGAGAGGTCACACTGCGATGGCTGGCCAACCGGCGTGGTTGGGCACTCTGACCTGGGGCCCCACCCGTTCAGTGTTCGACAGACAGGCCGCTCAGCTCAGGCCGAGGGCGATGCTGTCAGGACGCCGCCCGGGATCCACTTGCGCAACACGTCGGGTACCTCCACCGTGCCGTCGGCCCGCTGGTGCTGCTCCAGCAGCGCGGGCACAAGCCCGCTCGTGGCCAGACCTGAGCCGTTCAGCGTGTGGACGAACGTCGACTTCCCCTGTCGGGGCCGGTAGCGGATGTTGCCACGCCTCGCCTGGTAGTCGCGGGCGTTCGACACCGAGCTGACCTCGACGTACGCCTCGATGCTCGGCAGCCACACCTCGACGTCGTACGTCTTGGCCATCGCTGCGCTGGTGTCCCCGGCCGCGAGTTGCGTGATCCGATAGTGCAGGCCCAGTCCCTTTACCAAGTCCTCCGCTCTGGCGAGAAGCTCCTCGTGTGCGGCGTCCGAGGCGTCAGGGCGGGTGAACTGGAACAGCTCGACCTTGTTGAACTGGTGACCGCGCAGGGTCCCCCGCTCAGCCGTGCGATAGCCGCCGGCCTCCTTGCGGTAGCACGGCGTGTACGCCACGTACTTCCGAGGCAGCTCCGACTCGGGCAGCGTCTCGTCCCGGTGCAGATTGACCAACGCTGTCTCCGCGGTCGGTAGCAGGAACCGCTCCGGACCGTGCTCCCCCTGCTCCAAGGCGAAGACCTCGTCCGCAAACTTGGGGAACTGGCCCGCCGTGTACCCGGCCGCGAAGGTCAGGATGTGCGGTGGCAACACGAACTCATAGCCGTCCCGCACATGGGCCTCCAGGAAGTGGTTCAGCAGCGCCCACTCCAGGAGCGCGCCGTCACCCCGGTAGATCCAGAAGCCGCTGCCGCCGAGCTTCGTGCCCCGCTCATAGTCGACCAAGCCCAGAGTTCGAGCGAGCTCCACATGGTCCCTGGGCGTGAAACCGAACTCCGGACGCTGGCCGGCTTCACGAATGACCTCGTTGTTCTCCTTGCCCCCGGCCAGCACGTCCGCGTCGGGTAGGTTCGGCAGCGGATCAAGGAAGACCTGACGCGCCTGCTCCAGTTCGATGAGCCGCGCCTCGACGGCGGTCAGCTGCTCGCCCACGGCCGACGCTTCACCGTGCAGACTTGCCACGCCCTCGCCAACCCGCTGCCGTTTCGCGATCTCGCCCGAGATCCTCTTGCGCTCCCCACGGAGGCGTTCCATCTCAGCCCGCACCTGTCGGTAGTCGTCGTCCAGTCGAAGAAACTCGTCGAGGTCGACGTGGACCGCCCGCTTGGCTAGCGCCTGCTGGACATGGGCTGGGTTCTGGCGAATCAGGGTGACATCGATCATCCTGCCGTGCTCCGTTCGATCAGTCATCATGACGTGATCCCTTGGGAGCGCGGGCGAGAAGGGGCAACTCGCGGTGCCACCGCGCCTTCGCCACCAGCAGATGGTGGCCTCATTCACGACCCGGTCACGGGGGTCAACCGGCGGGGTATTGGACCTTCCCTGAGGCCGTTCCTCCCCGCACTCGGGAGGGGATTCACCTGGGGCGCGAGGCTGCCTTCCCAGCTGCCAGCAGCTCTCTCGGCTCGCGTGATCCCTGGCTACTCGTCTCCGTCAACGCGTTGCCCGGAAGAATAAGTACGCGGCGATCAGGTCCGCAATCGAGAATCGCTTCGGCGGCTCCCGCAGCGTCCAGGCTTCCCCTTTGCTCACGGCCACGGATGCCCAAGACCTCCTCGCCGTTGCTGCCATATCCTCCCCAGGTGGCAACGACCAAGGTTGACTGGGCGTACGAACTGGCTGGTGAGCTGCTGAGTAGCAGCCTCCCGCGCAGGTGGGCACACTCGCAGGGCGTTGCCGCTTGCGCCCAGACGCTGGCGCCGCTGGCCGGTAACAGCGCCGAGGTGCTGGAAGCCGCTGCGGTGCTGCATGACATCGGCTACGCGCCCCCGCTCGCCTCTACCGGATTCCATCCGCTGGACGGAGCACGGTACCTCCGTGACGTGCACGGGGCGGAGGGACGGGTTGTCCGCCTGGTCGCGAACCACTCGTATGCGCTGCTCGAAGCCGCGGAGCGTGGCCTCCGGACTGAGCTGGCCGACGAGTTCCCCCTCCTGGATGATCCGCTCCTCGTGGACGCGCTGGTCTACTGCGACATGACCACGACGCCGGACGGCCGACGGACGACGCCCCATGAGCGGCTGCAGGAGATCTTGGGCCGCTACGGCGAGGACAGCGTGGTCGGGCGTTTCATCCGCCGGGCCGCCCCGCACATCCACGCGAGTGTGGATCGGGTGCGGGCGGCAGCGGTCGAGGCCGGCGTGGAGCTGTAAGTCCGAGCGGTCAGCCGAGGTAGGGGTAAGCCCCGGTCAGGTAGTGGCCGATCTGCTCGTGCATGCTCGGGTGGATGTCGAGCTTGTCCAGGTCGTCCGGGTGAACCCAGCGCACGCCGTCAGCCTCCTCATTGACGGTGGGCTTGCCCCCTACGGGGCGGCCGATATACACGGCCTCGTGCTGCTGCCGGATCTCGCCGTCGGTGTACTCGATGATGTGCTCCGGGTTGGAGTAGACGCCCAGGAAGCCGGTGACCTCCGCGACGATGCCGGTCTCCTCCTCGCACTCGCGGACGGCGCACTGCGCCGGGCTCTCGCCGATGTCCTGGGCTCCTCCGGGCAGAGCCCACTGGCCGGTGTCGCGGCGTCGTTGGAGAAGGATGGCGCCTTCGTCGTTGACCACGAGCAGGTTGCTGGCGGGAATAAGGGTGTTGGCCTTGGGGGCCTTGGGGTCGTGGTAGTACTCGGTCCTGCCCACGGCAGTGCTACTCCTGTCTGTCGGGCGCCCAGGGGCGCGCGGATGCCCACACGGCCTCGAAGCTGTCGCCGTACCGCTGGAACCACTCCCCGCCGTCGGTGTTGCGGAGCTGGAGTAGCGGGTTGGCGCTGGCTGGCTGGCCCCAGATGTGCGGGTTGACCATGACGTGGCCGTCGTAAGGGTGAATATGGACGAACGATGGCACTCCGGTCTGACAATCGTGGCGAGATCGTGGAACGCATCGTCTGGCAGGCAAGATGGCACTGCTGGTGGGGATTACGGGTTCTGTCGCCGCTGTCGTCACATAGTGCTGTCACGGTCCGAACCCCTCAGCGCACCGGCAAACACAGCAGCATGAAGCCCGCCCTTCCCGAAATCGGGGAGGCCGGGCTTCATGCGTCGAATGAAAGACGGACACCGGCGTTCAGCCAGCCGGGTCGCGCAGGAGCCGGTCCCGCGTGCTCGCCGGCAGCACCCGGCGCAGGACCGGTGCGGTAGAGCTGAGCGAGGCGGCGAACGCGGCGACCAGGTCGTGCGGGACGCTGGCTGCGAAGGACGCCGCCCACAGGCACTGCGTGCCCAGCGCGGGCTCGGCCCATGCCTGCCATCCGGCCGGTCCCGCAGCGTCGGCCTCGGCGACCAGGGTGCGCGGGTCGGCGTCCTGGATGAGGGGCGGGACCTCGCCGAGGCTGAGGTGGGAGGTGAAGGTCGGGTCCGTCGCTGCCGCGTGGGGCTGGTCGATGTCGCGGAGCCAGCCGTGGGCGGTGACCGCGTCGAGGACCAGCTCGGGCCCGGCGAAGGACACGGCGGGCTGGTCCCGGGCATCGAGCGCGACGAGGAAGTCGGTGAGGACCTCGCCGGGGACGTCTGGGGTGAAGTAGGCCGACCACTGCGCGAGCGGACTGTTGGTATCGGCGCGGGCGCAGACCTGCCAGGAGATCGGCAGTTCGCCGAGGTGGAACGGCTCGTCCGCCAGGACCCACTGGGCCCACCGGAGGGTGTCGGGGCTGATGTGCAGGACGGTGCTGCGCAGGACCTGACGGTCCTCCGGCGCCTCGTCAGGTTCCTGGCGTCCGCGGACGATCGCAAGGCTCGACCAGCCAAGGCCGGCGAGCGTATCGGCGACGGAGTCGTAGAGGTGTCCGTCGTCCCCGGCCAGGTGCCGGGGACCGACCCAGTATGCGCGCTGGGCGCTGTTGCTGGCCGGCGGATCGAGGGGGATGTCGGGGTTCAGGGGCGCCTCCAAGGGCTCGGTGCGGGTCTACTTGCCGCGTGCGGTGCGGCGTTCCCTGCGAGGGGGTGCCTGGACGGGAGAGTGCCAGGTCAGGGCGACGGCGACCTCGGGCGGCAGATGACCAAGCTGGGCTTCCGGATCCCGGCCTTCGGCGAGGTAGACGACGGGCCGTCCGGTCTCGTCCACGGACTGCACGACCTGCGCCAAGCGGTGTGCCATCGGGAAGAAGGGATTCATGGCCTGGCGTACCGGGGCACTCCGGTCGCAGCCGGACAGCAAGTCGATGAGATCGCCGACAGTCATCTCCGGGGTCGTCACGAACAGCCTCCTGGGGTAGAGGGATACGGGGAGCAGTGGAAACGTTCGGCGGCGGCAGACAGACGACCGCGTGCGGGGCGGGGACTATCTGTCTGTCTCCGCGCTCTCATAGGGGGCGTGAGGTCTCCAGCACGCGCGCCACAGCGGCGGCGACGATGTCGGCCGGCGTCTCGGTGTCGAAGGACATCTGGTAGCCGCGAACCTTGGCGGTGCCGGTGACGGCGATCTTCCATCCCTCGCCGTCCGTGCCGGGACGACCGAGCGGGAACCAGCCGAGGTAGAACCGGCCGTCCTTGGAGCTGACGTGCACGTCCGCACGGTCGTCCACGATGAGGTTGAAGTCCTCAGCGGAGAACTGGTCCATGACGAGCGTGGGCTGTCCAGGACCCAGCTGCCACTCGTGCAGCCGCAGGGCTTCGACAGTGGTGGAGAATCCAGGGCCGACGGGAGCCACGGTCACGGGCAATCACCTCTCTGACCTGGGGTTTCTTGCAAGGTCGTCTACGTTGGCATGCTCTCGCGCACGTTGGCCAGTCTTTCCGCGATCTTTCCTGTCTGCCCCCGGCGAACTGCTGTCTCCTGTCATTCAATCGAGGCGTTTGGCAGCGAACCCAGTCGTGGGGGCTTCCAACGCCGCCACATGCCGACACCACGCCGAAGAGGTCAATGGGAACGGCACCATGTCCTGTCGGCACAGGTCTTGTCAGTGGCACCTCATACACTCCGCTGATGCGACAGCCAAGGATGATGAGCACCCTGGCCCTGGCCCTCCCAGACACCAGAGCTCACGGGTACGGCGTCTGCAAGGTCGCCCGCAGATCCAGTAGATCAACGGCACCATGCGCCAGAAGCGCTTCCGTGAGGTGGGACGGTCTCCGTTACGGATCTCGGAGAGGGTTCCACTATCGTCCGTGTCAACAGGGGGATTAGAGCTGTGCCTTCCGCTACTGGCTTGACTGACTTGCGCGAGCAGTGGATCCAGAAGATCTGCACGAGGATCGCCACCTCCAGCGGCCGCCACCCGTTGCTAGATCCGGCGCGAATCGTCGGCGACACGAACGATCTGAATCTGATACGGGCCCTTCTGGTTCTGCAGATCGCCGTCTTGGACGCGCGTGGCCGATCTACCGCGCACATCACCGGACTCCTGGCCGAGCACCCGGTCTTCGCCGATCCCAAGCCCGACACAGATCAGTTCGCCAGCCTGGTCAAGCATGTCCGCCAGCGTGTGGAATACGACGGAGTAACGGGTTCCGTCCTGCTGTTCGGCCTCGGCCTACGTGCCGGGGAGTTGGAAAGCGCGTACGCCCTTCTCCTGGACCCCTGGTTCCGTCGGCGTTCCCGCGCGGCCACCACTGCCCAGGTAGTCAGAGACCTGGCCCGGCACTGGGGCGTGGAAGCCTCTCGCACCGTAGAAGCTGCGGTGCCTCGCTCACTCGCACCCCTGGAGGCGTGCTCCGACACCATCTGGTCCCGGCTGAAAACGGAGCCCGACCCTCGTGTCCAGCATGTCGTGTCACGTGTCCTATTTGGGAAAGGCAACGAGGCTCAAGAGCTATGGATGAAGCAGTTTCCAGCCCGCGGTGTCAGGCATCTCTGGGAGCTGGGCTCACAAGCGGCCAGCTGCACCGCAGCTAGAGGGTACTTTCGCGAGGCGATCCGCCACCCCAAGCTGAACTATGCTCAGCGGTCGGTCCTCACTCGCGCCTTGGACGTGGTCGATGAGCAACTCGAGGCGCTCGTAGAAGCGATAGGTTGCCTTAGCGCCACCGAGCGCGACCTGCTACGGCCCCGTACACAGCAGGAACGCTTCCAGGACGCCTGCATCCTGACCTTCCTGAACCGGTCGCTCCACTTCCGAGACAGCTACCCCGTTAGCTCCTGTGTCCCCGACGCCCAGGCGGTACACGGCACATACGGCCCTCTGCCCTGGTGGAACATCATCGTACGAACCGGGGAGGAGACGGAGGCCGCCCGCGCCGCACTCAGCGAGGGAGTGTTGCCCCTCGGTTTCGAGAGGGATCCCGGACACGCGAGTCGACTTCTGCTCATCTGCCGCAAGCCCAGAACGAAGTCCCTGGGTATGCGCGCTCACTTCGTCTTCGACCTGGACAACCCAGCCCACGCCTGCGAGCTGCTCCTCATAGCGAAGAGCTCCGGCGTTCCCATCGACCTCTATGCCGAATCACACAACGAGCAAGACGAATGGGACATCGAGTCCACCCACCTGGGCACGCTGTACGCGCCCATCGGCCCGGAACTCGCTGGCCTGGTCACGGAAGGGGCCATCGAAGCACTGACACGATCCTTGCCGGGCGCCCGTGACAGTGACCTCGACGAGCATGAGGGGATTGAGCCGCTCGTGGAGGCGTTGCGGCGTCTGCCTCCCGCGGGGGTCCAGCACTTCTCCTCGGGACGGCACATCACCGCATCGTCCCATCGCGACCTCGAAGGCGGGTTCGTAGCGCTGAAGGCCGACCCGCCGGTGGAGCTCTCTGGATTCTCCAGGGGCACCAAGAAGCGCCAGCAATCCAGCGGCTCGCGGGAGACGCGCACCAGGACTCCCCTGCCTCCCCCTCGGACGACTGGATTCGTGTACGTCCAGCGGAATCCTGCCTTCCCGGACATGCTTAAGATCGGCTACTCGGACCGGCTCGCAGAGGACCGCGCGAAGGAGCTGTACGGCACATCGGTCCCCTTCCCTTACGAGGTGCTTTTCAGGGCTCTCTCGTCCCGCCCTGAAGACGTGGAACGGGCTGTCCATCGCCTCCTCACTGCCCAACGGGTCAACGCAGACAGGGAATTCTTCCGCGTCACCCTTGAGACGGCTATCGAGGCGATCCGCCATTGCCAGGGTGAGGCAACCGGGATCACCACCTGGGAGCCGACACCTGTCATTCATCGCCTGCGCGCGGACGACCGAGTCGTCCTGCCACTGAGAGCCGGGCAGTTGTTCGCGCTCACGGCATACCCCCATCTGCTCAGTTCGTCCGCCGAGGTCCTCGACTTCTGGCAGGCCCACGCGGACGGTGATCTACTGGAAATTCACGCCACGCGCGACCCCGGGCATGTGGCCGGCATCAGCGACAACGATCCCGGTGCATTCGAGGACCCCGTTCCATTCCTCAATAGGGAAAAAACCGCACGGAACGGCATGCTCCACGGTCGGGAACGCCTGGTCGCCGGCGACCGGCTGCTCTGGTTCTCGGACGAAGAGGGGTCGACCGACGCCCGCGGCGTCGTCTTCGAAGCGGACGCCTTCTGCCAGGTCACCTACCGGACGGCAGCCATCCGACGGGGCCCGCTGGGAATTCCTCTCCTGCTGAACGACCTTGACCGGGACATCCCCGACGCCATGGGAACACTCATTAGGGACGTCCTCGCACTAGACCCACCGCGTAGCTGGGCGCCCCGGAATCCTCAAGAAGAAGACGGGTGGGCGGTAGCGGCCACGGATCCCCAGCCGCCCGAGCGCTGGCTCCCCCAACTCGAACGACGACACAGGAACGTGCGCCGAGACCGATCCTGAACACCGTGAGGCACAGGAGCCAGCTCGACGTGACCAAATCCCAGCGTATGCACTGAATTCCTGTCAGATCCCAAGCAGGCTCGGCAAGTTCTTTTGCCAACCGATCCGGGTCGGCGCAGGTCAGCGGGACTCCAGCGACTAACGTCACCCCAAGGACAAACTGCCGTCCGTCGACGACGAATCCTCCCTCTGAGATGTGTGATCAGCTGTTCGGCGTCGAAGACAACAGCAGGCCCCCGGATGCACTTCCCCGGGGACCTGCTGACGGTGGTGATCTATGGCTAGTTGGTCTGGCTGTTGTTGTCGGGCTCGGACTCGGCAGCCGTACGACGGCGCACAGCGACCACGGTGACGGCGCCGGCGATGACGAGGAGCCCCGCGCCTGCGGCGATCCAAGGCGCAGCGTCGGCACCGGTGTGGGCGAGGGAGCCTGTCGGGGTCGGTGGCGAGGAGTCGCCGACCGGGACTGCGGCTGCGGTGGACGAGGAGTCAGCATCCGGGGTGCCGGTGCCCGGCGCGGAGGGCTTGGCCCCGCCGGTCCCATTGCCCGGCGTGTCCGCAGGGGTGGACTTGCCGGTGGGCTTGTGCGTCGGTTTGTCCGAGAGGTGGGGCTTCGGGCTGGTGGCGGTCTTGGTGTTGGTGACGGTCACAGTCACAGGGGCGCCGGGGCCCGCTGTGAACGTCTTGGACGGCTTGTAGAGGTCGTATCCGGCGGGTGCCTTGACCTGCTTGACCCAGAACTCCGTGTTCCGGCTGGACACCGGCAGTTCCCCGGAGGCCGTGCCCTTGTCCCCGGTCGTCAGGGTGAGCAGCGTTGAGGTGCCGGTGCCGATGTTCACCGTTGCGCCGGGCAGGAGTGTGCCGGTCTTGTCGTCCTTGGCCTGCAGCAGCACCTTGGCGACCTTGAACGAGTCCGTGATCGTCAGCCGCGTGGTCGCGCCGGGAGTGACGATGACGTCCTGGTCGGCGACAACCTCGTGGAGCGGGCTTCCGGAGGCCGTCTCCTTGAGCCGGTAGACGCCCGGCGCGAGGTCAGGGAAGGTCAGCTTCCCCTGCGCGTCGGTTGTCCCGCGCCCGGCCTCCTGGCCGGCTGAGTCGAGCAGCAGGAACGCGGCGCCGGGGAGCACATCTCCGGCCGCGTCCCTGGTGGTGATCTCAACGCTGCCCGCGTCCGGGGCCGGTGTGTCGGCAGCGGCGGCCGAGGCGGAGGGGTTCGGATCGGAGGGTTGGGCGTTCGCGGCCGGCGCCCAGGTGAGGGTGCCGGTCACCGCGGCGGCGACGGCGGCGGATCGGACGGCGCCACGGATGAAACGAGCGTGCACGAGGAAGGGGACTCCTTGATCAGTTGGTGGAAGGTCGGTCACCGCACGGGGATTCAGCGGGTGCGGGCCCCGCTGCGGGTGGCCGAAGGGACGGTCGCCCGGTGCGCGGAACGGCCGGCAGCGCGGCTGGGCGTGGACGCGGCCCAGGCGCCGGGGAACCAGACGGCGGTGTACTGCTCGATGGCGTCGCGCAGCCCGGTGGTGACGGCTCCCTCCCACGGTGGCCGGCCGGGGTGGCGGTAGGTGCTGAACGTGCCGTACTGCTTGGTGTGCGGCCGGGTGTTGTTGGCTTCGTCGCGGCGGTGGAAGGTGCCGTGATCGAGGAAGCTGAGGGCGACCGCGTCGATTTCACCGCGGTCCGGGTGGATGACCGCCACGCGAAGACCGCCGTAGGTGTCCGCGTGGATGGTGGCGGTGAAGTCGATTCGCAGCCGCAGCGGTGCGCCCGGGACCGGAGCGGCGAAGTAGGTGGCGCCTACGACGGCGTAGTCGAAGGGAAGGCACAGCTCGGCGAAGAACTCGGCGGCGTGCAGGGACAAGAGGAATCTCCGGTCGGGGACGGGCCGGCTTCATCGGCGCGGGCCGGGCAGGGCCTGCCGGCTGGTGGTGCTCCAGCGCGGGACGCTGGCCGCAGGGAGCGCTGCCGGACGGCGGGATGCGGCAGCCCGCTGCACGTCAAGCGGGGTTGGGGCCGGCGGCTGTGGCGGGATGATGGGGGTGAGCTGGGCCATGCCCTCGATGTAGCTGAGGGTGTCCTGACGCCACCGGGGCAGCGGGGTCGGATCGGCGACGCACCGGATGACTGCGGTGAGCAGGGCGACGGGGGTGTCGGTGCTGGCCGTCGCGTACCAGACGGGCCGGTCGATGGACTTGCCCGCCCACAGCTGCCAGCGGGCGTCACGGGTAGTCAGCTCGGCTTCCCGATCGAGGTCCCCGGTGGTGAACTCCAGACCGGCGAGGCCGTCCGGGGCCTGGACGGCGAACACGCCCCAGCGGGGACGGTCGATCTCCCATCCCTGCTGCAGGAGAGGCACGACGGCGAGGAAGGGATCGTGCTCGTCGATCCCGGTGACCGGCCTGGCGAGGAAGGCGTCCGGCCCATGCTCGTAGGCGGTGGCGAGCGCGGTGGTGAACGCCTGGACGAACTCGGTGGGGACGCGGTCGTTGAAACACACGCCCCATGTCGGCGATCCGAATGGATCCTTGTAGGCGTTGATGCGCCAGAGTCCGTCGTCCTCGCCTTCGGGCAGGTAGCCAAGGCGCACGCGCCGGTCGGGGGCATTGACGTACACGTTGCCGAGGTCGTCGTGCTGGATGTCCCAGCCATGGTCGAGGAGCGGGGCGAGGGCCAGGTCGCCGGTACTGGTACTGCTGGCGAGACGGCGCGGTGAGACGAAGACGTCTCCGTCGAGCGCGTGAAGGTCGTCGTGGAGGGACACGGGTTCCTGAGTGGCGGCGGGGCGGATGGGTCAATCAGCGGGCAGCAAAGCTGCTCGGAGGGCGTCGGTGGAGCCGGTGTAGTGCAGCCTGCGCAGGCCCAAGCGGGCGGCGGCCTGGCAGTTGTCGGGGCGGTCGTCCACGAACAGCACGCGTCGTGGATCACGGACCCCGGTGGCGTGCAGCGCCTGCTGGTAGGTGGCCGGGGCAGGCTTGCACAGCTGCAGGCGGGCCGAGTAGAGCGCCTGGGTCATCATGCGGCGCCAGTCGTGGGTGTCGAGCACGGTACTGAGGTGGGCGGGTGCGTTGGACAACAGCACCATCGGCAGTCCGGTGGCATGGGCGCGGCGCAGGACGGACACGACGCTGGCGTCGGTCGCGGTCCACATGTCGGTGTCTGCGGCCAGGAGTTCGCGCAGCAGGCGGGGGCCGGGGTGGGCGCCGAGGACGCGGGCCCAGTACGCCAGGTCGCTGAGCTGGCCGGCGTCATAGAGGTCGCGGGCGTTCCAGAAGGCGCGCTGGAATGCTGCGAGATCGTCTTCGGGCCAGGAAGCAGTACGGGCAAGCCGTAGCCACTGGGCGCGGGAGGGCTGCAGGCCGATGACTCCGTTGTAGTCAAGGATGACGGCGTCAGGGCCGGTGAGGCGGGTCAAGGGGCGGTGTTCTCCAGGGCTCGGCGGGTGAGGGCGGCGAGAGCGGCTGCGAGGAGGGCGGGCAGCAGCAGGGCCGTAGGCAAGGTGGTGGCGCTGGCGAGGGCGCCGATGACTGCAGGGCCGGCGAGGAGGCCGAGGTAGCCGGTGACGGAGACCGTGGCGACGGCCCTCGGGCCGTGTCGGTCGGCGGCGGTGATCAGCGAGGGGACGGTGCCGGACAGGCCGAGCCCGAAGACCGCCCAGCCGGCCAGCGCCGCAGGCACGCTGTCGGCGAGGACCCCGGTGGCCAGTCCGACGGCGGCGAGCGCCGCGCCAGTACGAACCAGGGCAGGCGCGCCGATGGCGGAAGTGAGCCGGTCGCCGGTCAGCCGGCCGATCGCCATGCCTGTGCTGTAGAGGGCGAACGCTGTCGCGCTGAGGGCGGTTGTGGCGTGCAGCGTGTGCAGGTGCACTGCGGCCCAGTCGGCTGCCGCCCCCTCCCCCAGCAGGCTCGCAGCCGCCAGCGCACCCAACAGCCACACACCTCCCGTCGGGCCCCGGCCGACCGCTTCTGGGCCGGGGAACTTGGGCTGGTCGGCGCCGCTGAGCGCCAGGGTGCGCGGACCGGCCACGAGCACGGTCGCGGTCAACGCGAGGCCGGTCGCCAGGAACAGGGTGCTGTGGGCTGTTCGGGCAGTGACGGCGGCCAGGGCGGCACCGCCCAGGGCGCCGATCGTGTACGCGGCGTGCAGGGAGGACATGACCGGTCGGCCAGCGGCGTTCTGGCAGCGGACTGCTGCGGTGTTGGCGGCGACGTCCAGGACACCGTGCGCGGCACCGAAAGCAATCGCCGCCGCGAGTAGCGAGGTCAGCGTCCGGCACTGCCCCAGCACGGCGAGGGCTGCTGCCAGCGCGACAGCTCCGCCGATCAGGAGCAGGGGAAGGCGGTCGGGCCGGGCGAGTCGGCCGCCGGCCTGCAGTCCGGCGACCATGCCGACAGCGGCGGCGAGCAGGACGAGAGACAGGCCGGCGGTGGTGAGGTGGGCGGCTTGCTGGACGGCTGGCATCCGGGCGCCCCAGACCGCCATCACCACGCCCAGGCCGAGGAAGTAACCGGTCAGCAGGACACGGCTGCGGCGAACGGAAGCGTTGGCGCGGCTCATGCGGGGCGGCCACCCGGAACAGTCTCGTCGGCTGCGCGGGGCGCCAGGTCGACCTGGAGACGGCGAACAGCCTGCTGGGCGCGGGCCTGTGCGAGGTCCGCGGTGGGCGCGGTGGTGATCAGGTAGCCGATGCGCGCGGTGAACATGTTGCCGCCGTCGGCCGGCAGGAGCAGTTGGTCACCGACCTGGTGCTGGAAGTGCACGCGTTCCAGCCAGCGCGGGCTGACGCCGTCGAATCCGAGGCGGAGCAGGGTGCCGGAGGTGTCGGGGTAGAGCAGCTGGATCGCGGCGGCCGAGGACCGGGTCGGGGTGAGGTCGGGGGCACGGCCGCAGGCGATGTCGGCGGCGGTGCGCGGCAGGTCGATGCCGGTGGCGAGCTGGACGAGATGGCCGATCATGTCACCGGCGATCCGGCCGTTGACCTCGACCAGCCGCGGCCGGCCGTCGACCAGCCGCATCTCGACATGGGAGACGCCGTCGGTGATTCCCAGGGCGTGGATCGCGGCGCGTGCCGCCGGTGCGACCACGTCGAGCAGTGGGTCGGCGGCGTCGACCGAGTGGGCCAGTTCCTCGAAATACGGCGGGGCGCTGACCGTCTTGCGGGTGACGGCCACCACGGTGGTCTCACCGCCGTAGGTGACACACTCGGCCGACACCTCGGGTCCGTCGAGATACTCCTCCACCAGCACGCTCGTGGACTCGAGTCCCAGCCCGGCCGCCTGGTCGGCGAACGCGAAGGCGGCGGTGAGCTGTTCGGGGGTGTCGGCGCGGATCACCCCGATGCTGGCCGCGTGCGCGGCGGGCTTCAGCACGACCGGGTAGCCGATCCGCTCGGCCGCCACCTGGGCCTCGGCACGCGTGCGCACGCTCACCGAGGCTGCCGACGGAACCCCGTGCCGGGCGAACAACGTACGGGAGGTGGCTTTGTTGCGGCATGCCTGCATGGCTTCCGGGGCAGTGGTGGGCAGGCCGAGCTGGCGGGCGAGGCGGGCGACCGGGACGAGGTACCACTCGGTCCAGGTGAACACGCCGGCAAGGTCGTAGCGGTCGGCCAGGTCCCGGCCGGCGGCGGACAGCGCCGCCTGGTCGGTCGGATCGGACACGACCACGCAGTCCCGCAGGTACGGCGTCTCCCACGAGGGCTCTTCGCCGGTGATCAGGACGACGTCGTAGACGGCGGCCACGGACTGAAGGCAGTACCCGCGGTACGCCTCGGCCTCCATGTCGGATGCGGCGACGACCAGGACGACAGGACGGTCGGGCAAGAACAGGCTCCTCAGAATCTAAAGAGGGGGCAGGGACATGTGGACGGCGGCCCTCTGCGGCGCAGGGCCGCTGAGTGTCCGGCGAGCAGCCGCCGCGAGCGGGGCCGGCGGAGCAGAGCGGCGAAGTCGGTGCCGGCCGAGGATGCTTAGGCGGGAGGAAACCGAGAGCTGTCAGTCGGCACGACGGCGGCGCAACTCGAACGCCGCAGCCCAGTGCGGGTTTTCGCTGATCAGCCGACGGGCGTAGAGGGCGGTGAAGTTGTTGTTCAGCCCGGCGACCCCGTACGGGAGTTGGCGGCGCAGGTCCTCGAAGAGGTCCTTCACGCCGACGCGTGTGGCGCCGGAGGCCAGACGGCGGGCGGCCATGCGTTCCAGGGCCCGGTAGACGTTCGGGTTGTGGGCGTCGAAAGCGTGGAACTGCTCGGTGATGGTGCGACCGGTCGCGCGGTGCGATCCGAGGGCGGCGATAGACATGAAGTTCTCCACAGGCTGAGGACGCAGCAGGGTCAGGTGCGCAGGACGGGATCGGTGCGAAGGCGGGTGAAGGAGCAGAACAGGCCGATGGCCTGCAGGGCGGCGCATGCGGTGATGACGTGTCCCAGTGCGTCGGGCGGGGTGAGCGCGGTGAGTACGCCGGCGACGGGGAAGGGCAGCAGGAGGATGAGGATGGTCGCCGACAGGGTGCTGCCGAACTTCTCCGGAGGGATCAGGCGGGAGCGCAGGGTGCGCAGGACGACCGTCATGCCTCCTTCGCCCGCCATGAGGACCGCGACTAGGACGAGGTAGGACCGGTAGTCGGGGGCCTGGGCGGCGGCGAGACAGCCGAGTGAGGCGAGGGCGGCGCAGGCGGCGCCGACCGGCCACAGACCGAGGCGGTCGATCGCAAACCGGCAGAATGTGACGCTGAGGAGCGTCGCTGCGGCAGCGGCGGACCAGACGAGGCCGACGGCGGTGGTGGACTGCCCGAAGTGCTTGACGACGATCACGGGGCCGGCCGCTTGGAGAAGGCCGGTGGCCAGGTTGGACAGGGTCAGCCCGGTCACCAGCCAGCCGAGCGCGGGCAGCGAGCGGATGGTGCGCCACCCGGTGAGCAGTCCGGCGCCGGACTGCCCCTTCGGCGCGCGGGCCGGTGCCACGGGCGAGGGCGGGGTGCGCAGGGCGAGCATGGCAGCCAGCAGGGAGAGCACGCTGATCATTGCGAGCATCGGCGGCGGCCCGGCGAGCAGGAGCACTGCGGCGAACGCCGGCCCGGCCAGGGTTGCGGTCTGGTCGATGCCAAGCAGGACGGCCTGGACACGGTGGGCCCGCCGTCCTGCTCGCCGTCCGGCGGCGGCGCCCGCGGTCTCGGCCGCGATATAGCTGAACTCGGTGAGCACGCCGGTCGTCGCCGCCAGCACCATCACGGTCGCGCCCGCCACGGTGCCGGACGGGTGGAGGTGGAGCAGGACCGCGCCAGCGGCGAGGGCCAGCGCCCTCCCCAGGGAGGCAAGGTGGAAGACCACCGAGGCACCGCGCCGGTCAACGACCGAGCCGGCCCACCCGAACGCGGCCAGCCGCGGAATCCACTCCAGGGCGAAGGCGGCGCCCGTCAGCGCAGCGGATCGCGTCGTGGCTAGGACAAGCAGCGGGATGCCGTAGGTGGACATCGCGAACGCCAACGCGTCCGCCGTGCGCGGCAGGTAGATGCTGCGCATCAGCCCGCCGGTGTGGCGTGCGTGCCGCGGTGTGACCGCTGCGCTCACGCGACCGGCTCAGGCTCGGGCACCCTGGCCACCTGGGGGTTGTCGGCCAGCCACTGGATCAGGAGGGTGCGGGGACGGGCCAGCCCCGCCTCGGCACCGTCGCCGGTCAGCGGAGAGAGAGCGTCGGCGCGCTCGGTGGAGAGCGACGGTGCCAACAGGTCGAGGACGTGCCGGATACGGCGGCTGAACTCGCAGACGGGGGCCGGGACGGCGTGACGCCGGGCCCAGCGAGCCATCGCGTCATACAGGTCGGCCAACTCCGCTCCTGCCTCGGTAAGTTCGAGACCGGAGCCGGGTGCGATCCGGACGAGGCCGTGGGCGCGGGCCGTGTCGGAGGCGCTTCGCAGTTGGTGCGTGGAGAGGTCGGGCAGGGTGCCGGCCAGCCGTCGCGGCGGTATGGCGCCGTTGTCGTCGATCTCGGTGACCAGGCGGATCAAGGAGCGCGAGGCGAGAAGTTCGACGGCGTGGCGTACTTCGGCAGGGGTGAAGGGGGTGCTCATCGGCGCGGGCCTCCCGCCGGGATGGCTGCCTTCGGGCGGGCGGTCGTACCGTGCGAGAAGAGATCGCGGTGGTGCCACGCCGGAGAGGATGCGGTCGTGCGAGCGGGTGGGAGCGCCGCGGGGGTCGGCCGTGGCTGGCTGCTGAGCCACGGCCTCGGCGCGGGCTTCGCCTGCGGGTGTCCCCAGACCGGGTGTTGGGCCGCCTGGTCGAGGCTCTGCCCGGCGGACCAGGCGGACAGGGCGCCGAGCACGGGGCCAAGGCCGTCACCGGCTGCGGACAGCCGGTAGGGCTGGCCGATGCCGTCGGTGTCGACCAGGCCGTCGGCGACGAGCTGCCGCAGCGGCGGATAAATGTTGGTCCAGTCGCTGCTGGGCATCACGATCCGGGCCAGAGCCCGGCCGCTGACCTCCTGTCGGGACTTGAGCACCCACAGGATGGCGGCGGCGTGGCGCCGGGTGAGCAGGGTGAGGCCGTCCTCGATCTGCTCGATCGCGGGCAGCGGACCGTCCGCCTTCTCCAGGTGTTCCTCGGCCCAGGTGACGATCACCGGCAGGACCGGCAGCAGGGCCGCGCCACGTTCGGTGTGGCGGTAGCTCACGTGCCGTGCGGTGTGTTCGGTGCGTTCGACGAGTCCGGCGTCGCACAGAGACTTGAGCTTGGGGTGGAGCTGGCCGTTCTGCAGCCAGGACACCTTGGCCGCCAGCTCGCTGTAGCGCAGCGGCGGGCCGGAGAGGGCCAGGAGGATCCTCACGTTCCAGCGTGGGGTGATCATGGCGAGGGCCTCGGTTACCCGGGCGATGTCGGCGTCGGTGTCAGGGGGCAGAGCGGTGATGGCCAAGGGAGGAACTCCTGGGTGAAGGAAAGAGAGAGATCGCCTGGGTCAGCGGCTGTGTGCCGGGCTCGGCACCGGTAGAGGCGGAGCTGGAACGGAAGGCGAGGGAGCCGGCGGGGCAGGCGTCGGGGCCGGGACGCGGGCCAGGCTCTGCAGGACGGCGGCGACCGACTTGGCCTGGACGTCGCGGACGGCGACGGCTTCGGCGAGCCGGCGTGCACCGTCGAGGAGGTGGGAGACCTCGTGCGGGTCGATCTGCCGCTCGGGGTGGATGAGCCGGGCGAGGTGGTCGCGGTGGACGTCGATGCTGCGCTCGGCGAGGGCGAGGTCGTCGTGCATGCCGAGCAGGGCGGAGAGCATGCCGGGTGGCTGGTCCTGGGCGTGGGCTTCGAGGTCGGCGAGCGGCGCGCCGTACAAGTCCTCGATCCGTCCGGCTATGTCGGTGGACGTGAGGTGGGGCAAGCGTGGGCTTTCACGGTCGGCGGGCCCGGGCCGCCCCGGCACGCTGCGGTGCCGGGGCGGCAGACGGGGGCAGGGTTGCGGTGGCCCTGAGCTGAGCCGTTCGTACGGGCCGAGCCTGCTGGGCAGGCGGGGGCATGGTGCGCAGCAGTACGCCGAGGGCGGCGCGGTAGCCGTCGCGGGCCTCCAGTGCGGCTTCCAGCCACTGCGCGTCGAAGCGGAGCTTGTCCGCCGACAGTTCGCCCATGTCGCGGTCCGGGTCCATGTCGGCGTGGACGCGGTCGCGGACGCGGGCGACCTGCTCCTCGGTGAGCGCCAGGAACGAACGCAGCTCCAGGGCACGGGCGAGCGCGGGCGAGGCGCCTGGGCTGGCAGCCGTCTCGTACAGCTCGGGTAGCGGGTTGCCGAAGACCTTCTGCAGGTCGGCGTCCATGGTGCTGGCCTTGTCCCGGTTCATCGGGCGGTCCTTGCCGGCCGCCACGCCGATGCCGGTGCGGCTGTGCCGGCGGGCCGTTGGGGAACGCTGGTCTGCACCGCCGGGCCGGTGCGGGGCCGGAGGCGGGCGAGGCGCTGGGCGGCGAGGTCCTTCTTCCCCGGGGCGTCCGGGTCGAGGAGCCACCGCACGACCATGGCTCGGCCGTCGCGGGCGGTGACGGCCGCGTTCACCCGGTGGGCGAGGCCCATCGTCGGATCGTCGATCTCGCTGGGCTGGGTTTGCAGCGCAGCAACAAGATCGTCCTCCGCACGTTCCAGCACGGACTGGGCCTCGACGAGAAGGCCATGCCACTTGACGACGTCGGTGGCATCGGGATTCGCGGTCGGCGCGGCGGCGACCGCGGCCTTCAACTGGTCCATGCCCATGTCGAAGCGCGCTTCGATCCGTTCGGTGAGCACGCCCACGACATCCTCAGATTCATCGGATATGCCATCGGGCAAAGGGAAATCTCCTGTTCTGGAAAGGCCGATCCCTGGGGTGGGAGGGGCTGCCGTACCCGGTGGCTGAGCCGCTTACGGGCACCTGCTGGGCTCTGTCAGTCCAGGCACATTCGGACGTCGCGGTAGACGTACGTGCCGGAGACCCAGCCCTTGACCCCGGTGGTCTTGTCCGTGATGTAGAGCCAGTTGCCGCTCTTCTTGTGCACGGTGAACTTGTGGCTCTTGTAGAGCACGCCGAGCGCGGTGGACTTCGTGGTGGCCTTGGACCGGATGGTCACGGCCTTGGTGTGTACCTCGTACGGCAGCGGCGGCTGGGACGAGCAGCTGCTCGCGGGGGTCGCGCTGGCGGTGGTGGCGGACAGCACAGGCAGAGCGAGTGCGCCGAGCATGGCTGCGGATATGGCAATTCGGGTGGAGCGCATGCGGAAGAAACCTCCGTGAAGGCATAGGGATTGCGGGGAAGGTGCCGCGGGTGTTGTCCCGGCGGCTGTATAAGAGTCCGGATATTCGCCGGTTTGGCTAACCGGCGATCGTCGGCTATGTTGCGCCGCCCTGGTCGGCTTTGACGCTCAGCGTGAGCGGCCGGGCGGGCGCGGGGCAGGAGCCTTCGGCAAGCCGGCCGGGCGGCTAACTGCGGCTGCCGGGCGGACCGGCGGAAGAGGGCCGGCCTCGCCCGCGAGGCGGTCGTCGCACCACTGCAGTGCCTCGCCGAGCGTGTCGAAGCCGCCCTCGCGCAGGGTGTGCGTCCACGTCTCAGTGTCGACCTCTTCGACCACGACGCGGAACGGCGAGGGAGCTCGCTCGTCCAGGGCACGCAGGGCCACGACGATGACCATGTCGTCCGGGTCGTCGCTGGTGTAGGAGTAGCCCATGGCGTAGTGGTCGCCGTCGCCGGCGAGGCGCAACTCCAGCGCGCACGTGGCCTCGTCCGCTGGCGGCGGGCCCAGTGGGGCGAGGGCGATGGCATCGGACGGACAGCCACGGTGGATGAGCCAGGACTGCGCCATCGCGGGCAGCGGCAGAGGGGCATGCTCGAAGCTGAACGTCCGCTTCTCGCGGTCCCGTTGTAGATGCACGGCGAGCACCTGCGGCATGCCGGGGTGCCCCCAGGTGGTGGTGCGGTCGAACAGGACGTAGTAGCTGTGCGGGCCGTCGTGGTGTTCGGCGAGGGGAACGAGCATGTCCTCGTGGACGGCGACCTCGCGGTAGAAGTCGAGGTATTTCTCCTCGTCGGCGTCGAGGTCGTCCAGATCGAAGTCGACTTGGGGGATGGACTTCCGGCCCGGCGCCGGGTCGGTCGGAGACAACAAGAGCCTTTCGGTGAGGTCAGCGCCGCTGCGCCGGGGTGAGCCACGATGCGCCGGGGCGAGCCGGGACCTTCGGCGCCTGCACCGTGGGAGCCCGGCGGGCGGCGAACAGCGCGGCCCGTCCGGCGTCGGTGAGCGCGACCGGCTGGCCGGCGTGCACGGGGTGGCCGGTGTCCTGGACGACCAGGCCGGCATCTTCCAACTGCTGCAGGGTGGCATGACGGATTCGGGTACCGGAGGCGGTTGTGACGGACATCCGGCCGGTCAGCAGGTGTTCGTAGAGCTTGGCGCCGCCGGCGATGGCGAGCAGCGCGGCCTGGTCGTCCGTCAAGCTGCCGGGCGTCGCACGCGGAAGCCACCGCTGCGGCTTCGATGGGCTCCAGGGCGGCGAGCACCTTCCTAGCCGCGGCGTCCCGCGCGGCGGCGGCCTCTTCCAGCTGGTCCACGGTGCGGTCGAGGCGCGTGATTAGAGCGCTGTCGACGTCGAACTCGCCGCTGGACAGGCGGTTGAGGAGCCGGAGGTAGAAGGTGACGCTGGTCTGGGCCTTAGCCAGTTCACGGTGCCGGTCGACCACTTGGGCGTGCTGCTCGTCGAGGACTTCGCGGTCGCGGTAGGCCCACAGGGTGTCGATGTCGTGCCCGGTGACGGCTTCGAGGCGGTGGTCGAGCGGGGAAACCGCACGCCGGGCGGGTGCCGGCGCGGGTGGAGGGGGCATAGGCGGACCTCTGTACGTTCAGCGGGTGTGACGGTGCGCGGGGTTTGGGGCGGGACGGGGCAGCCCCGGCAGTGCGGTGGGCGGCGGACCGGACCGGGGCTCGGGAGCGCGGGTGGTCAGCTGCGGGGAACGCAAGCGTGCCGCGTGGGTGCGGGCGCTCAGCGGCCGGCGGGTCATCCCCAGGCGGCGGCCGACCTCGTCGTAGACGTCGTTGCCTGCTCGCGGCCGGATGGCGACGACGTGGATCTCCTTGGGATGCGCGGACTCCGCGGGTGCCGGGCGGACGCCGTAGACGACACGCCAGTCCTTGCGCGAGTCCACGAACAGCTTCCTGAATCCCTCCAGGTCACCGTCGAGACGCAGGCCGAAGCGCTGCGCGTTCACGACTTCCTGCAGGTAGGCGAGGGTGAGGTCGCGTATGTCGCTGGGGGCCTGGAGGAGATCGGTCAGCGCGCGGGGGTCGAAGCTCAGTGCGAAGGCGGGCTGTCCCGCTCCCGCGGTCATGACGTCGGCTCGTCCGGTTCGGCGACTTGTGTCGTGTTCGCCGTCTCCGTGCGCACGGACGGCGGCGGGCCGGGCAGAAGGCGGTGCGCGGGCCGGTCGGGCGAGGTCATGCAGGCCGACAGCGGCCCACCCGGCGCGCGGATCGCCGCGACGGCGTGGGTGAGGAAGTCCCGGTGCCACACGAACAGGCCGGACTGCCCGGCTTCGGGATCCTTGTGCTGCTGGTAGGCGAGCCACAGGGCGTGGAGCCAGGCCACGACGTCGTCGTGCTCCTGCCACTGCAGGCACCAGGGTGCCGCGGTGGTGACCTCCGCCCCGTACACCGGGAGGAAGAAGTCATCCACCCAGTCGGACAGGGCGTCGAGTTCGTCCTCGCGTTCTTCTCCGTCGAGTTCCAGGATCGGGCGGGGCTCCGGTGGAGCGGCGGGAGGCGGCCCACCGAGTCCTGGCATGCCGAAGGCCGCGAACGGTGATCCGCTGGGCGGCGGGGCGGACGCGAGGTGGTCGAGCTGCTGAGCCTGTTGCGCCGACTGCTCCATGAGCCGCCGCACGCTCGCCTCGATTCCCTCCAGCTGTCGATCCGGAATACGAACCGGCTCCAACTCGCCATCGTCAGGCGACTTTGTTGATTCGGGCATTGAAAAGCTCGGCCTCCTACGAGACACGGAATGAGAAAAGGACGGAAGCGTCTGCGCGCGGCCCATCCGGCGAGCTGCACGGCCACTACGGCGGTATGTCGCCGACGGCTACGCTTGGGGAGCCGGTCGCCTTGGCAGCAGGCAAGGACGGGGCTCAGCCGGTAAGGTCCACGTCGTCCTGCGTGAGGGTTTCGCGGATCGTCTCGGTGAGCCGGTCGGCCGCGATCGACGCGTAGTGCTCGGTCTTCTCCACGCCGATGAAGTCCCGGCCTTCCAGCAGAGCGGCCACGCCCGTGGAGCCGGAGCCGGCGCAGAAGTCGAGGACCGTGCCGCCCTCGGGGCTGATCTTGACCAGCTCGCGCATCACCTCGACCGGCTTCTGCGTGATGTGCCGGCGCTGCGCGCCCGAGGGCTGCGACGCCGAGTACATGCCGGGCAGATAGACCGGGTTCTGGGAGCCGTCGATCGCCCCCTTCGACGCCCAGACGATGAATTCGCAGTTCTGGGTGAACCGGCCCTTCTGCGGCCTGGCCTGCGGCTTGTGCCAGGCCAGCACACCGCGCCACAGCCACCCGGCAGCCTGGATCGCGTCCGTCGTCGTCGGGAGCTGACGCCAGTCGGTGAACAGCAGCGCGGTCCCGCCGGTCTTCGTCAGACGGTGCGCTTCGGTCATGATCTGCGTCAGCCAGAACGCGTAGGACCTCTGGTCCATGTTCTCGCCGGTGAAGTCTGCGAGGTCGTTCTTGGCATCGGCGGAGGTGTACTTCTGCTTCGCGGAGCGGGTGGTGCGCTCCTTCGCGGTCCGGCCACCGCTGTTGTACGGCGGGTCGGTGATGACGGAGTCGACGCAGCCGTCCGGAAGGCCGGAGAGAACGGCCAGGGCGTCGCCCTGGTGAAGGGAAAAAGGCAAAGAGGGGCCCCTATTCGGGTGCGGATTCACGGTGGGAACTAGCCGCCTCGCACAGGAGTCCTCGCAGGCCGGAAGTGGGCGTGCAGAAGCCCAGGGCCGCAGCCCGAGGAGGCGAGGGGAGTCCAAAAACTGTAGAGGCGAATCCGCCGACGACCAAGAAGTGCCGTGCGAGGGTGCCGGATTCCGGCACCTCGCGACAGCTTTTTGGTCAACCGCCAATCCGCATCTACTGTTTTTGAACCGCCCGGCGCACACCGCCGCTGGCTACTCCCCCGCCACACCTCACGGAGGTACCCCCTTGCCCCGGCACACCTAGCTCACGGCCCGGCCAGCTGGGAGCGAGCGGCAACTCGCCCCGCATCGGTCCGCCTTGATCGCCCACCCCGGCCGCCGCGCCCTTCCACCACGCCTCGCGCACGCAGCACGCCGGACACCGCACCCCCGAAGGACACGCTCATGACGTCTCGCTACCCACCCCTGCCCGACCTCGCTGACCCACGAGCGGTCCGCTCCGGTTGAAGGCGCTCGCCGCCGGCATCGGCGTCGTCTTCCTCTCCCCGCTTCTGCTCGCCGGCACCGGCATGATGATGGCGTCCTCCGCGGACGCCGTTCAAAGCAGCAGCAGCTCCCTCATCTGCCTGAACGACATCGACACCGGCAAGGTCGCCGAGCAGGTCACCAAGATCCTCGACGGGGCGTCCGGAAAGAACGTCCACGTCGAGGGCCTGGACCTGCCCGCCGAGCAGGTGCCCAATGCCCAGACGATCGTGGCCACCGGTATCAGCCTCGACGTCCCCAAGAAGGGCCAGGTCATCGCGCTCGCCACGGCGATGCAGGAGTCGAGGCTGCGCAACCTCAACTACGGCGACAGGGACAGCCTTGGGTTGTTCCAGCAGCGTCCCTCCCAGGGCTGGGGCACCGCCGAGCAGATCCGTGACCCGACGTACGCGAGCGAGCAGTTCTACAAGCACCTGCTCAAGGTGAACGGCTGGCAGCAGATGACCGTCACCCAGGCCGCCCAAGCAGTACAGCAGTCCGGCCTGCCGGACGCCTACGCGCAGTGGGAGCACCTGGCCACCGCGCTGCAGGAAGCCATCGCCAAGACCTTCCCCGGCGCCGGCAACAACAAGGACGCCAAGGAGCCGAACCCAGGCAAGGACCCGGGAGCCGGCACTACCGGCTGCGCTCCGGGCCAGGACGGCTCCGGCTTCGGCCCGATCCCCGAGGGCAGCGTCCCGAAGGGATACAAGATCCCCAAGGACGCCGACCCGAAGGCGCGCAAGGCCATCGAGTGGGCAATGCACCAGCTCGGCACCCTCTACCAGTGGGGCGGATCCTGCACCAACGCCCACGGCCCGGACCCGATGGGTCGCTGCGACTGCAGCTCGCTGATGCAGCAGGCGTACGCGCACGCCGGCGTCACGCTCTCCCGCACCACGTACACGCAGATCAACGAGGGCAAGGCGGTCTCGCCCGCCCAGCTCAAGCCCGGTGACCTCATCTTCAGCCGCGGCACCGCCGCCCGGCCTGAGCATGTCGGCATGTACATCGGCGAGGGCCTCGTGATCGAGGCACCGCGCACATCAAAGCCGGTCCGGATCACCCCGATCAAGGACTGGACGATTCTCGCCGCCCGCCGCGTCATCTGACGCCACCCCGCCAGGGCACCGCCCGGGCGGGCCGCCGCCGCGGCGATCTCCCGCGCCCCGAGCGCATCTCCCCACCCCCTCTGCTTCCCCTCTTCTCGCCGGCCCCTCGTCTGGCCCGCGTATGCAAGGAGCCCCGCCACACCTATGTCCCTCCCTCTCGCAGACCGCGTCATCCAGCTCGCCTACGACCCAGGGATCTCGCCCAAGGGTGGCGGCCTGCCCGGGCTCAGCGTGCTGAAGAACGTCGTCAACTCGATCAACATGTTCGGGATCATCGCCGTCGTCGGCGCCCTCGCCGTCTCGCTCGGCGTGTGGGCCTGGGGCCACCACACCGGCGGCCACCAGGCCGAGGCCAACGGGAAGAAGGGCGCCGTCGTCGCCGCGGGCGCCGCCCTCGGCCTCGGCGCCGCGAACGGAATCGTCGCGTTCTTCTCCACCCTCGGCTCGCAGGTCCACTGATGCGGAACCGATTCCCCACCCTCTCGCTGTCCTCTTACGGCGTCGGCTGGTCGGCCAACCGGCGCGTCGCCATCGTCGCTCTGGTCGTCACCGTCCTGCTCACCATCGCCGCAGCCGTCGCCTGGCTGTCCGGCAGCGGCAACGCCCACCGGGATCCGACCGCTGCCGGGCCGGCCGCGACGCACAGCCCGTCCTCCTCCGAGGCCCCCGCCCCGAAACCCGAGGCCGACTCCGGTTCCGTGCCCAAGCCTCCGCAGATCGCCGAGCCGGTCGCGTACGCCAAGGCAGCAGCCCAGATGCTGTGGTCCTACGACACCCGCGACACCAGCCGCGACCATCAGCTCGCCGGCATGCGCGAGTGGATGACCAAGGAGCCCACCTACGCCGACTGGGCGTCCGTCTCCGGCCAGGTCCCTGATCCGTTGCTGTGGTCGCGGATGGCCGACCAGGACCAGCACGCCACCGCCCGCGTCACCGAAGGCCACTACCCGGGCGCGTTCAAGCAGGCCCTCGCCGAGGACCCCTCGGCGATCACCGAGGCGTACATCTACGTCGTCACCGTCAACGGCAAGCAGCAGATCGCCTGGAAGAAGGGCGGCGGCGGAGCCGAGGACCGCGCCGTGACCCTCGCCGTGCAGTGCCGCCCCGGCCACGACTGTGCCCTGGCCGCCATCGCTCCGAGCGTCACGCAGTGACCCGCGCCTGACACGAGACAAGGAGGAGTAATTCCCCGTGGGTTTCTGTGATTACCCCCTGGCGGACAAGCTCTGTGCCGTCGGCGACGCGGTCGATTTCGCCTCGGACCCTGGCAAGGCCATCGGTGACTGGATGGCGAAGTCCGCAGGTGAGCTGGCTGCGGCAGCGGCCGACTTGGCCGCCAAGGCGGTTAACACCACCACGAGGGTCGACCTGAACGCCGGATGGTTCCGCGACAACTACGAGATGCTGCTGCCGTTGGGCCTGGTCCTGCTGGTCGCCACCTTCTGCGCACAGCTCGTCCGGGCCGCTGTCAGACGCGACGGACAAGCCCTCACCCAGGCGTTCACCGGCACCATGTCAGGGGTCCTGTTCGCGTTCTGCGCCATCGCCCTGACCACGGTCGCCGTCGAAGTCGTCGACGCCGTCAGCGACGGCCTGTTCAAGACCGCGCACCTGAGCATCGAGTCGGCCGTGCGCCGCATCGTGAAGGTCAGCCAGATCGGATCCCTGGCCGGACTCGGCTGGCTCGTCCCGGTCGTCGTCGGTCTCGGCGCCGCCATCGGCGCCTTCCTCTACTGGTGCGTGATGATGGTCCGCAAGGTCGGCATCCTCGTCATGGTCACCCTGGCCGTCTTCGCGTCGGCCGGCGGCGGCTGGGAGGTCGCACGTCGCTGGCGCAAGGGCTGGATCGAAGCCACCGCCACCCTGGTCGTCAGCAAGCTGCTGATGACTGTGATCTTCGTGCTCGGCATCGCCTCCATGGGCAAGACCGACGCCAAGGACGGCATCGCCGCCCTCGCCGACGTCATGTCCGGCATCGTGATCATGATCCTGGTGCTGCTGTGCCCGTATGCCGTGTTCAAGTTCGTGCACTGGGCGGCCGACGGCACCGACGGCGAGTCCATCCACCGCGCTGGCGGCGCCGGAGCGCAGATCGCCAAGGCCCACGCCGAGAACGCCGCCCGCAAGGCCGCGGCAGCAGCGGCCACCGCCGGAACCGGCGGCGCGGCAGCCGGAGCGGGTGTCACCGCCGCGCAAGGCCCCGACGCCGCAGGCGGAGGCGGATTCCCCGGCGACATCGCCGCCAACCCGACCGGCGACAGCGGCGGCAGCAAGGACGCTTCGCAGGGTGGCGGAACGGGCGGCTCGCCCGGTGGCGGTGCCATGAAGTCCGGCCTGGAGAAGGCCGTCCAGCCCGCGCCGACGAGCGTCTCCGACGACACCAGCGGCCAGGTGGGCGGCAGCCCGGGGCCGGGCGGATCCGGCGCGAGCGCCGCGTCCGGCCAGCAAGGCGGCTGGCAGTCAGTGCCGCCGACCGCGACCCCGCCGCCGCAGGGCGCACCACCGTCCCCCGGGGCACAGAACGCCACGCCCAGCGGAACGGCCTCACCGCCGCCGCCTGCGACCGGCCTCTGATCCCCTGCCGTCTACCGGGGACGGGACGTGCACGCCACCTCCCGTCCCCGGGTTCCACCCGCGCCTTTCAGGACCCGCCCCTTGACTGATCTCTCCGTCGCCCCGGTCACGGTGAAGTTTCCGCACCGGTCCCGCCGCGGCATCCTCCTCGGCCTCTCCCTGCCCCAACTCGTCCTTGTTTCCTGCACGCTGGCGCTGCTGCTGATGACGGTGGTCTCCACCGGGCTGGTCGGCGCCGTCGCCCTGGCACCGCTGTGGGCGGCTTCCGGTGCGCTCGTGGTGATCCGTCGGCACGGACGCTCCCTGATCGACTGGGCGCCGATCGTCGCCCGCTACGCACAGCGCCGACGCACCGGCCAGACGCTCTGGCTCGCCCGGCCCGTCACCCGGCCCCGGCAGGACGGCGTCCTCCACCTGCCCGGCACGGCCGCCTCCCTCAAGGTGGTCACCCCCGGCGACTCCGCCAACGGCGCCGCGGCCGTGCACGACCCGCACCGGCAGACCCTGACCGCCATCGCCCGGGTCAGCAGCCGCGCCTTCGCCCTCCTCGACCCCGCCACCCAGAACCACAACGTGGGCAGCTGGGGACGCGCGCTCGCGGGCATCGCCCGCACCGGGCACATCGCCACCGTGCAGGTGCTGGAACGCACCGTCCCCGACAGCGGCGACACCCTCACCCGCCACTGGGCCCAGAATGGGCAGCCCCAGACACCGGCCGCCGGACAGATCTACTCCGAACTGGTCGCCTCGGCCGGTCCCGCCGCCGCACCCCACGAGACCTATTTCGCCATCTCCCTCGATCTGAAGGCCGCCCGGCGGCTGATCTCGCAGGCCGGCGGCGGGCTGCCCGGGGCGTTCACCGTCATGGAGCAGACCACCGCGTCCATCGCCCAGGCGGCCCGCAACGCCGGACTGATGGTCACCGGCTGGCTGACCGCGCGGGAGATCGCCGCCGTCATCCGCACCGCCTACGACCCGGGGGCCCTCGCCGCACTCCAGCAGTGGTCCGACACCGGCCGCGCCGAGGCCGATCCCCCAGCCGCAGGTCCCGTCGTCCAGGTCGAGGAGTACGACCGCCTCGCCACCGACAGCGCACGGCACGCCACGTATTGGGTGGAGAACTGGCCCCGCACCGAGACGAACGCCGGTTTCATGCACGGCCTCATGTTCACGGCCGGCGTGCGACGCAGCCTGTCCCTCATCTACGTACCGCAGGGGCTCGAGTCCGCGCTGCGGGACGTCCAGCGCAAGAAGGCCGCGATCATTGCCGACGCCAACGAGCGCGCCCGCCGCGGGCAGGTCGACAGCGAGGAAGACTCCGTCGAGTACGCCGACGTCAAACAGCGTGAGCGCCAGCTCATCGCCGGACACGCGGACGTCGCCCTGACCGGCCTCGTCACCGTCACCGCCGAGACCGACGCCCTCCTGGACGCCGCCTGCGCCCAGATCGAGACCCACGCCGTCAGCTCGGGCGTCGACCTGCGACGGCTGAACTACCAGCAGCCCGACGCGTTCGCCGTTGCCGCACTCCCCCTGGCCCGCACCACCCTGTAGCTGCCAGTTCGCCCCTACACCCCGCTCCCGCCTCTTTGGCGGCAAGGACCTCCCATTGATCCATCCCCGTCCCAGCGCGCCCGACGCGCACCCCTACCTTCGGGCCGCCACCGCAGGCGTCCGCCACCACGCTCGTGCACTCAACCGTGCCGCGCCCCCGGATCGCGGGCACCTCGACACCCTGCACGCCCACCTCACCGAACTACACCGGTTCATCGACCAGTTGGCCGAGGCAGCAGGGCCCCCGCATCCTGCAGCAGGCCGCCACCTCGCCACCGCGCACACCCGCCTGTGGCAGGCCACCACCGAGCTCCACTCCGCCTTCCACCTGCTGCCCGGCAACACAGCGCAAGCAGATACCGAGACGAGCGCGTGCCATCCGGAAAGGCTGCCCGAAGGGCCGCCCGTGGTGACCATCTGCCAACGCCACCTCGCCACCGGGCACAGCATCCGGCGTAAGACCACCCCCACCGACCTCCGCCCGCACACCACGGCCTGCGTGCGATGAGCACCACCCGCAGAATCGAGGGCCTCCGATGAGCCACCGGCCCGCTCGCCGCGCCCGCCGCGCCTCCGCCAGCCCACTGTTCACCCCCCACGGCACCGACCGGGCCAGCCGCAAGGCAGCCCGCCGCCAGCTCGCCGAAGCCACCGCCAAGGCCCGCGCCGAAGCCACCGCCCACCAGGCCGAGAGCACACCAGCCGAGCACGAGATGCCCGCTCCGCTCTACCCCCCGAGCGGACGGCCCGGGCCCGCCTCCGCGCGCAACAACCGGCTGAAGCTGCCCGCCCACCGCATGACCACCGCCGTGGCCGCCGGCGCCTACCCCTTCCTCGCCGAAGGCGGGCTCGGCGCCGAGGGCATCTACATCGGCCGCGACGTCCACGCGGAAGCGTCGTTCGTCTTCGACCCGTTCGCGCTGTACGGCAAGGTCGAGGGATTCACCAACCCCAACCTCCTGCTCGCCGGAGTGATCGGCCAGGGCAAGAGCGCGCTCGCCAAGTCCTTCGCGCTGCGCTCGGTCGCCTTCGGCTACCGCGTCTACGTCCCCTGTGATCCGAAAGGCGAGTGGACGCCGGTGGCGCAAGCCCTCGGCGGCCGGTCCGTCGCTCTCGGCCCCGGACTGCCCGGACGCCTGAACCCCCTGGATGCGGCCCCGCGACCGGACAGCGTGACGGAGGCCGACTGGGTCGGCGAGATCCGCAAACGGCGCCTGCTCCTACTCGGCTCCCTCGCCCGGACCGTCCTGGGCCGGGACCTGATGCCCATGGAGCACACCGCCCTCGACGTCGCCCTCGACGCCGTCGTCACCCGTGCCACCGCCACCGGCCGCACCCCGCTCCTCGGCGACGTCGCCGCCACCCTCAACACCCCCAGTGCGCTCGACGAAGCCGCCGGCATGATGTCCGGCCAGCTCGGCGACGCCGCACGCGACTTGGCCCACGCGATGCGCCGCCTCGTCCACGGTGACCTGGCCGGCATGTTCGACGCCCCCTCCACCGTCGCCTTCGACCCGCGCGCGCCGATGCTCACCATCGACCTGTCCCGGCTCGGAGGATCCGGCGACGACACCGCCCTCGTCCTGGCCATGACCTGCGCAAGTGCCTGGATGGAGTCCGCCCTCTCCGATCCGAACGGCGGCCGGCGCTGGATCGTGTACGACGAGGCGTGGCGGTTGATGCGGCACGTCGGTCTGCTGCAGCGGATGCAGGCCCAGTGGAAGCTCAGCCGTGGTCTTGGCATCGCCAACCTCATGGTGATCCACCGGCTGTCCGACCTGCTCACCGCCGGCGACGCCGGATCACAAGGCCGCGCCCTCGCCGAGGGCCTCCTCGCCGACTGCAGCACCCGGATCATCTACCGCCAGGAGACCGACCAACTCCACGCCGCCGCCGCCCTGCTGGGCCTGACCTCCGTGGAAATGGACGCCATCGCGCACCTCAACCGGGGCCGTGGTCTGTGGAAAGTCGCTGGCAGATCCTTCATCGTCCAGCACCTGCTGCATCCCCACGAGCTGGCGCTCTTCGACACCGACGCCCGAATGCATTGAAAGCGTCGAGTTCACGAATCCTGACAACACCCCATCGAAGGACTTTCGTATCTCCCCGCGTGACCCGGACTTCGAGCTGTACGACAACGTCGGCCGCGACGCCGACCAGATCCACGCCGCCCGGTACAACCTCGCCACCCGCGGCGACCTGAAGCGGTGGGCGGGACGCGACGCGCAGCCCTTCCGCGACGCGCATCCGCTGCCGGACCAGCCCTGGCCCGCACCCGACCTCACCCCCTACCTGGACGCCCTCGCCGCGGCTCAGACTCCGGCAGAGATCGAAGCAGTCACCGACCACTTCCTGGACGCCGCCGAACCTGCACTGCGCGCCGTGAGCGACTACCTCGTCGCCGCCGCCCGGTGGCGGCGGGAAAACCGCGGTGCGGCCAAGGGATCTCCCTCAAACCTGCTGATGACGGCGGCCAGCCGGGCGCTGTCGGTCCTGGCCCTCGCCGACGAGGCCAGCCTGAGCAGGCTGCGCGCCGCCTACGACCCGGCCCCCACCCCCGCGACACCGACCGGCGGCCAGCCTGGGGCCAGCGCAGGTGTCCCACCCGCTCCTCCGTCCCCCGGCACCGCGCCCCGCCGATAGCTCTCTCTGCGATTCCAGTCCCGCCCGACTCTCGCAAACGCGATTGCGAGGGACCACCACTGTTGATCGACACGGCACCGCCACCGCCTGCACACGGAGTCCTCTTGAAACGTCCCCCTCACCTGAATGCCACCGAATGGGCCGAATACCAACAACGCCGAGCCGAAGTCGACGACCTCATGGCAGAGGTCGCCGACGAGGAAGCCCAGATGGAACGCGACCTGATCGCCGCCCACGACGAGTACGAACTCGGCTTCAGTCAGGAGTCGCAGCCGGGCGTCACCCCGGCTGGACGGACGCCTCCACCGCACCGATCGCCCGCCTCCTCGCGCGGGAGGAACCGTGGCCGTTGACGAAGCGAGCACCCCAGACTCCCGCCGCGTTTTGCACATCACCACGCCGCTGCGGGCGCGCGGCCTGCAGTGCGACATCGAGTTCGGCCTCAGCGCCTACATCGTGCGCGTCTCTCTCCCCGACGACAGTTACCTGATCATCGGTCCGCCGCAGGAGCCGTCCTCCGAGCGCCCGCCCGGAGACCCCGAGGGCTGGATCGCGACGCGTGAGCACCCCGACGACCCGTCGCTGTTCGAGGTCCTCTACGACTCGGCCCCCTCCGACGACCCCGGCGCTCCCCAGCGGCCCGAAGCCCGCCACGGCGGCAGCGCCCAGCCCCTGATCGAGGCGATCAACCACCGCCTGGCCAAGCTCGGACTGCTGCCGCACCCCGTCTTGCCCGGCGAAAGCCCACACGTGCACTCAGCCCAGCCGACGCCCCCGCCCCAGGCCCAGGGCGTCCCCGGCACACCCGACGACGCTCCCATCTACGTCTACGGCGACGCGCTGCGCGCTCTGACCGACCGGCTCAACGGAGCGGAGTCGCATGCGGATGCCGCTGCCCTGCTGCACCAGATCCTGGAGCCCACCGACGGACTGCTGACGCAGCTCGGCGAGTTCTTCGAAGCAGCCGGGGAGAAGGCCAAGGAAGCGGAGGAGGACGACGGCTTCGACCTGTCGTACGACCTCGCCGACGCCGCCGCCGAGATCCGCAACCTCGGAGAGGTCCTGCACGTGGCCGAGGACAGGATGCGGGCCCTCACTCCGCTCGCGTCGGCACCGCGACTGCCCTCCAGCCCGGCCCGTACACCGTCCCTGCCCCCGCGAGTGCTCCCGCCGGCACAGCCGCGGCACACGCGCTGACCCCGGACCATCGCTTCCCTCCCGGAACACATGACCTCACTCCGCACCGACCTGGCCGCCTTCGCCGCCGGCCTTTCCGCGCGCCTGCCCGGCACCTGGACCAGCCAGTACCAGCGCCACTCGCAGTACGCCGACCAGTTCCCCCGCACCGAACAGCTCTGGGACACCGGCCACGTCGACTACGCCGTCAGCCAGTACGTCCTCACCCACGACGCCGTGCTCCACGGGCCGGCCGACCAGCGGCTCTACGTGACCGACCGGCCTCGCTACCCGCACCAGTTCGTCGTCGCTGCGCTCGCCCCCGACGGCGCGCGCATCAAGCCCCACCACTTCGCCGGAGTCGCGGAACCCAACGGCATCGCCGTTCCCAAGGACCCCGCGCGGGCGGCAGCACGCATCGCCCGGCGGCTGCTACCCCGCTACGAACAGGCCCTGCGGGCGGTCCTCAACAACGCGGAGCACCAGCCCCAGCCTCCGCACCGGCCCGCCCCACCACAGGTCGACCAGGTCCTCACCCTGACCCTGTACAGCGACGGAGCCCTCGGCGCACCGTACGAGAGCGTGCCGGTGGATGCCCGCATGACCCTGTACACCCACGGCTTCCAGTACCACCCGCACCAAGCAGCGTTTCTCCTGCCCACCGCCTACGGGGACACCCGTCGTGCCCTTCGCGTCCACTCCGTGGTCCAGCAGCTCACGGCCAAGGGCATCGGCGTGAACCTGCGCCACTCGGCGCCCACCACCAGCGCCGCCCTGCTGCCGGCCTCAGCGAAGGCCGTGTCCCCGCTCCGCCGTACGCGCTGACCCCCCTGCCCCTAGATCCTTGGAGTCTCCATCCGCATCGCCCGCCGCACCCTGCCGCTGTTCGTCGGCGCCGCCTGCCTCGCCCTGGCGCTCACCGGTTGTGCCACCGACAACGATGCTGCCGTCGCCAAGCAGACGCCCAGCGCCAGCAGCGCGCCGCAGCCGGCGCCTGCCCTCAGCGCCGCCCAGGCCCGCGCCGTCATCACCCACTACTCGCAGATCAACAACGAGGCCAACGCCGATCGCAACCGCGCCCTGCTCGGCACCATCGAGGACGGCCCGCTGTACGCCATGTCCGTCTCGGACTACGCCGAGACCGAGGGACTTCCCGCGGCCGACCGCACGCCCTACAAGCCCTGGTCCTACGACACCGCCAGCACCAAGCTGTACATCCCGCGACTGGCCGCCGGACAGGACCGCTGGTTCGCCGCCGCGCTCTCGGACGACAAGGGCAAGGCCCCCTCGCGTCTGGCGGTGTTCGCCGAACGACCCCAGCACAAGCGCTGGGAGATGGTCTCCGTCGTCGACCTCGACAGCCCGAAACTGCCGGACATCGCACTCGACCACGACGGGTACGCGACGGCCGTCGCCGCCGACGGCAACAAGCACCTCGCCGCCGACGCCGGCGTTCTGCGTGCCGCGGTGCTCGACAACTTCGCCACCGGCGGCACGCACACCGGGACGAAGGTCTTCACGCCGACCACGGCGAGCAAGCGGCAGATCGAGGTCCACGACAAGACCGGCACCCGCTACGGGGACCAGGGCACCACCGTCTTCGCCGGCGCCGACAACCGCTACAAGGACGCCTACGCCCTCAAGACCACCGACGGCGGCGCGCTAGTTCTCTTCTCCCACATGCACACGCAGACCGACGCCGTCGCGCACTCCGGCCTGCAGATCAACCCGGGCAAGGAGGACTGGGCCTGGCTCCACGATGTGCCCCGCACCTCCATCAGGTACACGTTCGTGTGCAACGACGCCGCCACCGTCCCCGCGAAGGCTGCCCTGTCCCGCCTGATCGGTTACACCTGCGCCCGCACCGATGCCTCCGGCCCGCCGGTCCCGTCCTGGTCGGACCGCGTGTAGACGCACCCGCGCGCCACCTGATGGCCGCCGAACATTTCCCGCCCCCGCTTGCTGCGGAGAGCTCCCTGTCCACTCGCTCCTTCATCGCCCGCCCCACCGTCGGCACGGGCTACACCGGCATCCACGTCCAGCTCGACGGCGTGCCCAGCCACCACCTCCCCCTGCTCCTGGCCGCCTACCAGTACAAGTTCGGACGCGACATCAAGGCCATGTGCCGGCACCTCATCGACGACGTCGCCGTCGGCTGGGACGAACTCGGCACCGATCTCCTCGACGATGCCCCGCCCGCACTCGTGACCGCGCTGACCGGCGGCAACCACTGGCCCAGCCGAACCCTCGACCACCTGGTCACCCCGGACGGCTCGCCGCCGGTACGCCTGTCGGTCACCGACGAGACCGCCGATGCGCAGGACATGGAGTGGGGGTACGTCCTGCACAAGGAGGGCGTCGAGGTGATCAGTCTCCTGCACGAGGACATCGGCCCCATCGTGAGCTGGGCCATCGACCCGCGCACCGCCTTCAACGACCACCCGGCGGCTTGGTCCTCCCGCGACTCCCCGCCCGCTATCCGGGCATCGCGCAGCACGCCGAGTCCGAGCGCTCCTGCCGCAGCCCCGGCAAAGGCCAGCCCCTCGCGCCCCACCGCCCGCCGCTAGCTTTCCCTCGTCTTCCCGGAGCCTTCCCTGCCCCCGCGCACCACGCCCTTGATCACCGTCGTCATCGCCAGCCGCCTGCGCGAAGACCGGCTCGACTACCTGACAGCCATGCATGCGAGCCTGACCCGGCAGTCCGTGCCATGGGAGGCCGTGATCGCGCTCGACGGTGCCTCGCCCAACCGCCTGCCGGCCCCGCTCGCACAGGATGCCCGCGTTCGCACGCTTGCGCTTCCCCGGCCGGTCGGCGCCGCCTGCGCCCGGAACCTGGCCCTCGGCCGTGTGCGCACCCCGTACACCAACTGGGCGGATGACGATGACGAGTTCACCGACGATGCGATGGCTCTACGGCTGAACACCCTGGAGTCCACCGGGGTCGGCTGGTGTGCCGGCTGGAGCGAGGACCAGCACCCCGACGGCTCGACCACCCTGTGGCGCTGCCCCACGCCGCCCGGCCAGCACGAGGCCGGTGACGTGTGGACGTACTGGAAGTCACCGGCGGACACCATCCCGATCGGGCCGACTACGATCCTCGCCCGCACCGACCTCGTGCGCGCCGCGCCGATGGGCGGCCTCGTCCAGGGCGAGGACTACTGCGCGGCCCTCGGCGTCACCGCTCTCGCGCCCGGGATCCTGCTGCCGGTCCCCGTGTACCGATACCGCAAGTGGAACGGGCAGATGACAGCCCAGGTCGGATATGACCAGCTGGAGGCGGCTGCCCGTGAGCACGCCTGGGCGTACGGCCGCAGCCTGCGCGCCGTCCTGCGCGGCGGCGAGGACCTGGTCCGTGACTGAGGCGCAGATCATCCTGGCGCACAGCCGGGAGTCCGGGATCGTCGCCATCGCCTCGGGCGAGCGGTATGCCTGGGCGCACACCGCCCTCGCGGAGAGCGGCTTCCAGCGGGACGACGAGGGCGTCTGGCACCTGCCCGCGGACGGCACCCAGACCACCGTGGTCGACCTGGTCACGTGCGCGAAGCGGCACCGCACCAGCGTGCACACGAGCAGCCGCCGGTTCATCGGCGACGCCGCCCGCGACCTCGCGCGCCTACTGCCCGGCCAGTGGCACGCCTCGGTCGAGATCTACTCGCACCCCGCCTGGCAGGAAGACCTCATCCCCTGGATCTGGGACAGCGGCGAACTCGGCCGCGCCGTCCAGACCGAGCGAATCCCCTACGCCGCGCTCCTCACCGACGCGGTGCAGCGCACCGCGCTGCTGTTCATCGAACGTCCCGGCCGTCAACTCGACTACCTGGTCGGAGCCTTCTCGCCCGAGGGACTGGAAGGGGGCTACGGCGATCCCCACGCCCCGCGCAGCATCGTCCTGCCGCCGCTTGCCGGGCGGGCTGCCCAGGCCCTCACCGGCCGGTACCTCCCCGCCTACGAGCAGGCCGTCCACGCCCGCCAGACGGCGGCCATCGCCGCCGTGCTCGGGGACATCCGCTGCGAGCACGACACCTGGCAGGCCATGAACGCCTCCGGACGCTACAGCGACGCCACCCCGCTGAGCGCCGCCGCTCGCGGCGCCGCGACGGAGTTGTTCCTCGACCACGCCTGGCGCCGTTTCCTGACCGTCGTCGACCACGCCCCGGCGCTGCTCGACCGGTGCCGACCCGCGAGCAGCCCGTGGCCCGACGACGCCGCGGCCCTCTCCCGTCTGGCCGACGCCGTGATCGATGCCGAGACCCTGGTCGACGAGATCGTCCACGGCGGTTTCGTGCCGGAGCAGGAGCGCCGAGCACGCGCGTGGTCGGCCATCGAGACCTGGCTCACTGACGGCGAAACGTTCTTGCGTCAGGCCCGCATCAGCGCACCCCACCGCCGCCCGGCCCTGCCCGTCGCCGCGCCGGCCCGCCCCTTCACCACGGCCCGGCCCGCGCACCGCGGTCCCTGACCCTTCCGCCCCACGCCCCACGCCCCGAGGAGAACACCGCCCCCTTGCAACCCGGCACCCACTTCGCCTTCGGCGACCACGAGGAACACGGCTTCGTCGCCTCCTTTACCGCGTCTATGCCCGCGCACCTCGCCCACTGGTACCTGGAGCGCGAGCAGTTCGAGCCCGTTCCCGGAGAACCCGGCCTGTACCGGCTCAGCGAGCCCGAGCGCGACGGAGTCCGCCGCACCCGCCAAGCCGTCCACGACCTGCGCCGCCACGGCTACACCGTGCAGGCCGACATCTGCCTTGACCCGTCCCTCTCGGCCGGCCCGGCACACCCCGCCCGGCCGAACGGCCTGCGGGAGCGCCGCAGCCGTCTCGCCCAGGCCGCCGCCGGCCGGACGACGCAGCGCTCTACACCGCCCACCACCTCCCCGCCAGCGGCCCGGCCGATCCCGCCGAAGCCCACCTACGCTCCGACCGTCCACCTGACGGCCGCGACCGGCGGGCGGTCCCGATGACACCCGCGAGCCGTCCGGCCCCCGACGGCCCCTTGCCGACCGCTCCCGAACCGACCAACGGGCCACGTGACTTCCGTTTGCGGATGGCGGTCATCGACCGCGAGACCGAGGCCGCGCTCGACATGACACGCGACCGTTACGGCCGTACCGTCCACGCGGGCGCCGCGGCAGCCGCGCGAGCCCACCGCGACAAGGCCGCGGTGGAGGCGTACGCCGCCCACCTCGCCCCGCACGCCGAGGATCCTCACCCGCGAAGTCGAAGAGGCGGCCGAGGACCTCGGCGCGACCGTCGCCGTCCTGCCCCGCACCGCACCCCCGTGCTGCGCGCCCGTCCGCGCCCCGCCGTGGACACCACACCGCCCACGCCGCCACCCGTGCCAGCACCACCGCCCGACACCGCTAAGCCCATGTCCTACCTGGTCTTTACGAAGACGAGCACATGGAGCAATACGCGATCAACCTTGCCATCGCAAACTACCAAGCACGATCTTGAGCTGCCTTGAGCGCCCACCGCCTAGATGATCAATTCAAGGTGTGCCTGCTGAGGGTGCGGGGGCGGGCGGTCAGGCGTCGGGATCGACTTCGGGGTGCGTGAACCGCACGGGCTTGCCCAGCGACCGGGCGTAGGCGATTTCGGCTCGGGTGCTGTCTCCGATGTAGTCGCCGACTACGAGCACCTCATCAGCGAGCCGGATCTTCGCTCGGTGCAGATTGTCGAGTCGAACCTTCAGCGCCTCGGCCTCGACAGGATCGGACCAAAGTTCGTGCGGCGACTTCATGTCAAAGCCCGGCTTGACGACAATCTTGCCGGCTTTCGTCTCCCGCAGATCGGCCTCGGTCATCTCGGTCATGAAACGGGTGGAGCCGCAGATCACGACGATTCGCGGGAGGCCCAGCTGCTTCTTCGCGTCGGCGAGTTTCCCCTCGGGGGTGAGCGGTTGCGGGTATGACACTGGTTCCTCCTGGTGGTGTTCCAAGGGGTGCCTGCGGAGACGAACGACGACATGCTTAAAGAGCATCGCCTACGATCACTGACCCCTTGGAATAGATCGTCTAGGGGCGGCCATGCCAGCCGCCCCGGAGCAGCGGCTACTGCTGACGCTTACTCACGTGTGACACGGCGGTCATGCCGGCGCCGTAGGTGAAGGCAAGGACGGCCCCGCCAGAAGCGACGGCGGTGAGGGCAGGCTGCCCCAGAACAGCGGAGCCGATCCCCGCAACCAGCCCAGCGATGACGGATACCAGAGCAACGACGACAACGTGATACACGCGGTGGTCACAGGTAGAAGTGGTGGCAGACAAGTAGGGCCCTCCCATACTCCGTCGGAGCGCCGTCACCTGAATCAGGGCAGGGTGCATCCTGCGCTGGATTCACGTCACAGCGTCGCCGCCCAGCGGGCGTCGCGATAGGGAAGCGCCGGCCAGGCGCGCCTATCGCTCCTCGGATGGAGCGCCGTAGCGGTTGGCCATCATCACCGATGCACCATGCCTTTCAAGGATCTCGTCGACCACGTCCATAGTAGCCAACCCCACTGACACACAGACAAGTTGGTGACCGCTTCGGGGGAGCCCAAGCGCCGATCTGCAGCGACTCCCACTTACCTGGTCTTCACGCGCGAAGCCTCGTTGCAGGCACACCTCTCCTGGTGGCCGTGCTCCTGGCCAAGCGTCCCGCCCGCCGCACCGCCCTCGCCGGACACCTCGCCAAGCAGCCGCTCGCCGACCCGGCGCTCCCTGGCACCGGCGCGGCCTTCGCTCTCACCGTCCTTCTCGCCGCGCGCCGACGTCTGGGCCCCGCGGGCAGTCGCGGTGCGGCTGGCGCCGGTGCCTGCTTCGAGGCCGGCATAAGACGCCCTGATCAGGGCGCAACCCCCACCTTGCAACCCCTTTGAGGAGATCGAATTATGGCTGTGCGTACGCACTGGACCGTGGAGCACGCCTGCTCCCACCGTGTGGATCATGACCTGTCCAATCGCCCTGCCGACAAGCGGGCAGGCTTCGCCCGCTGGCTCGCGTCGAAGAACTGCACCGACTGCTGGAAGGTGGCGCGCGACGCCGACACCGGGTCCAAGGAGGAGTGGCTCGCGGCCAAGCGGGCCGAGGAGCAGGAGGCAGCCCTCACGTGGGCGAAGCAGTTCGACATGCCGCAGTTGGAGGGCCCGGCCAAGGCCCTGGACTGGGGCGAACGCTCCCGCCACCAGCTGATGACATCCGCGCACACCGAGCTCGTCATCGAGGGCACGTGGGACGAGGCGGACTGGGCGGAGCTGGAGGAGAAGGCCCGCGCCATCACCCGTGCCGGATGGTGGATCGACCAGCGCGACGCCGAAGGCACCGACCTGCTCGAACTCCTCGACGCAGCCAGTGAGGCGGACCGCGGGACGGAGAACCCGTTCCGCTGACGGCGGGGCAACATAGCCGGATAACGCCGGTTAGCCAAACCGGCGTTCCTCCGGACTATTGATGCTCCCACCCCGCCAGCATCTGCGTGGAAGGAACTCATGTCCCAGCTTCCGCCCACCTCGGCGTTCGCACCGACGCCCGACCCGCTCACCCCCGATCGGGATATCACCCACGCCCACTTCCAGGCCGGTGACACTGTCGTCGTCCTGAAGGGGATGGCTGGCGGAGAACTGTGGGGCGATGCGATGCGCGTCGTGGCCCCGTCCTGGCACACCCCGACCGACGAGGACGGCTGGCGGCTGCGTGATGCGACCGGCGGCGCCCAGTCCTACGTCACCGCCCACCCCCGCTACCTCGTGCACCTCTCGCGCCGCTGCCCGGACTGCCTGATCTACCTGCGCGCCATGGAGGATGCCCTCTTTACGCGGTTCACCGACCGCGACGAGCTGATCGACTGCGGCTGGTACACCACCACCGCCCTGGGCCAGCTCGTGCACATCGCGGACATCCGGAGTGGTCGATGACTTCCCCCACGCACCGTCCCGGCCGTTCCGCCGCGCTCGACAGAGCCAGGGCCCGAGCCACCGCATCTCCGGTCGATTCTTCCTGGCCGCTTCACCTGGCCGAAGACCTCCGCGACATCGAGGCCGACTGGAGAACTTCGGCCGAGGTGTGCGCGGATGCTGCCTGGGCGGCACGGTCGGCCGGACACAGCGTCCTGGCCCTGCTGTCCCCGCAGGACGTCACCGCAATGGGCCTTAACCCGATCACCGCCCGCACCTTGGCTCATCTGTACCTGTGCGCCCTGCGGTTCGACTTCCGCTGCCCCACCCTCCAACGCCTCGTCGAACAACTCGCGGAAACCGCGCGTCAGCCGCTGGACTGCTACACGCGGGCCTTGTACGCCTTCGCGCTGCTGGGCCAGTCCCGCCCGGAGGGCCTCGCGGTCATGGACGAGGTCCTCGCGGACGCCGGGCAGCACACCAAGACCCTGCACGTCCTGCTGCACGGGCTGTGGCTCGGCCAGGACCTGGACCACGGCGCGGAGCGTCTCCTGGCCCTCAGCTCCCGACCGGCCCTCGCCACCGGCAGCGACCCGATCGTCCTCTTCCGCGTGGCGGGTGCCCTGCGGCGGCTGGGCCGGTACGACGAAGGGCTGGGCGCCATCGACAGGGCGATCGACTGTCTCCCGCCGGGGGACACCTCGGTGCACGCCGACCTGGTCCGCGAGCGCTCCCTGCTCTGCACAGCCCGCGACCTTCATCAGCACCGGCCGCCCACCCGCACGTCGAGCGGGGTGCCGTCATGATCCCCCGCCTGCACGCGCGGACCCACTCGCCGCGCGACCCGCTCGCCGAGGCACTCGGGCGGCCCCTTTCCCCGAACGAGGGTCTGACGGAGTACACCATCGTCGCCCACTGGCCGGGCCTGGACTACTACACCCCGGATGACGAGCAGAGAACCTGGACGTCCGTTCAGTGGGCCGAGCACCTCGAAGATCCCTACCTGGAGCATCCGTTCACTGCCAGTGCGGACGACGACCGGCGGGCGATCCTCCATCTCGACATCCACCTCCACCCGGACGACCGGGAGCTGACCGGTCCCGAGTGGGCCGAAACCGCTCACCGGTTCGCGCGAGCCGCCGGTATCGAGATACCCGGCGCCGCGGAGCACGGCTGGCGGTGGATCGCCGTCCAGGCACAGCCCGGGCGCCTGGACCTGATCGCCAACCTGATCCACCTCGACGGCACCTGGCGCACCCCGCCCTCAGACATACTGCGGCGCCTTGCGGACGAGGCACGCCGCATCGAACAGGACCTCAACTTGATCCCCGCCCGCACCGGACCCGCGACACGCCCCGCTGTCCGTACGGCGCCCACCGCATCCGCGCAGTTCGCGAGCGTCCTTACGCAGCTCGCCGACGAGCAGGCCGGCCCGCTGGCCACGGTCCGCGGACTGATTGAGCACACCGCTCACCGCATCGCCCGCCAGCCCGGAGCCGCCAGCATCGAAGCAGCACACGGTCTGGAGCTGATCGCCCGCCGGCTCCACGCGATCCAGCAGGACCTGGACACCACCGCGGCCCACCTGGTCCGCCGGTCCCGGATCGCCGCTGCACCGCCCGTAGCCCGGCACACCGCCCACAGATCTCCGTAGGAGCAACGCCTTCTTGCCCCATACCGGCCGCTTCATGGACATCCGCCGCGACTCGAAATCCAGCGAACTCCTCGCGCGCAGCGGGGACTTGGAGGCACACAGCATTCTCCAGCGCGCGGGATTCATCGCGGTCGTCCGCCTCCACGAGACCTACCACCGCGCCCCCGCCGGCCTCACCGAGGACGACGAGTCCCGTCTCGCCACCGATGCCGTAGCGCGCCTGCGGGCTGCCGGGTACCACGTCGACTGCGACGAACCTTTCGACACCGACGCCCGCCCCGCGCGCTATCCCACGCTCGGTACCTCGGTCTCCCACCTCGCCGAACGCCTGCGCGAAGCCACCGACACCGCCGAGGCAGCCGACATCCTCACCGAACTCACCGCGCCCCACGACGGCATCCTCGCCGGGTTGGAGGAAACCCTCGGCGCTCTGGCGGAGTTCTTCGACGAACTCGGCAACGTGACCGATCCGCACACCGCCCGGCGCCTGCGCTACCTCGCCGACGAATACGTCCGCGTCATCCACTCCGACCTCGCGCACACCCGCGAACGGCTGGCCGACCGGCGCGCCCCTCACCCCGGCCGCCGCGCCTGCGCCGAGCGGGTTCCCGACCACGAGCCCGAACGCTCCGCCGTGTGCGCCTGCCCACCCCCGCCGCGTGCACTGCCGGCCCCGGCACCGCCACCCGTCGGTGCCACCCGCCTGCGCCGCTGAGCCCCCGCAACTGCCCAAGGACACCATGCACGACCACGACACCTCCGAGCGCCTCGCCTCGTACGCCGACGTCCTCGCCGGTGAACTCCCCGACACCTGGACCAGCACCCACCTGCCAGCCGACGCCAAGGACGACCTCGCCGAACTCGCCGACCGGATCTGGGACCTGGACATGGTCGCCGCCTCCCTCGCCGAGCACCCGCTGACGCAGGCAGCCGTCCTCAGCCGCCCCGACGGCGCCCAGCTCGCCCTCCTGGACCGGCACGACGGACGCGACGGCTTCCTTCTCGCCGCCGTCGCCCCGCGCGCCCTGCCCGACGAGGCGTACCGCGCTGTCCCCGAGCCCAACGGCATCGCCCTGGCAGACGACCCCTTCCTGAGTGCCGAGCAGGTCGCCGACGATCTGCTCGCCCGCTACGACCGTGCGCTCGCACAGGTCCGGCACAACGCCCTCGGCGGCATCCAGCCCTCCCAGCCGGACCGGATCGTCCTGACCTGGCAGCCGGACGGCAGCGTCGCCACCGCCCCCGCCGACGACCGTGCTGGCACGATCCTCATCGCCCACGGCTTCGTCCAGGACCCGCACAGCGGCATCTACCGCCTGGAGGGCGACGACACCCACGCCCAGGCCCGCGCCCTGCGCGAGATCGGCCCGCAGCTCGACGCACTCGGCATCGGCACTGCCCTCCAGCACCCCGCCGGACGGACCGCGCCCACCTCCGCCCCACCCATACCGCCGGTACCGGCCAGCACCCGTACGCCAACCGCCAGGACTCGATGAACCAGGCGGAGGCCGACGTCGGCATCCGCCCTGCTCCTGACCGGTTACGACGTCAACAGCACGCCCGACGTCTTCGACGAAGCCACCTACCGGTAGGCCATGCACGGCCTCCGCACCCGAGCGGCCCTGTCCCGCCGCACAGCAACCGGCACCGGCCGGCTCCCCGTCGCACTCCGCGCCGGCCCGCCCCGTACCCCGTAAGACGCCCGGGCGGCCCCGGCACCCCACCGGGGCCGCCCAGCACACAGCCCGACTCCCGGAGAAACCCGTAGCACCCCGCACTCCCCCACCGATCAGCAACCGGCTCAAGCCCCGGCTCGCCACCGCCCTCTTCCGCCGCTATCTGCGCGCCTGCATACCGAGCGGCCCCGACCACACCTCCCCTCTGGCCGGCGCCCGCCCGGAGGCCGTCCTCACCGAGGCACAGCGCGTCGGGCAGCGCCACCACCACTGACCGTCCACCGCCCCGGAGGAGCATGTCCCACCCCGCCCCCTACCCGTTGAGACTCGCCGACGAGATCACCCGCCAGCTCGGCCAGCTCGCCGACCACCTCTCCCAGCTCCCTCCGCCCCAGGCCGCGCAAGTCATCGCCCGCGTTCTCGACCCGGACAGCGGAGTCCTCAGGGGCGTCACCCACCTCGTCGCCACCGGAAGCGTTTTCACCAAGGACCAGGCAGAGCGCGGCGCGCTCCCCGCAGAGGTGTGGCTCGCTCTGGGCCGTGCCTCGAACGAACTGCACGACATCACCCTCGACCTGGACGAACACAAGGACACCCTGCAGCACGTCTGCACCCAGCCCGCCACCACTGCGGCGAAGCCCCCAGTGCCCGCACCGCTCGTCGTCCGGCGGCGTCGGTGAAGAAGAAGCAGTGGCAGGGCTGGGGGCCCGGCGAGCAGGCCGAGCAGCACTACCTCGTCCAGCCCCGTGCCCTGGCCGGCGGCGGCGACGTCCGGCACGTCTCGGAGTTCCTGCGCGCCTCGGGCTGGCGGGACAAGTCCAAGCCGGGCGGCCCCCTGCACATGGAGAGCCCGGACCGCACCGTCCGCGTCGCCTACGACCCCTACGTCCTTCCCGGCGGCTGGACCATCCACGGCCGGGCAGACGGGGCGAACGGCGAGTGGTCGGCTCACCTGGGCCGGCAGGCCCCGGTGGAGATCGTCGCCGGCCTGACCGACGCCCTCACACGTCCCCGCTCCGCACACGCCCCCAACGTCTGGGCCCCGCTGCAGGAGCAGAACTGGCACACGCGTTTCGAGGGCGAAAACTACATCGCGACCAGCCCCGACGGCACCGCCTGGCTGCAGTACCGCCAGAACCCCGACGGCACGGCGATGTGGTGGACCGGAGCGCAGGACAAACAAGGCAACGGCTGGACGGCCAACTTCACGCCGAACACCCCGATGCACCTCGTGCAAGCCTTCTCCACCGAACTCGCCAGCCCCGACCCCGTGATGCGCCCGCGCGGACGCGTCCCACACAGCGCGCAGATCCGCACCTGGTCGGTATCCGTCAAGCCCTCCCAACTCAGCGCCTGGCAGCAGGCCCGCATCACGGCCGCCCGAGCCGCCACCTGGGCCCGCAACAGCGCCCGAAGCACCGGACCGCGCACCACCGCCCGCGCCCACGCCGCCGCCGGCGCACGAACCCGCCGCTGACCACGACACCCACCACCCCAAGGAGCCCGATGCCCGCACTCACCCCGGACACCATCCGCGCCGCGACCGACACCCTCTGCCGTCTCACCGAATACCTGCGCGAGAACCCCGACCCCAAGGAGGCGCTCGCTCTCGTCGAGCCCCTCCTCGACGAATACACCGGCCTGCCCATCCAGCTCGGCGACACCCTGCGCGCCCTCGCCCGCGCCGTACAGAGCCACCCGAACACACCGCACAGCGAGAAGATCAGCGATCTGGTCACCGAGCTGCGTGCCGCAGCGTGGGTGCAGACCGACCAGTACATGCTCCACTACGTCCTGGACGAGCTGCGCAAGGTGATCGTCAGCGCCGCCTCGAGTGAGCCGGGGTGCGGTCGGTGCCGCTGAGCGAACGGCAGCTCGCCGGGTTCACCGAAAAGCACGCCTGGCAGATCCCCTTCGACACCAGCCCCCGCCACCTCGCCGGCCCCGGGGATGCCCGCCACGTCACCCACGGCCTGGCCGCCGCCGGATGGAGCGCCGTCTCCGACCCTTTGAGTGCCGAGATCGTCCTGCGCAGTCCCGACCTTCGCCACAGCCTCCAGTTCGACCCACAGTCCACCACCTCCGCATGGTGGCGGCTGCGGGCCGAGCCCACCGACACCGAGCCCGGCTGGTACGCCGAATTCGGTGAACTCGTGCCCGCCGAGGTCCTCGCCGGCTTCACCGACGCCCTCATCGCCCCGCCGCCCCAACAGTCAGACCCGTGGCAGCCGTTGACCTCGGCAGGCTGGCACCGCGACTCAGACGGCACGACGAAGTCGCCGGACTCCATGTGCCACATCGAACTGCGTCCGCTAAGCGAATTCAGTGGCCGGTCGTCCTGGCACGTTGAGACCTGCGAGCCCGGCGACGGGCAGTTCCCCGGCCCGCGCATCTGGCACGCCTACTTCGACGAGGACGCCCCGGCCCACCTCGTCGGATCGTTCCTCACCGCGCTGGCCGACCGCAGCCCGCTCCAGCGCGGCATGTACGACCGCACCGGCCACTACAACGCCGTGCAGGAGCCCAGCCCGCTGCGCCCACAGCAGGTGGTCGACGCCCACACCGCCCGTATCGAGTCGCTCCGTGCCAGGGCACGCTCCGCCCTGCGGCAGCAGACGAAACCCGCACAGACCCCGGCGCAGGCCCACACCGCCCAGTCGGCCGCCCGCCGCTGAACCGACAGGACCCTCCCATTCCCGCCGATCACCGCGCCCACCGCGCCTTCCTCCGCCACCTCGACGCCTACGTGAACGACAGCAAGAAGTTCCTCGACGCCTGGGACACCTACTCCGACGAGCACACCGACCTCGACGGCTGGCCCTACGACGACCACGCCTACGGAAGGCGCGCGAGCCAGCGCGACGCCGACACCGCCGAGGCGTTCGAGCCGCTCCGGTACGGCGCCCGTCACCTGCTGGCCACGGCCGAGACTCAACTGGCTGACCTGCCGGAGGATGCCGTGCAGAGCCGCTGGGTCTACCAGTTGGGCGTCCTGCGCGACGCCATCGACCGGCTCGACGAACTGCACGATCAATGGCTGGTCACCCGCGACGCCCTCCCCGCTACCGCCAAGCCCGGCACCGCCGACTTCGACGACGCCCTCGCGGAACATCGCGCCGAATCGTGGAACTACCTCGACGACTGGGCCACCCACGGCAAGGCGCTCCGCGAGATCAACACAGCCGCCCGCAAAGCCCCTTCACCCCTGGCTCCCACACCGACCCCGGTCCCGGCCACCGCGCCCGACCGGCGAGCTGCGGCACGGAAGTGAGCATGCCCCAGACCCCCGAGACCGTCGAGGTCGACTTCGTCACGCCGCGCCACCTGGCCGGCGGTGGTGACCCCGCATGGATCACCGTCCCCCTGCACCGCGCCTGCGGCTGGAGCCACGGCAACGACCCCTTGATGCCCCGCGTCATGCTCTCCAGCCCGGACCAGAAGGCTCTCCTGCGCCTGGAACCCGACCCTGACGGACAGTGGTGGACCCTCAACCATGCTGCGGAACCGGACAGGGCGGCCTGGTACGCGAGTTTCGGCGCCCGCACCCCGGTCGAACTCATCGCCGCCTTCACCGACGCCCTCACCGACCCCGCCCCCGCCGCGAGCACACCCTCGGATCCGTACGAACCGCTTCGGCAGAGCGCGTGGCAGCCCCCCACTATCGGGGCTGACGGCCTCGTGTCGCCCGACGGAACGGCCTACGTGCAGCGCCTGGGAACCGCGCAGGAGCCGGGAGCCTGGTTCGTCACCGCCTCCCTCGGCCCGGAGCGAAAGCCGGTGTGGCAGGCCCGCTTCGGCGAACACACCCCTGCACGACTGGTCGCCGCGTTCACCACCGCGCTCACCGATCCCCACCCCGCAGCGCGTACCGACAGCTTGCGCAGTCTTCCGACCCGCGACCCGGACGTCGTCACCCGCCGGACAACGGACGTCCTCGCCGTGCACGTCGCCGCCGCCCTGGAAGAACGCGTCCACGCCCTCGCGGCCCGCCGCACCCTTCCGCCGACGACTCCAAGCTCGCCGCGCCAGCCGCCGGCCAGGAAGAGCCGCAGCCGCTGAATGCCCCGCCCCCGCCCGGAAGGCACGTAACTCTTTGCCCCCCGCCTCCTCCAACAGTTCCACCGACGGATACGACATCGTCCTGCGCCTCCTGATCGGCGCCGCAGCCGTCGTCGTCCCCCTGTCCCACCTCGCCTGGCTGTCCGGCAACATCACCGCCTCCCTCACCGGAGCCGGCTGGGCGCCGTACCAACCGACCAACGCCCTGCTCCACCCCGAGCGCCTCTGGCCCCACGCGGGAGAAACGCCCCTGCTGATCGGGGCACGCATCGTGCCCGTTCTCCTGTTCCTGGCCCTCGGGACAGCGGCGGGCATTTTGTGGGCCCGGCACAAGAACCGCAGCGGCGGCCGGAAGAAGAAGATCACCGGCATGGCCAAGGCCCGGGACATCGAACCGCTGATGGCCAAGGCGATCACCGACAAGGCCCGCTCCCTGCGCCCGAGCCTGAAGGACGCCAAGCACATCGAGGCCCGGGACACCGGCATCCTCCTCGGCAACCTGCAGGGCACCAAGCACGAGATCCGCATGGGCTACGAGGACGTGGCCGTCGCCATCATGGCGCCCCGCTCGGGCAAGACCACCTCGCTCGCGATCCCCTCCATCCTCGCCGCGCCCGGCCCGGTCCTGCTGACCTCGAACAAGGCCGCCGGCGATGCGTTCACCGCCACCTACGACGCCCGCGCGCGCGTCGGGCAGGTGTGGGCGATGGACCCGCAGCAGATCGCGCACGCAGCACGCGAGATGTGGTGGAACCCCTTGGCGGACGCCAAAACTCTCGACGGCGCCGGGCGGCTGGCCGGCCACTTCCTCGCCGCCTCCGTGGACGCCAGCCAGCAGGGCGACTTCTGGTCCAAGGCCGGATCCAACATTCTCGCCCAGCTCTTCCTCGCCGCGGCCCTGGACGAGCGGCCGATCACCGACGTCATGCAGTGGCTGGCCTTCCCCGCCGACCGCACCCCGCTCGACATCCTCCGCGACCACGGATTCACCGCCGTCGCCGCCCAACTCAAGGGCACCGTGGAAGGACCGCCGGAAACCCGGGACGGCATCTACGAGACCGCCCGCCAGTACGCCGCCGCGCTGCTGAACAGCGAGATCGCCGCCTGGGTCACCCCGCAGAAGGACGTCGCCGAGTTCCGGCCCGCCGAGTTCGTCACCTCCACCGACACCCTCTACCTCCTGTCCAAGGACGGCGGCGGAGGCGCGTCAGCGCTGATCGCGGCGTGCGCGGACTCCGTGATGCGGGCCGCGACCGCCCAGGCCGAACGGGCCGGCGGTCGGCTCGACCCGCCGATGCTGGCGATCCTGGACGAGGCCGCCAACGTCTGCAAGATCAGCGATCTGCCGGACCTGTACTCCCACCTCGGCTCACGCGGGATCATCCCGATCACGATCCTGCAGTCCTACCGCCAGGGCCAGAAGGTCTGGGGAGACGCGGGCATGGACGCCATGTGGTCAGCCGCGACCGTCAAGGTCATCGGATCCGGTATCGACGACCCGGACTTCGCGGACAAGCTGTCCCGGCTGATCGGCGACCACGACGTCGAGACCACCTCCACCTCAACGTCCGAGTCCGGGAAGTCGACGTCCGTGTCGATGCGGCAGGAGCGGATCCTGCCCGCCGATGCGATCCGCGCCCTGCCCAAGGGCACCGCCCTGGTCTTCGCCACCGGCATGCGCGCCGCGATGCTCGACCTGCGCCCCTGGTACGCCGAGCCCGGAGCCGGCGAACTGGCCGCCGCCTCTGCCCGTGCCTCCACGGCGATCACCGCCCGTGCAATCACGAAGCACGCACCCAGCCAAGCCAACTTTGGATCGGCAGCATGAGCAGGACACGCCTGGACGAAGCCGATGAAGTGCAGACGGGCGCCGAGGACAGATGTTGGCCCGAGCACGGCCTCGTCACTTGCCGCGGGGATGCGGGTGCTTCGAAGGGGGACAAGTTGGGGCTGGCCACGTGATACTCGACCTCTTCGCGGGGCCGGGCGGCTGGAGCCGAGCACTGGGTGTCCTCGGAGTGCGCGATGTGGGCCTGGAGTGGGACGAGTGGGCCTGCAAAACGCGCGCGGTCGCTGGTCAGTTGACAATCCGGGCCGACGTGGCGATGTATCCGACGGGGCCCTTTATCGGCCGCACGAGTGGGCTGATCGCTTCCCCTCCGTGCCAGGCGTGGAGTATGGCTGGCAAGCGCCTCGGTCTGGTGGATCAGCCGCTGGTGCACGCGGCGGTCGAGGACTTGGCCGCCGGGCGGGACACCCGCGAACGCCTCCTCGCCGCGTGCCGTGACGAGCGGTCGCTGCTGGCGGCTGAGCCGATTCGCTACCTCCAGGCGCTGAACACGGTCGGCGAGCCTGAGTGGGTGGCTATGGAGGAGGTGCCGGACGTCCTGCCGCTGTGGAAGCAGTACGCGGCCGTCCTGCGCGGATGGGGTTTCTCGGTCTGGTGCGGGATCCTCAACGCCGCCGACTTCGGGGTTCCGCAGACGAGAAGGCGGGCGATCCTGCTCGCCTCCCGCGTCCGTACGGCACAGCCTCCCACGCCGACGCACTCCCAGGTCGAGGAGCCGGAATCCCTGTTCGGTCCGGGTCGTGCCCGTTGGGTCAGCATGGCCGAGGCCCTGGGATGGGGCGCGACCGACCGGCCCGTCCCGACCGTCTGCGCTGGCGGCGGGCCCGGCGGCGGACCCGAACCGTTCCCTTCCGGCTCGCGAAAGACGCTGTCTGACGCCCGGGAGCGCGGCACCTGGGTACCCCAGCCGGACGGAGTGGTCCTGCAGTCCCGCCGGGAACAAGCCGGTTGGGCTGCCAAGCACGGCACCCGTGAAAACCGCGCCGCCAGCGCCCCTGTGCCGACCTTCACCGCCGAAGCACACCGATGGTCTTGGTCCCTACGCAGCAACAACCAGGCCAACGCCACCGTCCGCCCGCTGTCCGAGCCGGCAGGCACGCTGTTCTTCGGACACCGAGCGAACGAGTGCACCTGGGTTGCCGAACCGGCGTCGGCTCTGGCCAACGACACGGACGCGCCGGCGGTGCCGGAGCCGATCCGGATCACTGCCCGGGAGGCCGGCCTCCTGCAGACCTTTCCCGCCGACTACCCGTGGCAGGGCAACAAGGGCCAGCAGTTCTCCCAGATCGGCAACGCCGTCCCCCCGCAGATGGCCGCGCACCTGCTCGCTCCACTCCTCGACAAGCCCTTCAGCCCCGACGACTTCACCCTCGCAGCCTGATGCCCTACACCACCCCCGATCCCGACGAGGAAGACGACCTCGACCGCGTCCCGGCGCCGAAGCCGGTCCATTACGCCGAACAGGCCCTGCTCGGCGCCCTCCTCCTCGAACCGGCACGTCTGGCCGACACCGGCACCCTGGCCGCCGACCACTTCGACAACCACGCCCACGCCAACCTGTTCACCGCGATCCGCACCCTTCCACCGCCCGACCCCGACGACCACGCCAAGGACACCGCCTGGCTCAACCAAGTCCTGGAGCGTGCCCGCCCCCACGCCCCCGGCCTGAACGCCTCCTACCTCCACGCCCTCATCCAGTTCTGCCCACAGCCCAAGCACGCCGCGGCCTACACCCGGATGATCCGCGCCGACCACGCCCGCCGAACCCTGCGCCTGCACGCCGAACGCCTCGCCCATACCGCCACCGACCCAGCCGGGCCCGACCCGGCAGCCGCCACCCTCATGCAGGCCGACGCCCTCGGCCGGGCCCTGGACGACCTCGCCGGGCAGTTCGCCCCACACCCCGGCTCCCTCCCCCGCACCACACACAGCGGGGATGTCCCACGGCAGGCTGGCGAGGAGGAACTGGACGAAGAACGTCTCCTCCTGGCCACCGCCACCGCCTACCCGGCGAATGTGCAGCAGATGCGGTGGCTGGCCGCGGAGGACCTCATCCTTCCGCTGCACGCCGCCGTCTGGCAGTCCGTCACGGCGCTGGTCCACCGCGGTGACATGGTCGACCCGATCACCGTCCTCGGCGAGGCCCAGCACCACGGACTCCTCACCGACTCCCTCACCCCCCGCGACCTGATGGCGCTGGTCTCCACGCCCGCCGGCTCCCCCGAGTACTGGGGCGAGAAGATCCTTCAGCGCGCCCTCCTCGCCCGCGCCCACACGGTCGCCGACCGGATCACCGCCTACACCGACGACCCCGCCAACACCCCCCACCAGCTCATCACCGGCAGCCGCCGCGCCCTGGCCGACCTCAACGCCTTGCGTACCCGCTGGAACCGCGCCACCTCACCCACCCCCGCGTCCGCCACAAGTGCACCCGCACGATCCGCGCCGCTTCCCCGGGCCGGCCCACCACACCGGCCAGCCCTGTCCACCGCGCGCACCCACCGATGACCTCACCCTCCGGGCCCGGCCAACCCAGGGGCAGGGGCCCCGGACTCGAATCGAGCCCACCCCATGCACCAGAGCCCCCTCAAGGCCCACGTCCGCCTCGACACCCACCCGCCCACCCCAGCGCCGTTACCGCCTCCCTAACGGGCACCCACCACCGAACCGCCCAAGCCATGCTCGCCGCGCGCGCACGGGAGGTGCGCGCCTCTCTCCCCTCTCACTGTCGGCCGTTCTGGTTCGGTCCCAGCGCAAATGTCAGTGCCGCGTTTTAGCGTGAACACCAAGTGGAAAAAGGGCGATTGGAGCCTTCGGGGTGATCTTTGAGGAGCCACGGGCGGTCTACGAGAGCATTACCTCACGCATGAAGGCGCTGGCGGTGGTCCGCCCGCTACTGGCGCTCGACAGCAGCAAGGCCAAGGCCGAGCGGGGGTGGGAGGGCTACCGCCTGGCTGAGCTGGCGCTGGCTGCGATCGATGTCGTCACGCTGCGCACGGACATGCGCACGGCGGTCCGCCAGGAGACGGTGGTGGACCATGTGTCCGAGTTCGCCGCGCTGCAGCTGCCGGGACGCCCGGCTGAGGAGTACCGGGCCGTCGCGCGCTGGGTGACCGAACGGCTGATCAACACCGAGGAGCGCGACCGGGCGTTCCGTCACGCGATCGGCAGCGTGATGGACGAGGGGTTCCAGACCCGTATGACGTCGTTCCAGATCCTCAAGGAGGTGCCTGACCATGTGGGGCAGGCGGCGCTGATTGCCACGGATGCGGCGATCACCGTGCTGGTGCATGCCATCGACGTGGACATCGCTTCCGAACAGATTGCTGCCGAGGCCAAGTTGGAGGCGCTGCTCAAGCGTGCCCGTATCGGCGAGGCGTGGCAGATCGCGCACACGGCCCGTCTGCAGAGCATCCGTTACGCCAAGGACATCCATGGGCGCATCGAGGCGATGAAGCGGAACGTGCGGGCGGTGGACTGGGATACTGAGGTCAAGGAGACCGTCGACGATGCACTGGAGCACGTCCGCAGCCGCTCCGCGACTGAGCAGCAGCTCAAGGAGCGAGTCGACCAGCTGCTGGAGGTCACTGACGACGCGCACAAGCGTCGGCAGTTGGAGGGGCTGGGGGCGCTGATCGTCGAATGCATGCAACGGCATTCGGTGCTTATCGACATGTTGTTGAAGGTCGGCCCGGAGTACCGGCGCCAACAGGACCGCCAGGTGTTTGTGGCCCCGACGCTGCACGCCCGGGTGCACATGCACGAGCAGCTCCTGCAGCCGGTGATGGAATTTTCCCTGGATGCCTGCCTGGAACCCTTGGAGGCGTTCACCAGGGCCGTCCTGGGCCCGCAGCAGCCCCGCGTGATGTATCTGCCGGACTATTTCGAGGCCCTGGCCCGCGTCAGCGAATCGGCCGCGGGGGACCTGGTACCGGTTGCACAGGACGACGACCCAGGCGACAGCGAGCACACGGCCCTGTTCAGCGACGCGCAGCACGAGGCGGTGGACGCCCTGCTGGACACGGCCACCGACCAGGGAGTGCGGCTGTCCGCGCTGCTGGGCTCCGCCCGCCTGCCCGGCTCCGGCATGGGTCCTGAATCCGGCACGGACGCACTCCTGGCGATGCGCGTGCAGCAGCTCTTCCGGCGGGTGCCGGTGCGTCAACTGGCCGTCGGTGAGCCTGCCGTCGTGGCTCTCGACGACGGCACCGAGCTGGTGGACGAACGCTTCGGCGGCAGCGACTTCCTGCTGATCCGCGCCCAATCGCAGCCCTCGGTCCCACCCGGACCATCCGATGCCCCCACCGACGACAACCGGCTGTCGTCGGTGACGCCCATCCCCGACCGTGACCAGGAGAGCGCGTGAGCCAGCACGAGGACATTGCGGACGCCGCCCGGATGGTCGCCCTGGCCCTGGCCCGTGGCAAGGCACCGGCCCGCTCCGGGGAGTACGCGCGGCTGGTCCGGCGCTTCGAGACCGAACCGGACTTCGCCCAGATCGTACGGAAGATCGCCCAGGGCTTCGACCTGACGGTGCTGGAGGTCCACCGCATGCCGGGCCTGGTTCTGGGGACCACCCCGGAGACCGACTTCGCCGTCTCGGTGGCCGACCTGGTCCCTCAGACCGCCGACCGGCCGCTGTATCTGCTGGCCCAGCTCGCCATCGCCGCCCTGTCCTTCCCCCGGCCCGAGGACCTCGACGACGACGAGTACGTCACCCGAGTCTCGGTCAAGCAGGTGGACGAGGAGGTCCGCTCCCTGGCCCGGGCCATCGAGCACCGGCTTGCGCAAACCGACGCCGACACCGATCCCCCGGCGGACCAGCCCGGCCTGGAGGGACTATGGCGGGCCTATCTGCGGCGCAACGCCACCGGCACCACTCGGGCGGACAAGACTCCCAGGACGGTGACCTACTCCCTGGTGCGCCGGGCCCTGACCCACCTGGCCGAGCACGGCTTCGTGCGCAAGGTGAGCGACGAGGACGCCGGCACCTACGCCACCAGCGTCAAGTACCGGCTGCAGATCCGCGACCAGGCCGCCGGCGACATGCTGCGGGAACTGGCGGCCCTGGGCGTGGCCGCCCTGCCCTCCCGCGACCAGGCCACCACCTCCGAGTCGGCGGCAGACAGCGCTCTGAGTGCCGATGACACCCTGCCGGGTTCGCCGCTGCCCACTGACCTGCCGTAAGGACGCCTGCCATGTATGAACTCAATCGGATTCTGCTGCGCAATTTCGGCCCGGTCGACGCACGGTACGAAGACGTCGCCCTGGACTTCTCCGGCGCCGGCCCGGAGGTGGAAACCGCTTCGCTGATCCCGGCCGCCGGCCATGTCACCCACCGCCCGGCCCCGGCCAACCTGATCATGCTGCAAAACGGCGGCGGCAAGGGCGTACTGCTGACCGGCATCACCTGCACCACCATCCCGCACCGCCACCAGGATGTGGAGACCCTGCGCAACTTCACGGTGTCCCTGGCACAGCCCTCTCACGTGGTTCTCGAATGGGCCGACGCGAGGACCGGACGCCTGCTGGTCACCGCCCAGATCCTGGCGCCGGACCGCGAGGGGAAACTGCACCGCCGCTTTTACAGCTTCCACCCGGCCGCCGCCCTGGACGCCGACCGTCTGCCCTTCCACTGCGACGGGCACTGGCTGCCGTTCGAGGACTATTGCACCGAGTTGCGGGACGTACAGCGCCGCGTCGACGCCCTGGAACTGCGCATCGAGGACGGCCAGGAACGATGGGAGAAACACCAGCGCACCCTGGGCCTGCAGCCCGATCTGTTCGACGTGCAGCGCCGGATGAACGCCAAGGAGAGCGACGCGGCGGCGGCATTCACCACCACCACATCCGACGCCTTTGTGGACTGGCTGCTGCGCAAGGCCACCGACGACGACCAGTACGCCGAGCTGGGCACCGCCTTCCACTCCTACGCCCATGCCCACGACCAGCGCGCCGCATGGGACAAGGAACGACAGTTCGCCCTGACCATGCAGCGAGCCTGTGGGGAGGTCGCCATCCTTCACCAGACCCGGCAGAAGACCGCCCACGCCGCCGAGAGCGCGCAGCAACGGCTCGTGCACCTGACCGCCACTGTCCAGCTCCGCGAGCAGCAACTGTCCGACGCGCTCACGGTCCACGCCGACGCCATCACGGACACCTACCGAGCGCACGAGGAGGCAAAGCGGGCAGCCGAGCGGGCCGAGCAGCGCGTGCACCACGTACGCCATCACGCCAGCGCCCTCGAACTGGCCACCGTCCGGGCAAAGCAGCGCGGCGCCGAGCAGGACAAGAAGGAGACCGAAGCCGAAAAGTCGGGCTGGGAGACGGTCCCGGTGGCGCTACGCCATGCGCATGCTGTGGACGATCACACCCGCGCTCAGGAAGCCCTCAGCCAGGCAGAGCGCACCGCCGCGCCCTACCTCCGGGCCGTCCACCAGGCAGCAGCCGACCTCCGTACTGGGTACGCCCGCGCCGAGGCCGCCGCCCAGGACAAGGTCCGCCGACTGGCCGAGGCCAACCAGCAGACCGAGACCGACATCGAGCAGTGGCAGCACCGCCGCGAACAGCTCCTTGAAGACACCGGCGCGGCCCAGGCCGATCTCCGCACGCTCCGCGAGCAGATCGACTCCTTCACCACCACGCTGGGTCGGGCGCGCCATGACCGGCTCGTCGAGCCGGACGAACTAGCCGGGGACGCCGCAGCCCGCGCCGAGGCGCACACCCGCCACCTCGACCAGCTCATGGACGAGGCCAAACAAGCACGTCAGACTGCCCGCACCGGGCGGGACCATGCGCACCGGCACCTGGCCGACACGCAGCAGCAGGCGCTGTCCGACCGTGCCGCGGCTGATGCGGCGCTCGCCCAGACCGACCGGCTGCGCAAGCAGGCCACGGCGGTCCAGTCCCTGCCGCTGTGCGCCGACCTCCTCGAAGCCACGCCCGACGAGCTGCGCGCCGTCGACGCGTTGGAATGGCTCCATGAGCATGCCACCGTGCTGGGGGAGGCCGCCGGACGCCGCATCGCGAACCTGGAGACCACGCTCACCGGGACCCGCCTCGGCCTGCGCGAGGACCAGGACCTGCTCGACGTGCTCGATACGAGCGGGGGCCTGCACCCGGCCAGCGCTGCCGTGCGGCGCCTGTGTGAGGACCTTGTCACGCACGGCATCTCGGCCTGGCCCGGCTGGCGGTGGATGCACGACAACGTGCCCGCCGACGCCCATCCCCAGGTCATCCGCGCGCACCCCGACCTGGTCGGCGGGATCATCGTGGGCGGCGCCGATGGCCTGGACGCCGCTCGCCGCCACATGGAACAAACCCGTCCCCTCCCGGCCGCCGCTGTGACCGTGGGCACCGGCGAGCGCCTGCTGCGCCCGGGCTCCTGCGACGACGACCGCTTCGTAATCGAGCCCTCCCCCGCCCTGCACGACGAAGACGCCGCCGAACGCGAACGAGGCGAGGTCACCGCGCGCATCACGGCCGCCACCCGCCAGCTGCAAGACCTCGATGCGCGCCTGGCGGAGGCCCGGGAGCTGGAGCGCCACCTCGCCAACTGGCTAGAAGCCTGCGCGCAGATGCCCGTCCCCGACCGCCTCGCCCAGCTGAACGACTTGCAGACCACCGCCGCCGCGTCCGAGACCGCCACCCAGGAGGCCCGCGACGCGGCCGAGGGTCACGACGCGGCCCTACACGAGGCGGAGCAGGCGTACGAGGTCCTCGTCGACCGGGCCGGTCAAGCCCAGCGCGCCCTGCACGTCCTCCGGCAACTGGCCGGCGCCGAGACCGAGGCCGGCCAGGCCCGCGACCGCATCTCCGCCCTGACCGCGCAGTGCCAGGAGTGGCGGACCGAAGCCGACGATTTGCGTGCCGCGTGCAAGCGGGCCGAAGCGGAGCTGCTGCGCCGCGCCCAGGCCATCGAAGCCGCCCGGCAGGAGGCCGACAGCCATGCCGAGAGCCGTCGGGCCGTCCCCGCCCCGCCCCGCGGCGACGCGGCTATCGAACCCGACGCACCGCACGAGCCTCTCCCCGTGCTCAAGCACCGCTACGAGCAGGCCCTGGACGAGCTGCGCGCCGTCCAGGTCGGGGAAGACCAGCAGCAGCGCGCCGCCCGCGCCGAAGAACACCTTCTGACGTGCCAGAGGGAATGGAACCAGGTGCCCGGGCCGATTCAGGCGCTCGCCCAGAAGTTCAGCGCGGACCCGCGGGCCACCGACGAGGTCCAACGCCACGCCATCCTGCGCGACGTGGCCGGACAGCTCACCGACCTCGACGGCCGGCTCAACGCACTGCGTGACAAGGAGAGCGAGCTGAAGGTCCGCACCGATCACCTTAAGTCCGCCGCCGCGGCAGCACCGCTGACCGGCGAGGAGGCCGCCGCCTGGACGCCGGCCACCCTGGAGGATGCCACCGCCCTGAGTGCCCGCGCGGCACGGGAGCTGGAGGAAGCCCGTACCACGGAGCGCGCCGCGTCCGAACGCTACAACGGCGCCCGCCGCAGCCAGACCAACAGCAGCCGCGACCTTGCGGCGTTCCGGTCCGTCCTGCCGCGCCTGGAAAGCGCCGCCCACGGTCTCGACCTGCCCACCGCCGCGGAGCCCTATCCGGGCACCGCCGAGGCTGCCGAGACAGAGGCCCGGCAGGCCACCGAGGAATACCGCACCTGCCACCAGGCTGCCCGCGACGCCGACCGCGCTCTGGAAACCGGCGTCAGCCGCCTCAAAGAGGAGGCCGCCGACGTCCGCTTCGAAGGACTCGACATCCCGCTGCGCACGCAGATCTCCGCCCTGGGCGGCGCGAAGATTCCTGCCCTGGCTGAGAACTGGACCCAGGCGCTCGGCTCCCGCATCGCCGCACTGACCAGCGACCTGGATGCCATGGCCAAGACCCGCGATGCCCTCGCATCCCAGCTCGGCGCCCACGTCACCGATCTCCTGCACCGCCTCGACCAGGCCAGCCGCTTCTCCGCCTTCCCCGACGGCGACGCACCCTGGGCCGGACAGAAATTCCTCACCATCCGCTACAAGAAACCCGACCAGCAGCCCCTCGCCGCCGCGATGCGCGAAACCGTCGATGCCCTCGCCCAAAACCCCCGCACCCGCAAACTCAAAGGCATCGACGTCGTCCTGCGCTGCCTCAAGGAGGCCGTACCGCGCGGATTCACCGCCGAGGTCATGAAGCCCAACGCCGCCCAGCGGATCACCCGCGTGCCCGTGGAGAAGATGGGCACCACCTTCTCCGGCGGTCAGGAACTCACTGGCGCCATCCTCCTCTACTGCGCCCTCGCTGCGCTGCGCACCTCACCCGGCCCCCGCAGTCGTACCCGCAACGGCGGACTGCTGCTCCTGGACAACCCCATCGGCCGCGCCAACGCCACCTACCTCGTCGACCTCCAGTTCGAGATGGCCGCCGCCCTGGGCATCCAGCTCATCTACACCACCGGCCTGAGCGACGAGGAGGTCACCGCCCGCTTCCCGATGTGCATCCCGCTGCGCAACGACGCCGAAGCCCGCGCCGGCCTGTCCCTGATCCGCCTCGACGAGCGCATCCGCCACGCCCTCGTCCCCTCCCCTCGCATCGTCCCCGACGACAGCGCCGCCGTCCCGTCCGGCTACCTCCACTCCGCACGCCTGTACACGAAGGAGACCCCCGCTCAATGACCGCCGGTTCTCCCCCTCCGCTCCCGCCACTGTCACCCGCGGCGGCCAGCCTCAGCGCCGCGCTGCAGGCCCGGGCCGAGAAGGCCACCGTGTCCCGCGCCACCCTCGTCGAAGCATTCACCGCAGCCCTGCCCGGCCTGGCCAGTGGCGAGCACGCGCGCACCGCGCTCGCCACACTCCTGCACGAACTCGCCGACCACCGCCTCCTCAACCTGCCCACCAGCAGAGCCCACTGGGACGCCGGCCGACCACGCCTGCCCGAACAAGTACGTCTGCCCGCCACCACCCAGGCGACGCCGCGTGCACCGCGTGAACCCGTCTCGTGGCGCCCGGAACTCGACTGGGCCTACACCGCCCGTCTCACCGCCGCACAGACCGAGGACCTCCTGGCGTGCAACCGCTGGTTCCGGGACAGCAGCAACGCCCCCGACCGGCGTACGCCGATCCCGCTGCGCGAGCGGTCCTACGAGATCTTCCGCGACGAGAAACGTCTCGACGCCCTCATCTCCGGCGCGCTGTTCGCCCCCGGGCGCCTCACCCTCGATCAGCTGGCCACCTACCGCCAGCCGCCCCCGCTCGCCCACCACCAAGTCGGCGACGGCGACACCCTTCTGGTGGTGGAGAACAGCGACACCTATGCCACCCTCCACGACCTGATCGCCAAGCAGCCCGGCCGCATCCGTTTCATCGCCTTCGGGGCCGGACGTTCCTTCGAAGCCTCTGTCAGCCGCCTCACAGAACTATCCGGCATCCACCGCATTTTCTACTACGGCGACCTCGACGCCGACGGCCTGGCCATCCCTGCTCGCGCATCCCTCACCGCCCTCCAGCACGGCCTGCCCCCGATTGAACCGGCAACTGACCTCTACCGACTCCTCCTCGGCCACACCCCCACGCCCTCCGCTCTCGTTGCCGACGACCGTGCCCAGACGCTCACTGCCTGGCTGCCCGCGCCCCTGTCGACACAGGCCCACGATCTACTCACCGCCGGCCAGCGCCTCGCGCAGGAAGCGACCAACCGCAACCAGCTCTCAATCGACTCCAGTTGGCGCACTTGACGTCTTGTTGACGGCCGCCGCCGACCCCGGCGTACACCACCGGAGGTCCCGCCCCATGGGTGAGGGATAGAAAGTGACGATCGAGGGCAGGGCGGCATCTATTCCAGCAGGGGGACCCAACCCGAGTGTCTTGGTCGAGATCGCGCGGGGGTGCGGGCGGAAGCCCGCACTGACGAGCCCTCGCCAAGACGACCCTTCCGTAATCCGCTGACCACGGTGTTCGCGAGTCCTGAAGACTTGCAGCGGGCCGTAGCCAGGTCGGAGATACTGGTGTTTCTGTGACCCCCTGCGGCCTGATGCTATCCCCATGTGCCTAGGTGGTTACGCTCCGGCAGTGACGGCATTGGTGAAGGAGTCTGCCCAGGTGGCGACGGCGACGGAGTATCCGCAGGGATCGGCGAGCAGCACCCCGAACACGGCGGCCGTTCCGCCGGTCCCGGAGCCGGGACAGGTCGTCAAGGTCCGGGGCTCCACCTGGGCCGTGTCTGATATCCAGAAGCAGGGCCTTCCTCGTAGCCCCGCAGACGAGGGCATGCCGGGACTTACCCATGTGGTCAGCCTGCAGTCGCTGGACGAGGACCGGCTCGGGCAAGAGCTGACGGTGGTCTGGGAGCTGGAGGTCGGGCACACCCTCGCCCCGAACCAGGGCCTTCCGGAGACTGTGCGGGCGGAAGCGTTCGACGACCCGAACACCCTCGCCGCGTTCGTGGACGCGGTCCGCTGGGGTGCGGTCACCTCGGCGGACGCCAACTCCTACCAGGCCCCCTTCCGCAGCGGCGCGAACGTGGAGGCATACCAGCTGGTACCGCTGAGCCGGGCTTTGCAGTCCTCGCGTACGAACCTGCTGCTCGCGGACGACGTCGGCCTGGGCAAGACGATCGAGGCCGGGCTCGTCGTGCAGGAGCTGCTGCTGCGGCATCGTGCACGATCCGTGGTGATCGTGTGCCCGCCTAGTCTGTCGCTGAAGTGGCAGGACGAGATGCGGGAGAAGTTCGGCCTCGACTTCGTCATCGTCAACAGCGAGTTGATGGCGAAGGTGCGGCGGAGCCACGGGCTGAACGCCAACCCGTTCCGGCTCTATCCGCGCGTGATCGTGAGCATGGCGTGGCTGCCGTCACTGCGGGCACAGCGCCTGCTGCGCGACGTGCTGGCCGATGTACGCAGCGCGAACACGGCCAAACGGTACGCGTTCGACGTGCTGGTGGTCGACGAAGCGCACCATGTGGCGCCGGCCAGCCCGACGACGGCACCGGGGCAGCGCGGATACGCGGTGGACAGCAAGCGGACGACGGCGACGATGCGGCTCGCGGAAGCGTGCGAGCACCGGCTGTTCCTGAGCGCGACACCGCACAACGGCTATTCGGAGTCCTTCACCGCCCTCCTGGAGATGATCGACGGTCGCCGGTTCACCCGCGGCGCGAGCATCGACGAGCAGGCACTGAAGGAGGTGATGGTGCGGTGGCTGAAGACCGATCTGCCGGACAAGGGGTTCAAGACCCGGCAGGTGAAGCCCCTTCCGTTCACGCCGTCGGAGGAGGAGCAGCAGCAGTTCGCGAGGTTGGAGCGGCTGCTGGCGGACAGTGCCCGGGCGAACGGCAAGGGCTCGGGCGGCGACATCGTCGCGATGCTGCTGAAGAAGCGCTTCCTGTCCAGCCCCTGGTCCTTCGCCCGCACCCTTGAGCTGTACGAGGGCGCGGACGGGAGCGACCGGCAGCTTCGGATGAACGACGAAGACCAGTACTACACAGAGGTGCTGGGCAGCGGCCAGTCCGACGAAGAAGAAGGCGCGGCCGAACACCCCGAGTTCACCGCGCTGCGCCACTCCAAGGGCTCAGACCCTCTGGTCGCGGCCACCAGCAGCGAGATCGCCTCGCTCATCGAGTGGGGGCGCCGCTATGAGCACAAGCCGGACTCCCGGCTGGAAGAACTCCTGAACTTCCTCGCCGCGGTCTGCCGGCCGGACGGCACCCACTGGACCAATGAACGTGTCGTGGTTTTCACGGAGTACGCGGCCACCCTCGAATGGATCGAGCGCGTCCTGCGGCAGCGCGGCTACAACGACGTACTGGAGGTCATCCAGGGCTCGACCCCGACCGAGGAGCGGGAGAAGATCCGCGCCCGGTTCACCGAGAGCCCGGACAAGCACCCGGTCCGCATCCTGCTCGCCACCGACTCCGCAGGCGAGGGCATCGACCTGCAGACCCACTGCCACCGCCTGGTCAACTTCGACATCCCCTTCAACCCGTCCCGCTTGGAGCAGCGCATCGGCCGCATCGACCGGTACGGGCAGACCAAACACCCGGAGATCTTCCACTTTGTGCCGGTCTCCAGCTCCACGACGTACGACGCGGACATGAAATTCATGGGGATCATCGCGACCAAGGTCGGGCAGGCCACCAAGGACCTCGGCAAGGTCAACCAGGTCATCGACGCCGAGGTGCAGGAACACTTCGCCCCCACCCGTACAAAGCGCAAGGCCCGGCCGACTGCGCCGGACGACGGCAACGAGGTAATCACCCGCGTGCTGGCCGGCGGAATGGAGCTGAACCGCCAGCTCACCAAGCTCTCAGAGACGTACCACGAGAGCAAGGCCGCCATGCACCTCACGCCCGCAAACGCCCGCCGGGTGGTGGACACGGCACTCACGCTGACCTCGCAGCCCCCGCTCATCGAGATCGGCGACGACCGCACCGAAGCACAGGTCTTCGAGATCCCGAACCTCAGCCGCTCCTGGCAGCCCGCCCTGCGTGGCCTGGACACCCGCCTCGAGCCTGGCGTCCCGCGCCCCATCACCTTCGACGACCAGGCCGCGCAACACCGCACCGACCTGGTCCACATCCACCTCGGGCACGCCCTCATGCAGCGCGCCACCCGCACCCTACGCTCCGCGTTGTTCAGCACGGACTCCCCGGTGAACCGGGTCACCGCCGTCATCGCCCCCGGCCTTCCCGAGTCCTGTGTCGCCGCCGTCTCCCGGCTCGTCCTGGTCGGACGCGGCGGGTTGCGTCTGCACGAGGAGGTGTTCCTCACGGGCGTCCGGCTGCGCGGTCAGGCCCTTGCCGAGTCCAAGGTCGAACAGGTCCTCGACGAGACCCTCGACGCCGCCGATCTGCTCCTCGCCGATGAGAAGGTACGTGCACACCTCGCCGAGCAGTGGAACGACGACGGCTCCCGGCTGCGCACACGCCTTCTGACCGCAATGGAACGCAAGAGCGCCAGCCGACAGGAGAAGGTCACCGAGGCACTCACCCAGCGCCGGGAAGCCGACATCAAGCGCGCCCACGAGATCTTCGGCGCCTTCCGGCTCAACCTGCGCGAGTCCCGTGACCGCCTGGAGCAGGAGATCCGCGCCGAGGAAGAGCTGCTGTTCACCGACGACCAGCAGAAGCAGCGACGCCGGGACCTGCACCACATGAACGAGCGTCTCGACAGCCTGGACGACGAGGAGGCACGCGAGATCGCCTCGATCCTGGAACGCTACAGCGACATCAAGCCCTACGTATCCGCCGCCGCGGTCGTGTTCGCCCTCACCCCCGAAGACGCGAAGAACGGAATGGTCAAGGCATGAGCCGCCGCTACCCCCCGACCGCCGCCGCCCTGCACCGCGCCTGGCTCGAACTCGTCGACGCCGACGGCCCCTTCCTCGCCGTTCCCGCCCTGGAACGCGTCTACCCTCAGGGCATCCCCCAGCCCGACTCCCGGGCGCTCGACGCCATCAAGGACGCCAAGCCCGCCTTCGAGAAGGCATGGGAGAACTGGGACGAGCACCCGGGCGACGAAGCCGCTCTCGCCCTGTACCGCGAGGCCCGCGACACCTGGGTCGACCTCGTCCTGCGCCAGGGCCTGCGCTGGGGCGCCTCGTACACCGTGCCCGCCCCAGCCGCCGCCGAGGTCCGCTCACCCGACTACACCGTCACCGTGCGCGCCGACGGAGCCCTCGTCCACGGCGACACCACCGGCGCCCTCGTCCTGATCACCGACCCCACGGACTCCCTGCGCGACCCGCTCACCGACGGCTGGTCGGCCAGCCCCATCGACCGCATGGAAGAGCTGCTGCGCGCCTCCGGCGTCCCCATCGGCGTCGTTACCGACGGCCGCTGGTGGGCGATCGTCAGCGCCCGCCCCCAGACCATGGTCGCCTCCGGCATCGTCGACGCACAGACCTGGATCGAAGAGCCCCAGACCCGCAACGCCTTCATCGAACTCCTCCAGCGCCGCCGCCTGGTGGGCGGCAAACAACAGGACCGACTGACGGAACTCTTCGGCGAGTCCGTCACCGCCGCCGAGAAGATCACCGAAGCACTCGGCACCCAGGTCCGCCGCGCTGTCGAACTCATCGTCCAAGCCCTGTCCGAAGGCGCCCTGGACGCACAGCGACGCGGCGAGCCCGACCCGCTGCCGGCGGCAAGAGGCGAGGTCTACGAGGCCGCCGTCACCGTCATGATGCGCGTCGTCTTCCTCCTCTTCGCCGAAGAACGCGGACTGCTGCCCCAAAGCCGCCTCTTCGCCATGGGATACGGCATCAGCGATGAACTCGACCGCCTCGACGCCCGTGAGAAGGAAGAGGGCGAACAGGCCATCGACGCCACGTTCCTGACCTGGCACCGGCTCCTGGCCACCTCCCAGGCCCTGTACAGGGGCGCAAGCTTCGAAGACCTGCGCCTGCCCGAGTACGGCGGCTCCCTCTTCGACCCAGCCCGCTTCCCCTTCCTCACCGCCTGCGACTCCCAGGACACCCTGGCCATCACGGTCAGCGACCGCGTCATGCTCGAAGTCCTGCGCGCCGTCCAGATCGCCCAACTGCCCGGCGGAGCACGACGGATCTCCTTCCGCGACATCGACGTCGAACAGATCGGCTACATCTACGAGGGCCTGCTCGGCTACTCCTGCGAACCCGCCGAAGAGATCATCGTCGGACTCACCGGCAGCGCGGGATCCGAACCCGAGATCCCCCTCGCCACCCTCGAAGAACTCAGCCAGACCAAGCACACCGAGACCGCGCTGGCCGACGCGATCCTCGCCTGGATAAAGCAGCACCAGCCAGCCGCGAAGCCGTCCAGCAAAGCCGCCCTCACCAAAGCACTGAAGACGGGCGACACCCTCGACGACACCGAGATCGCCCTGCGCGACGTCACCGACGACCCCGAACTGCGCGACCGACTGCGCCCGTACATCGGAATCATCCGCCGAGACCTGCGCAACCGACCGCTGGTGGTCGAGCCCGGCGGCGTCCTGCTGGTGGAGACCCCCTCGCGCGCCTCGGCCGGCGCGCACTACACGCCCCGCTCGCTGGCCGAGGAAGTCGTCCGGTACGCGCTGGAACCTCTCGTCTACTCGCCCGGACCACACCAGACCGCCGACCAGGACGGCTGGCGGCCCATCGACTCCGACCAGATCCTCGACCTGCGCATCGCCGACATCGCCTGCGGCTCCGGCGCCTTCCTCGTCGCAGCCGCCCGCTACCTCGCCGACCGGCTCGTCGAGGCATGGCAGCGCCAAGGCGAAGCACGTGGAAGGACACCGCACGACCTGCACGTCCACGCCATAAGGACCGTCGTCGCCACCTGCCTGTACGGCGCCGACATCAACGGCATGGCCGTGGAGATGTGCAAGCTGTCGCTGTGGCTGGTGTCGCTGGACCCGAAGCTCCCGTTCTCGTTTGTCGACGACAAGGTGCTCCACGGCAACGCCCTGCTCGGCCTGACCAACGCCGACCAGCTGCGCCGCCTTCACATCGACCCCGCCGCGGCCGGCAACCAGTTCAGCATCTTCGCCCTGGACGTGGACGACATCCTGGACCAGGCCAGTCGTTTGCGTCGCCAACTGGCCACCGAGGTCGATGACAACGACCCGCAGCGTTCGGCCGCTACGAAGCGACGGCAGTTCCGCCGGTACCAGGAACTGACGGCGCAGCTTGCTGACGTCGCGGACGGGGTGATCGCGTCCGGGCTGCGGTGGGGCGGAAAGCCAGGGAAGCAGTTGAAAGCCGCATACGAGAACTTGCGCATCGCGGTGGAGACCGCGTACCCGGCAGACGGCGGGGGCGCGGACCGGATGATGCTCGACAGCATCCAGGAGGTCGGGCTCACTCCGACAGTAGCGACGGATTACGAGCGGTGGAAGCCACTGCACTGGATCCTGGCCGTGCCAGATGTGATGGAGCGGGGTGGGTTCGACGCGGTCATCGGAAACCCGCCGTTCCTGGGCGGGACTAAGATTTCCGGAGCGCTGGGCGGAAACGTTCGGGATTGGTTCAGCAACGTACTGGCAGGTGGACGCGGTGGCGGCCGCGCAGATATTGTGGCTTATTTCTTCCTTCGCGCTAAGGAAATCTTGGCTTCGAAGGGCAACCTCGGGCTAATTGCGACCAATACTATTGCTCAGGGTGACACCCGAGAGACGGGTCTCGACCTCATCGTTAGCAACGGGTTCACTATTACCCGGGCAACACAGAGTCGTCCATGGCCTGCCGTAAGTGCCAACTTGGAGTATGCGGCAGTATGGGGAAGTATGAATGAGGTCCCGGCAGAGGTGCCGCGAATGGCGGATGGCGTCCCGGTCAGGCGTATCTCGACCCTACTGGAGGCAAGCGGTCGAGTCGAGGGGCATCCTGTTAAATTGCTCGAGAATCGAGGCGTAACATTTGAAGGATGCAAACCTTATGGCGGCGGTTTCGTAATCACGCAGGAGGAGGCTGCGGACTGGCTGAAGGCGGACGCCAAGAATGCCGAGGTCCTGTTCCCGTACCTTAACGGCGAAGACTTGAATTCTCGCCCAGATTCGTCGCCCTCCCGCTGGATTATCGACTTCAATGATCGCACGGAGTCTTCCGCCCAGAAATACGCTCTACCGTTCAATCGGATCCTGGAAGAAGTCAAGGGGGAGCGGGCACGAAAGTCCAAGGCGGTGAGAGATGCACCATGGTGGTTGTTTTTCAGGGCGCGTCCGGCCATGAGGGCGGCGATCTCGGAGTTGAGTGAAATGCTCGTTCTGACGAGGCACTCCGTGACTGTTATGCCTTGCAGGGTCCCAAAGGGGCCCATCCCTAGTGAGGCCACCGTCGTCTTTGCCACAGAGTCCTTCTCTGATCAGGCGGTTCTGTCTTCGAGTCTGCATCAGTTGTGGGCGATTATGTACGGGTCGACCATGCGGGCAGACATTCGCTACACCCCGTCGGACGTATTTGAAACTTTTCCGCGCCCGGTATGTAGCGATAGGCTATCCGAAATGGGGAGGGTGCTTGATTCGGAGCGGCGAAGTATCATGCTCCGTCGCGGCCTGGGATTGACCAAGCTTTACCATTTGGTGAACGACTCAAACATTGATGGCTCTCTGGACGCCGACGTCGCTCGTCTCCGTGAGATTCACGTCGAGCTCGACCATGCGGTCATGGCCGCCTACGGCTGGGACGACGTCCCACTGGGCCACGGCTTCCACACTTACCGCCAGATCGAGCGCTGGACTGTGAGCCCCACTGCCCGGGTGGAGATCCTCGACCGCCTCCTCGAGGAAAACCATCGTCGCGCTGCCTCGCAGGGTGTTGTCAGTTCCACCGACAACAATGAGGCAACCGAGGAAGAGGAGGGCGACGAGTGACCACCCCCCGGCGTGACGGCGCCCAACCCGCAGCGGCACCGGGCACTCCCCAGGCCCTGGCCTATCGGCTCGCTCTCGACCCCGACGACCGTTCCTGGACGGCCCGCGAGAATCTGGTCGACATCCTGGAGCGTGAGCTCCTCGGCCCGGCCAACGGCCCGGACGAGATCCTCGACGGGGTCCCTGACTCGGCGTACCTGATCGGCCGGATCGCTCCCGTGCGGCTCACTGCTGGCGACGACGACCCCGGCGAGGCTGGATCGGACGACGCTGCAACTGACGTGGGCGACGCCGTGGACGCTGCCGAGAGCCGGGGCGTGCCGCTCACCGCCGTCGACGACAGCAGCGCGAGCTCGGATGAGGACGAGGTCGAGGACCAGCCGCAGAAGCGTGGGCTGATGATCCCGGCGTCGATGGGGCTGCGCTTCCAGATCCCTGACGGTCTCGACGAGTTCACGGTGACCGCCTCGTGGGGCACGTACGAGCCGGTGAAGGAGAAGCGTGGCGAGGGCACCGAAGACGGCGGGGGCGAGGGCGCGGCACCCGCTCCGGCTCTCCGTCGTTTCCAGCGCACTCCGCACGCCATAGCGAAGGCGATCAAGGTTGCCGCCCTGAAGCCGTCCCGTACGACCGAGATCGTGCTCAAGGACAAGGTCTTGCTCCGGGTGGATCGTTATGACGACTCCGAGCGTGGCTGCCGGCTGATCGAGGTGGCGTTGTGCAATGACCGGGAGACGCCTCGCAAGATCCCGGTCGAGGCGTGGCTATATCAGACCAAGCTGTCGGTGTCGGCTGGTGGAGCTGCGGTGTTCCTGCCGGTCAATGATGTACTCCTGGACACGCGTGAGGAGCCGGACGACGAGCTGCGGCGGCTTCGGCTTCAGTACCGCAATCGTCTGGAGTTCGCCCATGGCCGGACCTGCTCGGTGGACTGGGAGGTAGCCGAGGGAGCGCGCCGGGCCAGTGAGGTCTGGACGACGTGGTTGCCGGTGAGCGAGACGCCGCAGACGGCCGCCGAGGAGATCGGCGCGGCCCTGCTGGACATGCGCAAGCTCCAGGAGGCGTCGACCGACGAGCTGCGTACGGGTCTTGAGCCGATCGTCGCGGGTTACACGGCCTGGCTGGACGGCGAGAAGCAGCGGGCCGAGGCTCTTCCGGAGCATCTGAGGTCCGAGGGTCTGGACGCGGTCACCGAGGCGCGCCGGGTGCAACGCCAGCTTGAGGAGGGTCTGAAGCATCTCCTCGGGGACGAGGAGGCGTTGCGCTGCTTCCGGTTCATGAACCGGGTGATGGCTGATCAGCGTGTGCAGTCGCAGGTCGCGGAGCGGCGGGCGAGTCGGCCGGAGGAGAGCATTGACGAGGCTCGTGAGGCGATCCTCGCGGAGAAGGGGGCCCTGGCGCATTCGTGGCGTACCTTCCAGCTCGCCTTCGTGCTCATGCAGTTGCCGTTGCTGTCCGACCCGGCGGCGGAGAAGCGGTCGGGGGATCTAGCCAAGGCGCAGCTGTTGTTCTTCCCGACTGGTGGTGGCAAGACGGAGGCGTATCTGGGTCTGGCCGCGTACACGTTCGCGATCCGTCGCCGCCAGGGCGTCGTGGATGCCTTCGACGGTCCGTTGGACGGGCGGTCCGGGGTCGCTGTCCTCATGCGGTACACGCTGCGCCTGCTCACCGCCCAGCAGTTCCAGCGCGCCACCGCCCTGGTGTGCGCGGCGGAGCTGGCGCGGCGCGATGATGAGGCGACGTGGGGGGAGGAGCCGTTCCGGATCGGGCTGTGGGTCGGTACCGATGTGAGCCCGAAACGGTACGACGAGGCCGCCGAGCAGTTGCAGAAGGCCCACGGGGGCCGTGGCTACCGGCTGACGGTGCTGCAGATCCAGCGCTGCCCGTGGTGCGGGACGCGCGTTGAGGCGCGCGATGTGCGCACGGAACCCGCGCTGCGCCGGGTGTACGTGTACTGCGGGGACGAGCTGGCCGACTGCCCGTTCGCCGACGGCGGTGAGGTCCCGGATGGGCTGCCGGTGCTCACCGTGGACGAGGAGATCTACCGGCTCGCGCCGGCGTTCGTCATCGCCACCGTGGACAAGTTCGCCCGCCTGGCGCGAGAGGGCGAGGCCGCCTCGCTGTTCGGGCACGTCTCGCGACGCTGTGAACGGCACGGATTTGTGCATCCCGACTATCAGCAGTGCGGCATCAAGGACGGCAGCAAGCATCCCAAGAAGGACGGCTTGCCGGCGGCCCCCGTTCACCCGGCCACGCGGTTGCGGCCCCCGGATCTGGTCATTCAAGACGAGTTGCACCTGATCACCGGGGCACTCGGCACGACGGTGGGCCTGTTCGAGGTGGCCATCGACGTGATGACCGACTGGCGGACCAAGGACGGGCGCCCGGTGCGTCCGCTGCTCGTCGCCTCCACGGCCACCGCCCGTAACGCGTCGGAGCAGGTGCGCGCGCTGTACGGACGCGACGTCACCATCTTCCCGCCACAGGTCCTGGACGCCGGGAACACCTACTTCTCCAAGGAGATCCCGGTCTCCCAGAAGCACCCGGGACGCCGGTACGTCGGGATCAGCACCACCGGGGTGCGCCTGACCACAGCGGAGATCCGGGTCGCCGAGGTACTCCTGGCAGGCGGGCAGCTGCTTCTCGACCGCTCCGGCCGCGTGGCCGATCCGTACATGACCCTGGTCGGCTACTTCAGCGCCACCCGTGAACTCGCCGGCATGGCCCGATACATGAGCGACGACATCCAGACCGCGCTCGCCAAGGGCCGCCCCTGGTCGAAGCTCCCCCGCCGCACCGGCACCGACTACGGTTCGCTGCACGTCGCCGAGCTGACCTCGCGCGTGGCCAGCGCGGACATCACCGCGACCCTGGACCAGATGGCGGCAGCGTTCGACCCGGGCTTCGACTCCACCGCGGGCAAGCGCAACCGGCGCGCGCTGCGGGAGGCGAAGAAGCCGGAGCCCACGCGTGAGGTCAATCCGTACGACGTGGTCCTGGCCACCTCCATGCTCCAGGTGGGTGTGGACGTGACCCGCCTCGGCCTGATGCTCGTGGTCGGGCAGCCGAAGAACACCGCGGAGTACATCCAGGCGTCCTCCCGCGTCGGCCGTACCGCGGACCGGCCGGGTCTAGTGGTCGCACTCGGGAACTGGGCGCGGCCGAGGGACCTCGCCCATTTCGAGCAGTTCCGCCACTACCACGAGACGTTCTACGCCCAGGTGGAGGCGCTGTCGGTGACCCCGTTCTCGGTGACCTCCCTAGAGCGCGGCCTGGACGGCGTGCTGGTCAGCGCCGCCCGCGTCCTGCAGGCCGCCAAGGCCGACCAAGGGCTGTCCCCGGAGGACGGGGCGGCCCGTATTGAAGCCGAGCAGCACTTCGCGGGCGAACTCGTAGACGCCCTCGTCCGTCGCGTAACGCGGGCCGGCGACGAGGACGCCGCCACCCGTGCCCGCCTGCGCCTGGAAAACCGGCTGGACCAATGGGGCAAGCGCCGCAAGAGCCTCATGGAGGACCGCAAGTCGCTGGTGTACGAGAGGGTTCTGGACGACGGTCGACACGACGCGCTGATGATGAGCGCGGAGAACGCCAAGGCGGGCATCGACACACGTGACGCCGCGCCGTTCATCGTGGCGAACTCGATGCGCGAGGTGCAGCCGGAGATCAACCTACTGGTGAGCCCGATCAAGGAGCGACTGGTGTACCGCGCACCCGACCATGCCCCTCAGTGGAAGATGCCGGAGGACAACTCGTGAGTGACGAGACGCGCTTCGTCTACGACGTCGCCCACGCCGTCGACCCGCTGGGCGACCTGGAGCAGGAGGCGGAGAAGGCCACCAAGCACAACCGTGCCAAGGTCGGCTCGGCCCGCCCCTCCTCCCTGCTGTACACCTACGGCCCCGGCGCGATCATGGACTTGCCGCAGTTCACGATCATGCCCACCGGCTTGGACGACTGGGATCGCATCTGGCGGCGCCGCGACTCCGCACCCCCGCAGATCCACGCTCCACGCCTGCGTGACGTGGTCCGCATGATGCTGCGTTCGCCCGACGTGCAGCTACGGCCGTATCCCTGGCAGCCGAAGAAGCACAGCCGGTCCGCCGAAGGCAACGACCTCGGAGTCCCCTCCCGGGTCTTCCCGCAATGGCTGCGCTGCACGGGCTGCGACATGCTCGGACTACTCACCCAGTTCGACTACCGCAACACGCACCCCTTCCGCACCGACCTGGCCGTCTTCGAGCACGCCAAGTGCACGGGCCGCGCGGGCGCCGGCGCTCGTAAGCCGATGCGCCGCACCGCCATCCCGGCCCGGTATCTGTTGGCCTGTGTCGACGGGCACCTGGACGAGTTTCCGTACGACCTGTGGGTGCACCGCGGACAGCCGTGCAGCAAGGCGGAGCTGCCCGCCCTGAAGATGGTCGACCGGACCGCTGGCAAGGGAGCCTCGGCAGTCATCCACTGCGCGTCCTGCGACATGCGGCGGCCCATGAATGAGGCCCAGGGCGAGGCTGGCAGGGCGAAACTCCCGCAGTGCCGCGGACGCCACCCCCACTTGGACGCCTTCGAGCCCAAGGGCTGCCGCAACGAGACCCGGCTGATGCTCGTCGGCGCCTCCAACCTGTGGTTCCCCGCCACCCAGTCGATCATCGTGATGCCGGAGTCTCAGGAGGAGAAGGCCAGCGACCTGGCCGACCGGGTCCGCACCGCGCTGGGTGACAAGCTCGCCAAATACCGCGACAACCTGGGCATGATCCGGGACCTGCTCGGCATGGACGGCGGCGTCGACGTCACCGGCCTGTCCGACCACGACCTGGAGCAGGTCCTGCAGGCCGCCTCCGCCCCCACCGACACCCCGGAGGAACAGGAGGAGAAGCTCCGCGACTGGGACCCGGTCGACCTCCTCGTCCCCGAATGGCGCTACCTGCTGCGTGACATCGTCGGCACCCGCGTCGAAGACCCCAAGAGCGGACTCACCCTCGCCACCCGTAATCGGGGCGACGCCCTGCAGCCTGAGATCACCCGTGTACTCGCGGTCGAACGCCTCCGCAAGGTGAATGCCCTGGTCGGCTTCACCCGCATCGACGACATGGACCGCGTCGGCGACCTCCCGCGCCGCTTGGCCCCACTGACGCGCACATCCCGGCCGAGCTGGACCGTGGCCACCGAGGACCGCGGCGAAGGCATCTTCCTCCAGCTCGACGAGAACGCCGTCGCCGCATGGGAGAAGCACGTCCTGGACACCGACCTCTGGAAACTCCATCGAGAGGCACACCGCAGAAACTTCGAGCGCCGCTTCTCCGACACCGCTGGCCAAATCGACCCCGACAGCCGCCTGAAGCCCCCGCGCTACTGGCTCGTCCACACCTTCGCCCACATCCTCATCCGCGAACTCGCCCTCACCTGCGGCTACTCGGCTGCCAGCCTCAGCGAACGCCTCTACGCCTGGCCCGCCGCCGAAGGCCGCGACCCCGCGGCCGGCCTTCTCATCTGCACCACCGCCTCCGACAGCGACGGCACCCTCGGCGGCCTCGTCCAGCTCAGCGAGCCAACACGCCTCCAGCGGGTCGTCAACAGCGCACTGCGCAAGGCCACACGCTGCTCCTCCGACCCCATCTGCTCCAAGCGCACTCCCCAGGATCCCGAGGACTTCCTCCACGGCGCCGCCTGCCACTGCTGCGTCATGGCCTCGGAGACCTCCTGCGAGCGCGCTAACCGCTTCCTCGACCGCCGGTTCCTGCTCGACCTGCCCGGCAGCTACCTCGGTTTCTTCCAGGCCCATGAGTGACGCGGACGCGCCACGCCGGCTCGGCCGGCTCCTGACCGGAACCGAGGCCAAGGACATAGCCGACCGCCTGGCCGACGGCGACACCTTGACGACCGCACTCAAGGTCGTCGCGGTCGGCCAGCGAGCAGAAGTCCGGCGGCTACTGGAGGCCGTCGGCGGCGGTCCCGGAACGGCAGCCCAACAGATTCTGGTCCTGAGGGCGATCGAGGGGGCACGAGCACTTCCGACCGCACTGTCACCGCTGTGGACCATGCCCGGACACCTCGCCCAGAGCGGACCGCTTACCACCTCGGTCACCCGCCTCATCGATAGCGCCCGCCACGCGATCACCTGCTCGACCTTCAACTTCCAGCGCAGCTCGGCACTCTGGACGTCACTTCGAACGTCCGCGCAGCGCGACGGCGTTGCCGTCCGCGTCTACATGGACACTCGGGCCGCCGACGGCAGCGGACAACACTGGTCACCAACGACCTCGGAGGTAGCTGAGCACCTGGCCCCGGCAGAGGTCTGGCGCACCAAGGAATTCGACGGCGGCTACGTCCGCAACCACGCCAAGTTCCTCGCCATCGACCACCACCTCCTCCTAGTCACCAGCGCGAACTTCTCCTGGAGCGCAGAGAACAACAACGTCGAGTTCGGCGTCCTCATCGACAACCCGAACCTCACCGAGGCCGTCGAACGCGAGCTGAGGGAGGCGGAGGATTCCCTGTACGAACGCGTGTGACGTCGGCTTCCCGCCAGTCGGCCGACGTGCTCGCCGTATCAGCCTGGGCCGCGAAGCATGGCGGCGAGCTCCGTCGGGACCGTCGCCCACGACGGGCTCGCCTCCGCCGATGGGTGTTGAGGACGGTTGCGGCGAAGGCTTCATCGCGGTTCCCTGGGTGCGTCCCATAGCCGGTATGGAAGATCGACGCGACGAAACTGGCCAAGATGTGGAAGGAGCGTGGCTTGTCCCCGGAGGACATGGCAGAACGGATGGGGGTGTCTGCCCGGATGATCCACTACATTTGGCGGCCGTGCATTCACCCTCGGTGTCTCGTCTGGGGGATCTGACCCTGGCCTTGGGGTACGCCCCGGACCACTTGATCGCCAGCCCACACGGAAGAGCGTCCCTGGTTGATCTTCGGTGGTCGGCCGGCCTCACAGCAGCGAGCGTGGCAGCTCGTCTACGGGGAGACCCGGCGAGCCACGGACAACTCGGCTACCACAAGATCCGGGACCTGGAGGAGGGGTGGAAGGTGGCAGGGAAGATGTTGCGGGACCCGGAAACCTCGGGGCTGCTTGCCGGCGCCCTGGCCCGGATGTACGGCCGCCCCGGGTTCTGATGGACGCGTGGATGCGGAGCCGACCGGATGACGTGCCTCCGAAGCCCCCTTCCAAGGGAAGGAAACGCCCATCCGTACGGGCAGCGGGGATCTGGGAGGACCTCAATGAGCGGCAGCGCATCTATCTGACGGCCTGCTACCAGGAGGACCAGGAAGTTGAGCGTCAGGTGACGGCCGGGCGGGCGGCCGGTTCGGGAAGGCGGATTCCCGCGGCGGAGTGGCGAAAGGTCCCGTTCACGATCAAAGCCGACCCGGAGTTCACGGGGTACACGGCCCTTCAGGACCGCCTACGGGTACTGGGGGAACATGACTCTGGTGCCGGCCAGACGTTCAAGGCTCTGGCCACGCGCGGGCTTGTCGTGGTCTCGGAGGACCAGGTCGAGGTGTTCCCCCTGGGCTTCGTTCCACGGGTCCTCGTGGAACTCACCCGCTTGGGCCGAGCCTGCGCGCGAGCGGGTCTCGGTGAGGCACCTTCGGCACGGCGGCCGGCGCACCTGCTTTCAGAATGGCTGTGGTCCAGTCTGCTGAAAGTGGCTTCTGCCGAACCGGACGGCCTTTCAGATGATGATATGTGGGGGAGGTCGAAGTTCTACCTGGGAACGGGGTACCGACCGCACGGGCCTCGCGGAGGCAGAAGCCGGGGTTTGATCGACGAGTTCCCGGTGACTGAAGGGGAAGGCGAGGAGGCGTTCGTACGAGAGTACCGGTGGTACCTGACTGACGCCGGACGCCAGCACATCACCGAATATCGGGACACCTATCGAGGCATGTACCCAAACGTCCCCATTGTGGACCTTGCATAGGAGGCTGCTGCACACTCCGTCACTCGAACTGATGAATCATCACTCAGATGACTGCGGGGCGTTGGTGCACACCTAAGGTCGATGACGTGAACACACGCTCTACTTCCGTCAGTTCATTGCATGACTTCGAGGTCCGGCATGTCGTCATGACCGCTGCTGCCATGGCCGCGAGGGCACTGACCGGGTGCGACAGCAGCACAGACCCCGAAGTCCGCCTCAAGGAGATGATGGACGCCCACGCGAGAATCCTCTGGGCGTGGGGTCCCGGAAAGCCCCTGACCTTCACCAAGTTCCGGGAGATGCTGACGGAAGACCTGTCGGCGCTCCTGCCTGACGGCGTGGACGCCGGCGAGATGTCGGGCTTCTACGCCATCACCGAGGACGGTGAGTTCGAGGAGGACTCCTACGATCTGGAGATGGAGCAGCGGACCGTCCTGGAGGCGCTCGAGAAGGCGTCGTGGAACGGCCGGTCAGCGATGGGTGATCGGGTCAGCGACGAGCTGCATCAGACACTGGTGCACCGGGAGCTGCTGAAGGGCCGCTCGCAAGAGTCCTACTGCGCATGGCGGTCCGCTCTGATCAAGACTCCGGCTGGGCCTGCCGGCGAACTCCGCCGTCTCGATCTCCCCGCGAAGCTCGACGAGTTCTACGAACCTATCCGGTTCGACGCGCTCTATGACCAACGGTGGTGGTTCGCGTGCCCGTTCTGCTCGTGGCCTATGAAGAGCACGCTGCATGGCGAGAAGCGGGGCGCTGTGGGGAAGGTCCGTTGCTTCCACCGGCCCCACGCTCGGCAGGGGGCGCGGTACGAGTTCACAGTTCCGGACAGCGGCAAGGCGCCGGAGCTGCGGCCCGTGGGCAGGCCGTTGAAGCCCGAGGGGAATGCGAGCGTCCTGTTCAAGGACATTACGGACCGGATCCCCGAGCCGACCCCGGAGAAGGGGCACAGGGCCCTGGTGCGGGGGGTGTGGCGGTGCACCACGATCCCGGGCATTCCCGAGCTGGGCCTGTATGACGCGTTGTCGACGCCGGCCCTGAAGAAGAACGGGGTGGCCGTGGCACTGTGGCCGGATATGGACACCTACGACCTGCTCGTCACGGTGACAGGGAAGCCCGGGGCGAGGACTGAGTTCAAGGTCGATGTGAAGGACTACACGTACGCGACACTCCTCGCCGACAAGATCACCGCCGACCGGGGTGACGGGGGCGGCGCTGACTGGCTGGTCGTTCCGGACTTCCGGTACGACACAGTCCCGATGCTGGAGGACGTCAGCCGGAAGTGGATGCGGGTGGCGACCGCTGGGGACTTCGGCGCGCGGGTGTGCAAGGAAGCGGGTGCGACGTGGGCGTGACGAGGAAGCTGTCGAAGGGTGTCGGTTCGGCGTCCGCCGCGCTGGCCCTGGCCGCGCACTACTTCCCGGAGAAGGACGATGAAGGCCACTTGGTGGCGTCGTTCCGTCACGCGTCGTTTTTCTTCACCGGCCACCTGGACCTGTGGGACCAGTGGCGGGAGATGCCGCTCGCGGACAAGCAGCGGATCGCCGGCGTCATCCGGTACGGGCGGCAGGACTTCGCCTCATCGGGGGTTTTCACCCGGTTCGTGCGTGGCTGCTTGACGGAGCAGTCTCCGGACGGCGGTATCCCATTCGAGGCGGTGGGGGATCCCGGCAGCGCCGTGTTCGCGAGGCCGCGGGTCGGCGGCGATCTCCTCGCCCACGTCGACCGCATGCTGGAGAGGCTGTCGAAGTCGTACGGACGCAGAAGGGCTCATCCCCCGGCCGGCCCGGGGACGTGGCTGACGGCCAAGCGGTACGCATCAGGGAAGGGTGAGATCGTCGGCCGGGCGGTCATCCCGGCAACCGGCACCTTCACGAGCGGAAAGGATCTAGATGACCTCCCCGAGGTGAACACTCTCCCCTACGAGCCGGATCTGAAGATCGCCACCCCTGATCTTCTGGAGCACGCGAGGAAGGTCGACCGGGTCCGCTACAAGGAGCACGGCAAGGAGGGGTACCTCTTCGACGTCCTGTCCAAGCTCTTCGACGAGCTGCACACGACCGACGACATCAGCGTCGGTGACGCCCTGGTGCTCCTCGCCGGGCCCATTGAGATCTTCAACGCCCCTACCGGAACCGGGAAGAGCGTCCTTGTGAGGGTCGCGGCGTCCTGGCTTGCCGTCAACGGGTACGCGATCACCCTGGTCCTTCCGACCGTCGAGGCGACCCTGTCCGCCGCGTGGGAGATCAAGGAGGACCTCAGGGCACTCGGCAGTACAAAGACCTGCGCTCCTCTGATGTCGCCCTCCCGGCTCCACGACCGGGCCATGAAGCTGGTCTCCCGCATCGAAGGCCCTCTCATCGGCCAGGACGACGAGACGCTGTGGCGTATCGACACCCTCTCCTACGGGTGCGCTCTCAAGCACGCGACGACCAGCACTCACCCGTACCCTCCGGGCAGCGAGTCGTGCCGGTACCTGGGCCCTATCCCCCCGATGACGGGGAGTCGGTCCTGCTCGTGGATGCAGACCTGCGGAAAATACGAGCAGCAACGCCAGGCGTGCGAAGCCGCGGTCGTGGTGACCAACCACCACAACTTCATGGCCGGGCGGTTCCACATCGGCGTCATGCTCGACGGCAGGAAGGCGGGCGACCTGTCCGTGGCCGAGTTCGCGTTCCGCCGCTCACACGCGGTCCTGATCGACGAGGTCGACCAGTTCCAGTCGGTAGCGGTCGATATGTGCTCCAGCGAGCTGATCCTTGACTCCCGCCAGCGCAAGGGCGTTCCACTTCGCGACCTGGACGACGATCAGCGGATCATGTCGTCCGAAGCGATCAAGGAACTGTGTCCCACCATCAGCCACGCCCGCTACCTGGCGGAATTCCTCCTCGCCGCGCTGTGTACCGACGAACTTCACCTGCGCTACTACGAGGGACGGGACGAGGCGAAGGACACCCACGGCTCGAACAGCAGCATGTGGCACCTGTCTGGGTCACGGGACCGGCGACTGATCACGCTCTTGTTCCCCGAGGAGGACGTCACCGACGCCCAGGAGATCCCGACCGAGCTGTTCGACAAACTGAACGCCCTGCACCCCGTCCACCCGGAATCGTCCGAGGACACGCTTCCCCCGGACCGCATCCACGACACCCCCTTGGAACCGCACCTGGAAGAGGTTCGGGAGGTGCTGGGGAACCTCCTCGCGTCACGGGGAGAAGACCTCCTCACCCAGGCCCGATCAGAGATGGACAAGATCCTCAAGGACGCCGTCCCCAACGGCTATGACCGGGGCGAGGCCATCGAGCTTCTGATCATCCGCGTATGGCTGGCCGAACTGGACATGACCCTTGAGCGCCTCCGAGGGAAGACCGCTCAGTTCAAGGCCGCGGGACTCCCCTCCGCGCAGAAGCTCGGAGAGAAGCTGGAGACCGGCGTGGCGTCCGGCATCCTGCCCTACGGCATGCTCGGCAAAGGCGTCTTCGGCTACCGGGTCACCGGCCTGGACGACCCGGAGAAGTCCGCCGAACTCACCTCGCAGAGCATCTCCGGCGATCCCCACGCCTACACCGCACAGCTCGGCGGCATCGTGTCTCTCGTGCTGGCCGGCGTCGAGCGTCCGGTCATGGGCTTGTCGGCAACCGCGTACTTCCCCCAGGCCGTACGTGAACACGTCCACGGCCGTGTGAAGTGGTGGATGACCGACGCCGACCCGGAGAGCATCAGCGCCATGCAGGCGCCACTCAAGGACGCGCTCAACCGCGACATCCAGATCTCCGGACTCCCCCAGCACCTTAAGAACAAGGCTCTCAACGCGCTAGGGGAGAAGCTCTACACCGACAGGATTCACCCCGAGCTCACCGAACTCCTCGAAAGCGACCCCGACCGGGCGCACGTGGCGGTCGTCGTCAACTCCTACGAGCACTGCCGTCACATCGCCGCCGGCATCTACGCGGCCGGCGATTACCGCGACGGCCTGTGCGTCGCTGTCCCCCCGGACAAGTACCGGCGTGACCGGCTCCGGGAGGCCATCAAGCTCCCTCCTGGCGTCATCGAGCTGACACCAGAGGAATTCACCACGTTCCCCAAGCGCGGGAAGATCCTCGTCGTCCCTATGGCGAGGATCGCGCGCGGCCTGAACATCGTCATCGGCCGCCGGTCAGCGATCACCAGCGTCTACCTGTGCACGCGGCCTCTCGCGCTGCTCACCGACCCGCCGGAGATGTACGCCTCCATCAACGCTGCCGGGATCAACGCCGTCACTCCCGCGGGCGACCCTTTGGAAGTACTGCGGAAGGCACGAGAGGCAGCCTGGTCCCGGCTCCGTCTGATCATGCGCTCCGCGCCCGGGTTCGTCAGTGCCCACAAGACCCTTCAGGAGGAGATCGTCGCCGGCATGATCGTCGACATGATCCAGCTCGCCGGCCGGGCCCGCCGCGGCGGCACGGACATGACGCTGCACCTTGTGGACTACGCCTTCCATAACGACTCGTGGAAGTCCGACCTGAAGAACATCCTGCGCCGGATGCACGAAAAGTGGACTCCGGACGTCCGGCAGAGAATGGATGCGATCTATCGCGAAGCGCTCGCCGCCTTCCTCGCGTACGCCGGAATCAACTCCGAGGAATCGGAAGGGCATTGATCGCGCGTCCAGCCGTGCTATGGTGGCGCACGGCTGGACGCGCACTGCCCAGGCGAATGACGGAAGCTCCCATGCAGCGACCGTTGGCCAAAGGCCCCGTTGGACCCGCGCGATGAAGTCCCGTTTTCGGGCACGCACATCACTGCCAGGCATCGTCAACGTCTCGGCGGGAAGCATGGGATACCGCGCGAGGGAACAGACATGCCCAAGCGGCAAAACCCGCTGCAGAAGGATGCCCGAAAGCTCCAGCGGCGCACGGACTACACCTACACGCAGGCCCTGGACATCATTCGCCTGCTCCAGAAGCCCGCAGCACGATCGCCGCAGGAACTCACCTCTGTAGCCGAAGCTCTTCTCGCCGGTCAGGATCAGGTACACCTCTGCCCTGTCTACGGCGCTCTTCCCCCGGCGATGGCCGGCAAGCTGCGCTTCCACTACTTCATGGGGATCCATCATCTCGGCAGCTACCTCACCAAAGACGACTGCCTGATCGGCCGCAAATCACGGCCGGCGGCCGACGCGCCGCCCAATGACGAGAGTCCCCCCTCTGCCTCACACTCCCCCATCCAGGCGTACCGCCGTACGGCCAGAAACGGAGCACGCACCCCGATGACCGCTCAGCCCCTTACGGGACAACCATCCAAGGTCAACAAGAAGCAGCGGCTGAACGTCGCCGCGTACCTGTGCACCCCGCGACTCCTCGGCGGCGCCACCGTCGTGGTCCGCGAGTTCGACAACGGGTTCAAGAACCTCTGGAGAGGCTTCGACCGCGCGTATAAGGACCTCGCCGGCCGAGAAGAGGTCCAGGCCCCCCATTCCATCGTCACGACCGCGCTGCGCTGCCTGACCGGTGGCTACGTCCACTTCGATCCCTGGGCGGGCGTCCTCGTCACCCGAGTCGAGATCGACGACGACACTCTCCGCGACGCCTTCACCCTCATGGTCGGCATGGCCATGGGCACCCACATCGACCAGATCAGCCTCAACAATCCCGACCCGCTGGCCGTGAAGGTCGCCAACACCCCGCAGGAACACCGCCTTCTCGCCGACTACCTCATCACCAACGAGAACGGCCAGCCGGACGCACCAGGCTGGGTGTACCGGACGGTGACGTGGGACCTGTCGATCCGCCTGGCCGCACGTCCATGGAAGGTTGACGGGCAGGAGATCACACTCCGCCCGGACAGCGAGGGCGGCCTGATCGCCTGGGGCCACCCCTGGTCGAACAAGAACGGCACCGCGCACGCCGTGGCACGCATCCGACTGTCCATGAAGACCCTCCCCAACCTCTCCCACCCCGTGATCCTGGCCTCCTCCCAGGTGACACGCCTCAAGTCCAACATGGCCTACGCGCGGAAGGTGCTGGTCGAGCAGGCTGACCCCGAACTCCCGCTGATCGAGGTCGAGCTGGACGGCCGCGGCAAGATCCGTCGGATCAACCGGATGGCGCTCCAGATCCTTTCCAAGCTCGGCATGGACTACACCACCCTGAGCCTCATCCAGAACCGGGCCCAGGCCGAGGCCGACCACGACGCCGCCACGCACGACACCGAAAGCGGCGAGGGCGAGATCCGAGAAGCACTCCCCCCGATCGGCCCGGACAGCAAGATCCGCCCCGTTCAGGGCAAGAGCTACAAGTTCCCCATCGGACGCGGCGTCGGCATGCACCACATGCGCGAGCTGGACCGGCACATCCGCGACATCTTCGGCGACGCCGCGAGCAGCCTCGACATTCACCTAAGCACCCGCGGGTTCCCCCGCAACGACCCGAAGAACCCCCTCCCCGCCCCGACCGAGGTGACCCGCTCCCTCACGTCCATGGGGTACGAACACCTGCGGATCGTCTGCCTGTGGACCAAGGACGAGAACCGCACCCGCATGATCAACGGGTTGTGTGACGCCTACAGCCTGCCCGCCACGAGCATCGACCCCGCCGACGGCGTCCCCGTCCCGCTGCACGACGACACTGTCAGCGTCGTGTTCCACCACGCCCCCGCCTTCCTCGCGCACGGCCCCGCCAAAGGCCGGGCCGGGCTGGTCGACGAACTCCCCTTCCTTCGCCGAGAACCGGGAACGCTCGTAGCGGTCTGGGCGGAGACCGAGTACACGGCCGAGTCCATCGAGGACACCACCGAGGAGGAGGCTGCCGAGAGCCGGCGAGACCGGCGCCAGCGGCCGAAGAACGACGAGACAGACGCCAAGTACCAGGGACGCCGGATCATCGCCCAGAAGGGCATCGTGTCGCAGTACATCGCCGACATGAAGCCGACCAAGCGCAAGCGAGACCACGGCAAGGACCACCAGGCGCTCTACTCCCTCGTTGACCTGCACCGCAACATCGGAATCCTTGACGAGCGCATCGACACGGCCCTGATCGACCCCATCGGCGCCTTCGCCCCTCATGGCGTCGCACACGTCGGGATCCACGTACGCCGGCAGAGCAAGCAGCACCCCAAGGAGAAGGCGAAGATCTGCATCACCGCAGTCGCCCTGGTACCTCCTGCCGCAGAGGGAGGTGCCTGGACCCTCCACGGCTGGAGCTACACCAGCCCGAAGTGGCAGCACTACAACGACGCCATCGCCGCCTTCCACGCCCTGGACTACCCGACCGGCAAGATGACCGAGCTGGTTGACGACAACCAGGGTTACAAGAAGGTCGCCGAGCAGATCGACCAGGCCCTATCCGACCTGACCATCCACATCGGCCGCCTCCCCTACACCGTCACAGTGGACGGAGTCGGAACCCGCAGACTGTGGGGCGGCCTCCACAACAACAAGCAGGGCTTGCCCGGAGAACCTGGAGACACCTGGCTTCCCGGCAGCACGCTGCGCCACCAGGACCGGCCCATCGCCGTCATCCGGATCAACAAGAGCGCGGACGAGGTACCGCAGCCGATCAGCGTCAGCCGGTTCGACGCGGACGGGAACCTAATCGGCACGAACAGCACCACGACGTCGCTGTACCGGCTCGACACCGACCTCGGCCCCGCCACCTGGATTCTGTCGAACGTCCCTCACCAGTACGACGGGAACGGCGCGGGCCGTCTTGGCGGAGACAAAACCCGCTGGACCGCCGACCACGGCTCCAAGGAGAAAGGCAACATCTCGAAGAACGAGGTCGCCGCCAACTGGTACACGATGAACGGCACCGAGATCTACCCCTTGCCCCTGGCACCGGGGGTGGACCAGGAGGTGCTCGCCAACCTCACCGCGCGCCTGTGCAACCGCCCCCTGGCATGGAGCAACCGAACCCGATACCCCGTCCATCTCCACGCTGCCCAGCAGATGGACCTCGACCACCCCCAGTACCGCCGCACCGCCCCCCAGGAGGACAACGAGGCGGAAGCGACCGCCGACCAGGAGTAGTTCAGCCACCTTGGCGGAAGCCCGGCACCCAATCGTGGGGATGCCAGCGTAGTGAAATACGCCTCGGCGGCAACCTTGCTAGGCGTGGCGACGATCGCTCAGAGCGTCTCACTCCAGGAGGCCGAGGCGGCGGCACAACATAGCGAGGGATCGCCGGTTAGCCAAACCGGCGACCCCGCGCATCATTGGTAATCCACCGCCACGTCCTGTCCCCGCGTCCATCACGCGACGAGGTCCCGACCGCCCACACGAGCAGGCCCGACCGAGGAAACCGCCAGCGATCACGCCGCCGCGTAACTCGCCAGGAACAGATCTTGCGCCCGCTCCACATCCCTCGGCGTACGCAACTGCACCTCCAGATCACCCGTTCCGTGGTGACCGAGACCGGAGACATCCCGGGTGAATCCCGGGACAAGGTCGACGTCCTTCGGGTCCACCTTCAGGTAGACCAGCAGCTTGCTCCGCTGCGGCGGACAGAGGCAGGCGAAGTTCCGCAGCCGCTGGTACGCCCGGTACGTCTTGCGCTCGACGCGGTTCACACCGCCCCCGAGCCCGAGCAGTGCCTCATCGACCGCGCTCGCCAGCTCAACCATCGACGCATCCTGGACGTCGGCTGTCGCCCGGGCAACCGCCTGGCGGCGGACTCGGCGTGCCACCTGCATGCCGCCGCTCCCGGACGCCACGGTCTCAAGCCCGAGCAGGTCACTCCCGAAGAGTCGGTAGCGAACCAGGTCGATCGACCGCCGGTGCTCGTGCACGGCGTGCACGTCGTAACGCGTGAAGTCGCCGGCGATACAGATCAGGCGAGGGCTGCTCCACAGGACATGGGACGCGGCCCTCATCCCGAGCCGGTCGCGGACCATGTACTCGAACTCGGCACGGTGGTCCATTAGCCACGCCAGGTAGAAGAGGCCCTGGTTGATGACGCCGGCGTCGACGCCGCGCTTGTACTCGACGATGACCGGCGATCCGTTCTCGTCCAGCCCGAGGGAATCGATCCGGCCCTTGTGGACCGGCCCGGTGCCGTACTCGCTCGCCAGGAATCGGACGCCTAGCAGCGTCTCCATGTGCGCCTCGACGAGACCCTGCACATCTGCCTCGACCTCAGCAAGACGCGGCATGACCTCGCTCACTCCGCATTGCGATGCATCCGTCCGGAACAACTTCAAGCCGACCACCCCCGTTATCGCATAGGAGATCGACAACGTCAGACAGGCAGAGATTTGTTTCCGCAACCGGCGCGAGTCACGTGAAGAACGTGTGCCGGAGGCCCGATCGACTGGTTCGGCTGCCCCGGCGCGCAGCACGCAGGCCGGTGGTACCCGTGATTCGTCGGCGTCCAGCACGAATTCAGCACAGTACAGGAGATGCGGCGTTGGCGGCAGGTGACGAGGAATCAGAAAATCCAGCCCCATCCAGCACGGTGAAACTTAGGGGGGCCTGACCCCGAAGGGCCAGACCTCAATTGACCTGCAGTGATGCAACAGGGCGAACTGCGGCCCATGCAACACCAAACTCATCCGTGGTAACCGTTCGTCACAGTGCTGGGCACTGCAGTGAAGTGCTGGACTCTGCCGACTCCTCGCCGGCATCGTGCCTCACGCTGTCAGAGGGAACTCCTCCACGGCGAGCGAGGCAACATAGCCCCAAATCGCCGGTTAGCCAAACCGGCGATAACGCGGAGTATTGGCGGTCACCGCGATGACGGACGCATGCGGTGTCCGTAGGTCCGGCACGGGCTACCCGCCAAGACGAAAGTAATCGAAATGCACACGCACATCGAAGAGACTCTGGGCCCTCGCTATAGCCCCGCTCACATCCGCGCCGCCTGGGGCGGAACGGGGAGCGTGGAGGACGCCTCAAAGGCGCTGGGATTCTCACGGGCCAAGGGATACGATCTGATTCGCAACGGGCAGTTTCCGTGCCGTGTGCTACGCATCGGCCGTAAGACCCGTGTTGTCACGGCGTCCCTACTCCGCGTCCTCGAAAGCGGAGATCCGGAGTATAACGATGCCCGCGCCGGATGCCGCCCCACGCCCTAAGCCAGCTTCGACGAGGCTCCGCTTCCGGCGGGGCTTCGTCGTTCCAAGCGCGCCCTTTCACTACCCCGCTCTGAAGGCAGACTGGCCCGCCGTGTCACCGTCGCTGTCGTACCCCCACGCTACGGTGTCATCATCTTCAGTGAAGACGATTTACGGGATGGCGCCAGTGCAGCTCACCACCTGTTTCAACACGCTCCTCACGGACGCGGTCAACCTGAGCCGGCCCAAGCTCGACATGCTCGACGACCGAGTGGACAGCGTCTACCGAGCCCTCAAGTCGGATGAGGAGATCGGACACCTCGTCCTCGACAAGATCCCTCAAGGTTCGTGGGCGCAGAGGACCATCATCAACCCGGTCGGCGACAAGGAGTTCGATGCCGACTTCCTCCTTCTGATGGAGGAGAACCCGGACTGGCACGGCAACCCCAAGACCTACATCGACAAGGTCTACGCGGCACTGGACCGCCACAGCCGCTACCGCCAGATGCCGCACTCGCGCAAGTGCCGTTGCGTGCGTCTGGAATACAAGAACCTGATGCACGTGGACATCGTCCCGTACGTCCAGCTCAGCGACGGCCGCGACGTCATCGTCAACCGGGACGACAACTGCTGGGAGGCGACGGACCCCGAGGGCTTCACAGCCTGGATGCGCAATCAGGACGACATCACCGGAGGGAACCTACGCAGGGTCATCCGGCTGCTGAAGTACCTGCGCGACCACAAGAACTCCTTCACCGGAACCCGGTCGATCATCCTCACGACTCTGCTCGGAAACCAGGTCAGCGACGCCAAGACGCTGATCGATCCGGGCTACTACGCCAACGTCCCCACGACCCTGCTCCACCTGGTCCAGGACCTCAACACCTACCTGCAGGCCAACCCCAACAAGCCGTCCATCGCCGACCCCTCCGGGTCGGGCGTCACGTTTGACCACCGCTGGACCCAGGACACCTACGCCTACTTCCGCGAGCGGATCAGCGTGCACACGGAGGAGATCGAGGCTGCCTACCACCATGCGGACAAGGAGACCAGCATCGAGCTGTGGCAGGGTCTGTTCGGCACGGGCTTCAAGGAGCCCGACGCCCAGCAGAGCAGCGCGAAGTTCCCCGCCGCGGCCGCGTCCGTGGCCGCCGTGACGACGACGGGGCGGTCGGGGCGCGCTGGATGAGCAAGCGAAAGCCCGGGCGGTTCGGCGCTCCCACACCGTGGCAGAGACAGGCGCTCGCGGATCTCCGCGCGATCGGCGCCGAGCAGCCGGACACCCTGCGCGTGGTGGGAGTGCCTGACCGTACGGACGACGGCGCCCTGGCAATCACGATCGAGATCGACACGAGGGGGACCGTCTCGGTGGAGGGAGGGATTCGGCTTCAGCCGCACGAGCGGTTCGTTCTCCGCGTCCCGTCCTCCCCGCTGCTCCCCCCGCAGGTCGACGTCACGCACACCCGGTTCATTGGATACCCCCACGTCCTGCAGGGCCACCGGCTGTGCCTGTACCTGGACCCGGCACGAGAATGGAACCCGGCAGGCGGCATCCGCTCCAGCCTAAACCGCCTGTGGGCCTGGCTCGGCGATGCCGCCGGCAACCGGTTCAACGCCTCAACCGCCCTCTATCACGCGGTCGGCGGGGTCCTGCATCAGTCCGCAGGAACACCCACCATCGTTGTGCGTGAACCCGTGCTCGGAAAGTGCGTCCAGGCCGCATACCTGATCCCAAGGACCGCTCAGCGCCTGGACCTCACCTTCACTCCACAAGAACCTCCCACGGCACGCCTGCCGGTCATCATCCTCCCCGCGCCCCTGCCAATGGGAGCCGGCACCACACTCGTCGAACTCCTCCGGCAGATCGATGCGCCACTCGCCAGCCGTGCCCCCACCGCCAGGCCGTTCGCGCCGGCCGTGCTGACCTCCCTCGCGACCAGCGTGGTGAGAAACGCTGAGGACACACCCCAATACCTCCTCCTGGCCGTACCCCACCCCGTCGGCGGCCCACCCCATCTGCTCGCGGGCCGAATCCCCGCAAGCGCCGCCAACGAACTCCGCAGCCTCGCAAGGCGCCAGCCCGGTTGCCTGAGCACTCTCACACCCAGCGCGGTCAACCCGGCCCTCCCGATCGAGTGGTGCCGAGTGTCCGACGAACGGCATACCGTCACAACCCGCCGCGACGACAACCGCCCCGTCAACAGCTACCAGAACAAGCACATCCACATCTGGGGCTGCGGAGGCATCGGATCCTGGACCGCCGAGTTCATCGCACGCGCAGGAGCAGCACGCATCACGCTGTGCGACCCCAGCGTCGTCACCGGCGGGCTGCTCGTCCGGCAGAACTTCCTCGAGACCGACCTCGGCGCGGCCAAGGCCGCCGCACTGGCTGACCGACTGCGTAACATCGACGACCGCCTGACCGTCGAGATCGCTGAGGGCCTCGTCCCCGAGGACGCCGAACAGATCATGAACCACGCCGACCTCGTGATCGACGCCACGGTCAGCCTGGCCATCGGGCAATGCCTCGATGTCCTCGCCCGCACACCCAACCGCAAGGCAACCCTCGCCCAGATCGCCACAGACACCCGCACCGGGACACTTGGCATCCTCACCGTCTGCGCACCGGGAACCCTCCAAGGCCCCCACAGCTTGGACTCCCTGGCTGGCCTTTCGGTACTCGACGACCACCAACTCGAGCTGTACCACGCCCTGTGGCAAGAAGCAGAGCCCGACGACGAACTCATACCGACCCGCGGCTGCTCCGTTCCCACCTTCCACGGATCCTCAGCCGACCTCGCCGCCGTCGCCGCCACGCTCACCACGTTTCTCGGCATGCAGCTGGCCGCGTCGAAGTCGGGAACCCACCTGGTCGCTCTTCCACACGCCCGCAGCGGACCGCATCATCACTACGTTCCCCATGTCCCCTAGCCCGGCCGATGCGGCCAGACCGAGCGCCCATACCCCATACTTCCGCTGCACGGCACCACAGCAACAGACCGGTGTCCCCGCACCAAGGCCCACGACACACTCAACCCCCGCCTGCGCCAAGAGGAGTCGACCTGTGGCACGCAAGTCCATCCCCGACGTCGAGCGGCTCAAGGTCTGGGTCCGCGCCGGCGGACGATGTGAACTTTGCGGAACCTACCTTCTCGAGGGAAAGCTCACCTATCAGGACTTCACCCTCGGAGAGCTCGCCCACATCGTGGGGCAGGACGCAACGCCGAAGTCACCGCGCGGCATGGACCCCCTCCCGAAGGACCAGCGCGACCTGGCTGACAACCTCATGCTGCTGTGCCGCGGCGAGCATAACGAAATCGACCGCAAGGGCTCTCTCGACGTCATGACGGTCGAACGGCTCCGGCGCATCAAGCGCGATCGGGAGGAGTGGATCCGGCGGCTGACCGCTCTTAACCCGGAAACCGGCACCGTGGTAATCCGGCTGATCGGACAAGTCCGCGGCCAGGAAGTCGAACTCACCAAGCCCACTGCCGCCGAGGCCGTCATCCGCTCCGAAGAGCGATTCCCCGACTTCCCCCTCAGCCTGCACGGCGACGGCTTCGAGATCGATCTACGACGTATACCCGGTGAGAAGGCCGGCGGGCCAGCGTACTGGGAACAGTGCCAGCAGCAAATCGATCGGGTCCTGGAACACAAGCTGGCGGAAGCGCTGCGTGAGGACTCAGTGCACCACGTGAGTGCCTTCGCCTTCGCCCGCTTGCCACTGCTTGCCTATTTCGGCTCCCGCTTGGACGACACATTCACCGTCTCCATCTACCAACGGCACCGCAGCACGGAATCCTGGTCCTGGCCCGACACGACGGACCGGATGGTGCGCTTCGTCACCGAGCCGCCTCTCTCTCCTGCCCCTGACGCCTCTGACGGAGTGCTGATATTGAACATCTCCGGATCGATCCAGGCAGAAGAGCTACCCCAACAGCTTGCCTTGCTTCCGCGCTGGACGATTCACCCGCACGACGTCATCCCGTCCGTCGACGTAATCAATTCCGTTCCCACGCTCAACGAGTTCACCTCGGTGCTCCGGCAACTGCTCTCCGAGCTGGAGGCCAACCACAAGAACCTACGACGACTGCACATACTGGCAGCTATCCCCGTGTCAGCTGCGGTGACGCTCGGCCGTGTCCACGATGCCAACGTTCACCCCGACCTGGTCATCTATGACCGCACCGCCGGCCAGTACACGGCAGCGTTGCGCATCTCTTGACGATCACGCACAAGGCGGCAAAATCTGCTTGAGAGGTTGGCGACCGCCGTCTCCGCCAATGCCCGGCGGGCGCTCCGATGCTGCAGACATCTCCAAAGGCGTTGAGATTTGCAGGGGTGAAGGATACGGCCTGGTTGGTCGAGAAAGTTCCCGGGCCGCATGCTGCGCATCGGCCATAACACGCGTGTCGTCTCCGTGGCCTTGCTTCGGGTGCTCGAGAGAGGAGGGCCCGAGTCAACGGTGCTCGCGGCGGACACGGAAACCCACCTACTCAGAAGCCCCGCCGGCCGCACCTGCGGGGCTTCTCGTCGCACTCCGCTCTCACAGACACCCCTATAGCGAGAGACTGCTGGGTACCGTTCTGATCAGGTTGAAGACCTGCAGGGCGGCGAACAGACCGCGGCACCGAGACCTCTTGACGCCCCCGACTCCGCGCGGCCCGCAGGTCGGTCTGGCTGTGGGCGTTGGTCTTGAACCGGGTGCGCAGCATCCCGCCGCTGCTGCGCGAGCGGGTCGGACGCAGCGTGCGCGTGACCGTCTTCATCCGCGACGGCACGGACCAGGCCCAGGCCGTCCGAGTGCGGCCGCTGCGGCGGCGCGGCGGCGCGGCGGCGCGGCGGCGCGGCGGCGCGGCGGCGCGGCGGCGCGGCGGCGCGGCGGCGCGGCGGCGCGGCGGCGCGGCGGCGCGGCACCAGCATCGAACTGCGCCGCCTAGAGAACGGCAGCTCATATTGGCGTTGTGAACACACGGTCTGCAATACGAGGCTGAACGGACGGAGATGCGCCTGGAACCAGGACATCAGGTAGGCAGGGGCAGGAGTTGAGGGGCCGGGCAACCCCCGCCCCGACTTCAGGATTTCGCGAACTCACTGGAATCCCCGACACCTTCTGTGGCAGGCTTCCGCGTGCCAGCAACGGGATCTCGCTCGTAGCCAGATCACCAGCTGCGCTTTCGCCAAGGAGTCTGCGGACGCACCCGGGCCACCGGCTTGTCTCTCACCTCATCTTTCACGTAGCAGGCACGAGTCTGCGGCGGTGTTCCCTACCGTGCCCGCACTCGTTGCCCGCGCACCACACGGAGGCTCAGCCATGCCGGCACATTCCGCACCGTCGCATCTCTTCTTCCTGACCCAGCCCAAGGGCAACGGTGCCATCCTCTTCAGCATGCAGGGGACGCCCCGCGGACCGGAACTCTCGAAGATCGGCACGTTCGAGGATCACGACGAATCCCAGCTGCTCGCCGCCACGCTCAACGCGGTTCTCCAGGGAGGAGCAGGTGCCCTCGCGAAGGTTCACGGGTGCTCAGCTTCCCTGCCTGGCCCCCTCAGGAAGGCGATCACTGACATCGCGGATGAGATCGAGGACACACATCGTGACGCTCCACGAGCCCGGGCTGCGCGCAGGGCCGCGCGGGCCGTCACGGAGAACCTGGGACGGCTCAACGCGGCCGTGTTCTCGCTTTTCAGCGCATCCGACTGCGGGAGCTGCCTAAGCTGCGGCTGCAATGTTGCCGAGGACTGCGCGAAGTGCGCCGTCTGCGGCTCGTCCCCCCGGGGCCGCGGCTGTGGGGACTGCGGCGGCGTTGGGGTAACGCCCAGGACCGCATTCGTTCTCCATCGGCAGCTGAGGGACCTTGCGGACAAGACGTACCGTGCCGCTTATGACCCCGACTTCTGGGAGCACAGCGTTCCGGTCAGCGCGGGGACTCAGTCGGACTGGTTCCTTCTTCACTGCGCTCGCGCGTACGACGACCTCGCGGCCGATCTACTTGCCGGCGGTATCCCGGAGCCGCGCTGTCTGGCCGAGAGCGTGCTATTCGGCTACGCCGTGGATGGCATCGGCGGGTTCAGTATCGAGTCCGTCCACGCGGACGAGGTCTATCAGACCCTTCCGACCTCTCGGTTCGACTATGACTGGGAGTTCCTCGCTAATGAGAGCGGGCTGCTCGACGTCAGCGACAGGGCGCACGACTTCCTGGAAGCAGACGTGGCCGAAGAAGACCTGTGGGACGAGTGGTTCAAGCCTTACACGGACGTCGAGCCCCGGGCCACGACCCGCGGGTTCTGCTGCTGACGGTCGCCCGAACCCAAGCCATTGCTGGAACGGGCGTCCAGTCTGCTCGACTGGGCGCCCGCCCACGAGGTCTCCATACCGAGCGGGCCACCGAGGAGCGCTAACCGACCCGGCGACGCGCCGGTACCCTGAAGGGCACCACGATCATGGTCGACGGCACCCGACCCCTGGCGCCGTACGAGCGGATCTCCGCCGAGGAGTTCGCGGCCTACGAGCTGACCTCGATCGAGGACTCCACGGACGAGGACTGCGCGACCGGCGCCTGCCCGGTTCGGGTTGATGGGGCTATTTGAATTTGGTTCTGGCCGCGATTTCGTGAATGATCTTGGACTTCTGGCTTGGCCTGCCGAGCCCTTGCTCCCGATCGGAAGACGGCAGTGTTCTGAGGTGGCGGAGTCGCCCGCCTCCCCCGTGTCCAGCCGGGGCTCCCCGCCAAGGGCGCCTTCGGCGTCACTCACGCGATGGTGGCTTCGCCCCCCCGTGCTGTCAGTGCCGCCTCCTACAGTGCTTGCATGTCTGACAACGAACGGCCGCCCAACCGCAGGCTGGTGGTGGCCGTGTATCCCGCCGGCACCCACCTCGACTACTCCCGCGCCTCCTCCAATGCGATGCGCGGCAACGTACGCGACGACCGGGACAACTCGCTCATCGGCCAGGCCGAACTCTTCGACGCCCCCGACCGGTACGCCGACGGCTACCACGACGGCTACGACCACCGATCCCACGACGACGAGTTCCTCCGTTACCTCGCGGATCTGCTCGCCCGCGAGGTGGTCCAGTTGTTGGGGGACCTCGCTTATGACGCGGCAGCCCGCGGCTTCGCCACCGCCCGCCCTCGCGTCAACGCCTGGGTGCGCCAACGCGTGGACAAGCTGCGCAGCCGCTCCCCGAGGGTCGCTGCAGCCACCCACCCCAAGCCCGCCCAGGAATCCGGTCCCGAGCACGTACCGCCGCGACCGGCCGCCGCGACCGCGGGCCACCACCGGGTGGACCCGTGCTGCGCGCCGACCAAGGCGATGCCTGCGCGAACGCCGCCCTGGAGCGGATCAGCGCTCGGGCGGTCGAGGTCCACGGGATGGCCGCGCGCTACGCCGCTGACCTGCCTGCGGCCGATGCCGCCGACGAGGCCATGCGCCAGGCCATGGCTGCGGCTGCGGCTGCGCCAGGACTAGCCGCCGCCGCTCTCCAACTCATCGCTTCTGACAAGGCGCTGGGCCTGACCCCTGAGCAGCAGATGTACATGTGGGAGCGTGCCGCCGAACTCGACCTCGTCGTGGTCGAAGACCTCACTGGCACTCACACCATGCCGGCAGAGGACGTCGCGCTGCAGAGCCTTGGTGCGCGAGGGGCTAGAGGCTCGGCCAGCGAACCAACTCAGCCCTGATCGCTCTCAAGGCTCGCGGATCTCGGTGGCCGTCTGCCGGGCTCGGCTGCCACGATGTGGCTGGCGAAGTCGCCCGCAACGGTGCGGCAGCCCGAAAAGCAAGGGAGTCGTCCATGTTGCTGCGGCCCGGGGTCACCTGCGAGAAGGCGATCAGGTTCCTGGACGACCTGGTCCAGGGCGGCCTCAACGACGTCCGCAGCTCCGTCCCGAACTTCGCCCAGCCGATGCTGGCGGGCGTGGAACCCTCGAAGCTGGCCGGGCCCGACCTGGTGGTGACGCTACGGCAGTACACCGAGTGGACCGCGACGACCGCCCGGCAACTGGCGGATGTCTTCGCCGACCCGGCGGTGCCAGCGCGGCTGCGCGGCGAGCACTACAGCCACATCGTGCACAGCCCCCTGACGCCCTACCGAACCGCGCTGCTGCTGCACTGGGAGTTGGACGAGCTGGCGACGTACTTCATGGAACTGCAGAACCAGATGCGGCAGACCGTGGAGGAGTACCGCAGCTACCGGCAGCGTGTGCTGGTCGTGGACGCGAACACCCTGCTGCACTGTCAGCGCTTCGACAAAATCCCGTGGTCTCGGGTGTGCGGGAAGGGCCCAGCGACGCTGGTGATCCCGCACGTGGTGGTGGAAGAGATCGACACCAAGTCCTACTCCGAGGGCAGCGAAAAGATCAGGAAACGGGCGCGCGGGGTCTACGAGCTGCTGGGCGACGTCCTCAAGGGGCTATCCACCGAAGGTCGCTTCGAATTGCACGACGGCACCGAGGTCCAGGTCCTACGCGACGAGCTTGGGCACCTACGCCTGCCGAACAACGACGACGAAGCCGTGGCCCGGGCGGCCCACCTGCAGCAGGCCATCGCACCGCGTCAGATCACCGTCATCACGCGCGACAACGGGATGCGCGGCAAGGCCATGACCTGGTGCCTGCCCTGGGGCTTCCCACCGGACAAGTACCTGATCCCCGAGGACGGCTTCGGTGCGAAGCACCGAGAGGCGAATCTCGCGAGTATCAGCGTCGACGTCCCTGAGGACGGTGACGACACGTAGTCCCGCCCGGGACCGCGGCCTTCCGTGACGGCTACGACCGGTGCTTCATCGGCCCACGCCTCCGAGTGGACCGTTCACGGCGCCGCGGTCAGAACCGTTTTTCGAGGCTCTGGCCGCGGTTCCGCGAAGCCACGGAAGACGTGTGTGGACAGGCGGTGCATGAAGTTCAGAAAGTCCCGGGGTTCCCTGTGGCGGCGAACTGACGTATGACATCGCGAAGTTGCTCAAGGAAGTGGCGCAGACTGGTGGCCACGGCATAGCACTCGTCGTTCCAGGATGCAGTCCGCAGCACCCTCGGGGCACGGTCCGGCACCGCCGGCGCCGTCAGCAGCCTGAGCAGCCGGGTCCGGCCCGCGGTCAGCCGCAGTCGACGGCACAGCCGTGCGGCGGGACGGCCGCCGAGCTCGATCGCGATCGACCGCAGCCAGTCCGCAAGCCCGGTACTGGAACGGTGGTAGCGCGTGGACAGCCCCGGCACCTGCTCGACGAACGTCGTACGGGAACAGCTCTTCCGGTCGCAGAAGTACCGGCGCACCCGCAGCCGGACGATGACCCGGCGTGAGCCCAACGGCCGCTCATCCAGGGTGCGTAGATACGTGCTGTGCAGGCGACGGACCTGCTTGCGACAGTTCAGGCACCGGCCTGGACGGGCCGTCGACACCGCCTCCACCACCAGGATGCCGGAGGAGTCGTACACCCCCTCCACCCGCACATCGATCCCGGGAAACAGCACATCCTCAACCGCCTTGCTCGCCACGGCAGGAAGTACGCTGCCGAAACGATCCCGCGTTCCCACTGCTGACCTGGGGATTCACGAAACCGCGGCCAGAGCCTTCAAGAATCCCCATCACGGTAGTTCAGGCACCAGGCGCCCCCTCCCGATCCGTGGTCGGGGGTGCCTGCCTGGCGATGCCGCCCGAAACGTCGTCCTTGAACGGGAACAGCAGGATAACCGCAGTCCCCAGCATGGCGCTGGTGCCGAACGAGCCTCCGCCGCTCTTGACGCAGTCGATAACCGGGTCACCGAGAACTCGCATGAGCACGCCCCAGACGACGCCGATGAAGGCGGAGATGAGCAGACAGAACGCGACCGCGATGAGCCTCTTGTGGTTGGCGCTCACCGTACTTCCCTTCCGGTGGCTGGTGAGCGCGCGACGGCCTCGACCAGCCACCTGCCCCAAGACAAGTGACGTAGCGCTCCCTGTAGCTGCCACGTCACTGGACGCAGCACTTTAGGAGCGGGTCGAGCCCTGCCGCTTCAGTCCTCAAGCGCCGGTACTCGGTTAACACAGCGGCTGCACTGGCGCCGCTTAACCTCGGTAAACCTCCCGTGTCGGGCAGGAGTGCCCTAAAGCGTCGTCGGCTGGACTAAGACCTCGATCGCTTTCAACACCCCCACTTCGCGGCGAGGGTGGCCCCAAACGGCCGGTAAGCCGTGGGGCACATCCAAAGTAGCACTCTCGGCGCCATCGACTTCCGCTCGGACAAGGAGCGCACTGCGGCCTACGCGAAAGCCACGAAGAAGCAGACGAAGAAGCAGACGAAGCTGATGAAGCAGCAGGCAAGCTCCAGAAGAAGCTCGGAGGCTGACCTGACGCACGAAGACCCCCCTGTCCGCGCTGGACAGGGGGTCTCTTCGTTGTTGCTCAGAAGTCGAACGGGCCGATCAGCTTGATCGCGGTACCCATGACGGCCATGAAGCCCGCGATGCCGGCCGAGACGATGCCCAAGGGCGAGGCATCGAACAGGGCGGCCACGCCCGCGCAGCATCCCCCGACGACAAACGCGACAGGGAAGCAGAGGGCGTAAGCGAAGACCCTCTTCTGGTTGGCGCTCACCAATTCCTCCAGTTCTGGGACCGGTCGGTGAGCCCTGCGACGCTCGACCGGCCACCTACGTCGTAGATGTCAACCCCTCCAGCAAGCACGTCACGAAGACGCACTTCCTCCAGAGGAGTCACGGTCGAGTCAGTCGCGTTGGTCCGCGTCGCAACAAACCCGGAAATTACCCTTGGGTTTTGCCATTTGCGTCGAGCCGGGTTGCTGCCTAGCGCGACACTCAAGAGCCCCGGCTGGACCACATCCGGGGGTTCAAGGCCCCACGCTAGCGGGGCCTCGTAGTGCCGACAGAGTAAGGCCGCGCCGCTGTTGATCGCAAGCAAGTAGCCCCCGGCCAACTGACCGGGGGCTTTGTGCAGTTGTGCCCCCGCCCGAGCGCCACGGGGAACGACGCTGGGGCGGGGCGGTCTCAGTGAGGGCAGAAATGAGGAGGGCGCCGGAGAAAGCAGCGGTTGTTGCGGTCGTCGACCATCCGGTGGCGGCGGCGATCTGGGGGTTCAGGACGGGGAATGCGTAGTAGACGATCCCCCAGCTGGTGATCTGCGTGGCGCAGAGCGCGGGCAGCGCGGCGCGAGGCCGCGACCGGTCCCCCGTACCGGTCGCGGCCTCGCTGACCTGGACGTTGTCCATCGGCGGGTCAGCAGCCGCCCGAGGAGGCGGGGGCGCCGATACTGATCTGGAGGGTGGCCGGGGCCGCGCAGCAGCCTCCGCCTTCGCCGCTCTGGGCGGCGTCGGGGTCGTCGTACAGGCCAGCGCCGCCGCACACTCCGGTCTCCGGCAGGGTCAGTTCGACGCGCTCGGCGGCCTCCCGGTCGCCGGCAAGGGCGGCGGTGATGGAACGGACCTGCTCGTAGCCGGTCATCGCCAGGAACGTGGGGGCGCGGCCGTAGGACTTCATGCCGACCAGGTAGATGTCCTTCTCCGGGTGGGACAGTTCGTTCACGCCGTGCGGGTAGACGGTGCCGCAGGAGTGCACGTTCGGGTCGATGAGCGGGGCCAGCGTGGTCGGAGCCTGGAGGCGCTCGTCGAGGCCCAGGCGGACCTCGGACAGGAAGGACAGGTCGGGCCGGAAGCCGGTCAGCACGATCACCTCGTCCACCGGATCCAGGCGACGGCCGTCCTCGGCGACAAGTACCAGCTGGTCGCCGTCGCGTTCCACGGCCTGGGTACGGAATCCGGTCACCGCGGAGGCGTGGCCGGCCTCGACGGCGGCCTTGGCGCGCAGGCCCAGGGCGCCTCGGGCGGGGAGCTGGTCGGCCTCGCCGCCGCCGAAGGTGTTCGCTCCGATGCCGCGCCGCAGGGCCCATGCTGCGTGCGTGCCCGGCTCGTCCTTGGCCAGGTCGGCGAGGTAGGCGAGCGCGGTGAAGGCGGAAGCTCCGGAGCCGATGACGGCGGTGCGCTTGCCCGCGTACCGGGCGCGAACAGCGGGGTCCCTCAGGTCGGGGACGCGGTAAGAGATGCGGTCGGCTGCCGCCTTCTCGCTGAGGGCGGGCAGGCCGTCGGCGCCCATCGGGCTGGGGATGGACCAGGTGCCGGAGGCGTCGATGACGGCGCGGGCGCTGATGCGCTCCTCGCCGCCGTCGGCCAGTTGGATGTGCACGGTGAAGGGCTGTTCGTCGCGGTCGGCGTCGACGATGCGGTCGCGGCCGGCGCGGGCGACGCCGGTGACCGTGGCGCCGTAGCGGACCTTGTCGGCGAGGACATCGGCGAGCGGCTGGAGGTACTGCTCAGCCCAGTCGCCGCCGGTGGGATAGGTGGCACCGTCGGGGCGGACCCAGCCGGTGGGGGCGAGGAGCTTCTCGGCGGCGGGGTCGGTGACCTCGGCCCACGGGGAGAACAGCCGCACATGCGCCCAGTCGCGTACGGCGGTGCCGGCGAAGGGACCGGCCTCCAGGACCAGCGGTTCGATGTCACGCTCGACGAGGTGGGCGGCAGCTGCCAGGCCGACCGGGCCGGCGCCGATGACGATGACGGGCAGCTGGCCGGTGGTGGGCACGCTGTTGGTGGACACAGCCACGGAATTCCCCTTTGATTCGACGTCTGTCGATGTCTTGCGGCGCCCAGCATGACACCTGCATCGATAAGCGTCAACATAGACATTCACCGAATCAGAGGCCCGGGGCGTTACGGACCGAGGCAGCGGCGGGCGAGGGCGGCCGGTCGAGACTGGCGGTGACGCCCGATTCGCATGGCGCCCGCCAGGTCACCTCGCTCATGGGTGAACCATTCACCCCTCGCCCACTTGGTTCGACGTATGTCAACATAGACGTATGTCGAATACGAAGGTGCTCCCGCTGATAGAGCCCGAAGCCGCCGACGCTGTGGCGCCGTGCTGCCCGCCGCTCACCGAGCGCCCGTTCACGGCGGACGAGGCCGAGACGGCCGCGCGAATGTTCAAGGCGCTGGGCGACCCGGTGCGGCTGCGGCTGTTCTCCGCCGTCGCCTCGCACGAGGGCGGCGAGGCGTGCGTGTGCGACATCTCGGACGTCGGCGTCTCCCAGCCGACCGTCTCCCACCACCTGAAAAAGCTGAAGGAGGCTGGGCTGCTGACTTCCGAGCGGCGCGGCACCTGGGTGTACTACCGGGTTGAGCCGTCCGTACTGGCCGCCATGGGCAAGTTGCTGACTATCGCGCCGGTCGCAGCCTGACCAGCGAACGGGGACGAGGGGTACGCCGCCATGTCTAGCCCGACCAGTGTGACCATCACGCCAATGGCCGCTGCGCATGCCGACGAGGTTCTGACGATCTACCAGGCAGGGATCGATGAGGGCAACGCCACCTTCGAGACGACGGCTCCAACCTGGCAGGCGTTCGACTCCGCGAAGCTGCCCGAGCACCGCTTCGTCGCCCTCGCCGAGGACGAGGCAGTGCTCGGCTGGGTCGCCGCCACCACGGTCTCCGACCGCTGCGCCTACGCCGGTGTCATCGAGCACTCCGTCTACGTCGATCCCGACGCCCGGGGCCGCGGAGTGGCCTCTGCCCTACTCAAGGCGCTGATCGACTCCACCGAGGCGGCGGGTGTCTGGACTATCCAGTCCGGCATCTTCCCCGAGAACACCGCCAGCATCGCACTGCACCAGCGGGCCGGGTTCCGCATCATCGGCACCCGCGAGCGCATCGGCCGCCACCACGGGCGCTGGCGGGATGTCGTCCTCGTCGAACGTCGCAGCCCGCTGGTCGACTGAGCAATGGTCAGCCGGTGGGGCGGGCGGCCGTGAACAGCAGCCCTGCCAGGGCGAGGAGCATCCACACCGTGAGGTAGGCGAAGGCGACCGCCGGGGAGAACACGGACCACAGGACGCCGACCAGGGTCGACGCGGCGAGATTGCCCAAGGACTGAACGGTGGCCAGCAGTCCGAATGCCGAGCCGCGCAGTTCCTTCGGGGCGAGTGCGGCGACGGCCGAGTGCTGGGCCGTCTCCACCGCGCCGATGCCGGCCCCGGCAAGGATGAAGGGGATCGCCAGGACGATCAGGGCAGCGCCGGTGACCGCGAACAGGCCGTAGGAGACGGCGAACGCCGCAACACCGCCTGTCAGCACGAGCACCGGACCGCGCACACCGAGCCGGTCGGCCAGGCGTCCCGCCGGAATCGAGGCTGCGGTCGCAGCAACGTTGTAGGCGGTGTAAAGGCCGAGCGCGATGGTCGTCGCCGTCCGCGTGCCGTGTCCGGGAGTGAGCAGGTCGATCGCGCGCAGGATCAGCAGGGTTGCGGCGACGTTGCCCACCTCGAAGGCGGCGACCGCGGCCATCAGCCGTCCCAGTTCCCCGCGCAGTATAGGGCGTACGCGGAACCGCAGCGGCACCTTGTCCCGGCTGGCCGGCTCGGGCGTGTGACGGATGGCGTAGACAATCGCGGCAGCCGCCAGCACACCAGGGATCACGGACAGCACGATCGCCCACTGCACGCCCAGCCAGGCGACCAGACCGAGGGCGAGGAGCGGTCCGAAGATGGCGCCGAGGTTGTCCATCATCCGCTCGAAGCCGTACGCCCGCCCATAGGCGCCCGCCGGGACGATGTCCGCCAGCAGCGCGTTGCGAGCGGGAACCCGAAGCCCACGCGCCGTCCAGGCCGCTGCCCGCAGCACGCCGACCTGCCACACCGAGCTCGCGGCAGCGGTGGCGGCGCCGAGCACGGCGGTGGTGGTGTAGCCGCCGACGGCGACCCTGCGCCGCCGTACCGGGTCGTCGGCCAGGACGCCGCCACCAAAACGGGCGGCTCCGGCGAGCGCGTCCGAGACGCCCTCGATCGCACCCAGTGCGGCAGCTGGCGCGCCGAGCGTGGAGGTCAGCAGGGACGGAAGCAGGGCCGTGGGGATCTCGTGGCCGACATCGGCCAGGAAGCTGGCGGCGCCGATCCCTCGCACTCCGGGGGTCAGCCATCGTTCTTGTTCAGGCGTCGAGGAGCGGTCGGAGGCGGGAGTCGTCGTCACGAGCGGCAGTCTTCAGCACCCGTTGGAGGCACGGCACTGGAGGAAGACACGATTGTGCCGCTGCTCTTACGCCGTTCCGGCCGATAGCAGCGCACTGATCTCACGGGCGGCATCGCGCGCGGGGCGGCCGACCCCGATGAGGGTGGCGGACGCGGGGCCGGTCCAGTCGCCGTAGCCGATCAGGTGCAGGCGCGGCTCGTCCACCGCGCGTGTGCCGACGGTGGCGATGTGGCCGCGTCGGCCTCGAAGCTGAAGCGGTGCAAGTTGGGAGAGGGCGGGCCGGAAGCCGGTGCACCAGATGATCGCGTCGGCCTCGGCACGGGTACCGTCGGCCCACTCGACGCCGCCGGGAACGAGGCGGGTGAACATCGGGCTCGCCTTGAGCAGGCCGCGATCGCGGGCTGCGCGGACGGGCAGGACGGCGACGATGTCGCCGAGGGAGGCGACGCCACCGGTGTCGGTGCGGCCTTCGTCGAGGGCGCGGCGGCGGGCGGTGGCCGTGTCGAACAGGGCGCGTCCGTCGATGTCGTCGGCCAGGAAGCGGGGCGGGCGCTGGGTGACCCAGGTCAGCTTGGTGTCGTAGGCGAGGTCGGCGGCGATCTGCGCGCCGGAGTTGCCGCCACCCACCACGATCACGCGGCGGCCGGAGAATTCCTGCGGGCGCCGGTATTCGACCGTGTGCAGCTGGCGACCGCCGAAGTCCCCACGGCCTGGAACGGCGGGGAGGAAGGGGCGCCACCAGGTGCCGGTGGCGCTGATCACGGCGCGGGCGTGCCAGGTGCCGGAGTCGGTCTCCACACGCAGGAGTTGGCCGTCCCGGTGGACGCCGTGGACGTGCACGGGCCGTTCGACGGGCAGCTCGTACCGCTTCTCGTAGTCGGCGAGGTACTCCACCACGTGCTGCGCGTCGGGGTAGGTGGCGCCGGTCTGCGGTGGCATGAGGCGGCCGGGCAGCGAGGAGTACGCGGCCGGGGAGAACAGGCGCAGGGAGTCCCAGGTGTGCTGCCAGGCGCCGCCCGGCGTGGTCTGGGCGTCGAGGATGACGAAGTCGAGACCTAGGCGGCGCAGGTGGTATCCGGCGGCGAGCCCGGACTGGCCGCCGCCGACCACCACTACCTGGGACGTGCGCGTCACTCGGCGGCTTCCCGGCCGGGCATGAAGATGAGGGCCACCAGCGCCAGGCCGACCACGGCGCCGATCAGCTGCATGCCGATGAACCCTGCGACCGAGCTGGGCGCGATGCCAGCGAAGGTGTCGGTGAAGGCGCGGCCGATGGTCACCGCCGGGTTGGCGAAGGACGTGGACGAGGTGAACCAGTACGCGGCGCCGATGTACGAGGCGACCGCGACAGGAGCGAAGCGGACGCGGTCGGTGCGGGCCAGGCCGAAGATCAGCAGGATCAGGCCGGCGGTCGCGACGACCTCGCCGAGCAGCAGGTGCCCTGCCGACCGGTCATGGGTGGACCACTTGACCAGCGGCTCGCCGAACATCGCATCGGCCAGGACCGAACCCGCGATAGCACCGACGATCTGCGCGGGAACGTACACGGCCGTCTCGCGCAGACTGACGCCGGCGCCGCCGCGCCGGGCGGTCCACCACTCGGCCAGCGTGACGGCCGGGTTGAAGTGCGCGCCGGACACCGGGCCGAGCAGGGCGATCAGCACGCCGAGGCCGAAGACGGTGGCCGTGGAGTTGGCCAGGAGCTGGAGGCCGACGTCCTTGGTCAGTTCGGTGGCCTGGATGCCGGAGCCGACCACGACCGCGACGAGTGCCGCCGTGCCGACCAGTTCGGCGGCGGCCTTGGCGAGCAGCGGAGGAGTCTGGGGCGGGGTGGCCCCCGGGGCGGGCTGCGGCTCAGCGCCCGGGGCTATGGCGTCCCCGGCTCTGTCGTGCTCGGTGGCCTCGGTGGCGGTCAACGGGACTCCTCGGTGCATGCGGGATTGGCGACGGGACGCGGCGATGGACGGGCGCCGGGAAAATTCAGGGGCAGGACCGCTTGACGTGGTGCTCGGCGGTGGCGCGCGCGGTCTCCGCGAGGTCGGCGAACTGACCGGCAAGCGAGGCGATGACGTCGGGCTTGAGGCGGTAGTAGGTGAACCGGCCGCAGGGCTCCGTCTCCACGACCCCCGCCTCGCGCAGCACCTTCAGGTGGTTGGAGAGGTTGGTCTGTCTGGCCCCCGTCTCCTCGATCAGGTGGGTGCTGCAGAGCGTCTCCTTGGCGAGCAGGGTGACGATCTGGAGGCGGAGCGGATCCGCCAGGACCCGCAACAGATCAGTGTCGACTGACGTCAGCATGGACTGATACTCTCACATCACTCCGGGCTGATACCAGCCTGAGCTGATCCCTGGGACCCGCATCCCCACACCCGTGGGGGCCCACGCCCCGAAGGGGTTCCCATGACCGCATCCCCGCCCCCTGTCCTGCCCGACGCACGCCTCGCGGCCGGCATCGCCCGCCTCGCCGTCCGCTACCGCGGGCACTTCTCCCCGGAGACCATCCAGCGCCTGATCATCGACTCCTACGAACGACTCGCCGAGCACGCCCGCATCCGCACCCACCTTGTGGTGCTGGCGGAGCACCTGGCCACGGAGCGGCTGGACGCGCTCGCGCATGTTCAGGGGGCGCCAGGCAGTGGCCTGCCGCGGGTGCTGTTCGTGTGCAGCCACAACGCCGGCCGCTCCCAGATGGCCGCCGCCCTCCTCGCCCACCGGGTGAACGGCAGCATGGTCGTCTCCTCGGCGGGCACGCACCCGGCGGCCGCGGTCGAACCGGTCGTCGCCCAGGTACTGACCGAGGCCGGAGTGGACCTGACGGACGCCTTCCCCAAGCCGCTCACGGACGAGGTCGTGCAGGCCGCCGACATCGTCATCACCATGGGCTGTGGCGACGCCTGCCCCGTGCTGCCGGGCCGCCGGTACCTGGACTGGCCGGTCACGGACCCCGAGGGCGCGCCGATCGCCGTCGTCCGCGGCATCCGCGACGAGATCGACGCCCACATCACCCAGCTGCTCGACTCGCTGCCGAGCACCTGAAACCGACTCCCCCATCACCCTCTTGATCCACTTACGAAGGAAGAACCAATGTCCTCCAGCCCGCTCGCCTCCGTGCTGTTCGTCTGCGTCCACAACGCCGGGCGTTCGCAGATGGCCGCCGGATTCCTCTCCCACCTCGCGGGTGACCGGATCGAGGTCCGCTCCGCCGGCTCCATCCCGGGCGACCAGGTCAACCCCGCCGCGGTGGAGGCCATGAAGGAGGTCGGCATCGACATCTCCGAGGCGAAGCCGAAGATCCTCACCACCGAGGCCGTCCAGGCGTCCGACTACGTCATCACCATGGGCTGCGGCGACGCCTGCCCGATATTCCCCGGCAAGAAGTACCTCGACTGGGCCCTGGAGGACCCGGCCGGTAAAGGCGTCGAGGCCGTCCGTCCCATCCGCGACGAGATCAAGGCCCGGATCGAGGCCCTGATCGCTGAGATCGACGCCCAGCAGGAGGCGTGACCGACGACGGCTACATCAAGGTCGCCTCGCCCTCCACGCGCACCAGCATCCCTGGTGTTTTCGCCGCCGGCGATGTCGTCGACCGCACCTACCGCCAGGCCATCACGGCTGCTGCCAGTGGTTGTCAGGCCGCGCTCGACGCAGAGCGGTACCTCGCCGCACTTGCCGACGGCGACACCGAACTGGCCAGGGCCTCAGTGCTGCTGATACGCCGTAAGGTTCGGGGCGGTCCGTCGTGATCGGCGGTGGCGCCCCGACTCTCGGGTTCCGCGCCCCTTCACAGATGGCGATGACACGTTCTCCGGGGCGGTCGGCATGGCATCTTCACACCGGGGCTCCATCAAGGTGAGCCTCTCATTGAGCAGCCAGTTGGTTCGCCAGCCCCCTGGGCCCGGTCTTGCCGAGGGTCCAGAGGCTGTCGAATCGTCGGACCCAGTGCCCGAGCGGGTCATCCACACGGCTTCACCGGCACAGGCAAGTGGCTCTCACCTGCTCAGGCTCGCTGGGCTGTGCTCCTGACCAACAAGCTCCACTGCAACCGCGATTGTGGGCCTCTGAGCGACGTCCGCAACGCGTCGGCGCGCCAGCTCCGAGACGGCCAGCCAGCCGTAGCCGAACAACCATCCGCCGACGACGTCCGACGGCCAGTGAACACGCAGGGCCACACGGCTGAGGCCGACAAGCGCAGCCACCGCACCGGCGACAGCCGGTCCAGCCGCCCCTGCGGTCAGCCCGGCGGCCAGCAGGGCCGTCGCGGTATGCCGAGACGGAAAGCTCGCTCCCTGGCAGTCGGACAGCCAGTCCTCTTCCGGAGGCCGGGGGCGGTCGACCGCACGGCAGAGGCCACTGCGTACGGCGTCACCGATGGCCAGAACCAGCAAGGGCCGGTAGCGCTCACGTACGGGCCTGGACGGCTCACGCGTCAGGCACCGTGCAGTCACCGCGGTGTAGGCGACTGGACGCGAGCCCAGCGACGTGACGGCCAGCCATGCCCGTCTACCCGCCTGTGTTCGTGGCGCGGGCAAGGCCGCACGCCGATCGAAGAGAGCTAATGGCTGCTCGTATCGAGTCGCCAGAGACAGCAGGACCGTGCCCAGGAGCCCGATGGCCGTTCGGGTTCGCCAGCAGCTGACGCAGTGACCGTGTTCCACGCCCTTCATTCGAGGCATCCTGTGAGCCGCTCGTAGGCGTGATGGGCGTCGCTGATCAGGTGCTCGGCCTCGGCGCGGGTTCCGCAGTCGGTGACCTTGCCGACGGCCTGGTGCTGCAGACGTGCAAGGACGGCGGCCCAGGCGTCGCCCTCGGCGTGCCAGCGGGGCAGGTCGTCTGTGTCGGCGAGGTCGATGAAGGAAGGATCCTCGGCCACGCACAGCAGTACCGGGGCGGCAGACACGGACTCGGCGCCTATGCGGTGCAGGACACCCAGGGGCCAGGCAGGCACGGTGGCACCGGCCAGGGCGGGTTCGGGCATCACCACGAGAGCGCCCAGGGGCAGCCCATCGGTGTCGAGCGTGTCAGGGATTCGTCCGTGTCCGACCGGCCAGCCCGTCGAAGTGAGGCGGCCGGAGGCGCCGTCGTCGGACTTGCGGATGGTGGACGAAACGGTGGCGTCGATGTCGACGGTGATCCGGGGCATGGCCCTGACCTCCTCAGACGTGAGCACGGTCAGCAGGTAGAGGCCATCAGCACCGCAGAGGTGCGGTTGTCGGCGAGCCCCATCGCCGGATACCAGCAGTGTCCTGCTGCACGGCTGACGCGGCAACCAGCCGGGGTACGGACCGGCCTTTGCGGCCGGCCGGTCCGCTTCGTACCGTGGAGGGCACGAGGACGGTGGAGGGGCTCACCGCCAACCGCGGGCCGCAACAGGCTCGCCAACGGTCCCTGCCTGACGGCTGGGAGACCACCATGACCTCATCCGCTTCCGCAGCGACGTCCACCGCATCCTCTGCCGCCACGGTGGCCTCGACCAGTGCGCGTCTGCGATCGGCTCTGTCCCGGCTGGAGACAGCTGGCATCCCCGAGGCGTCAGAAGACCAACGGCTGCTGGAAGCGGTGGGCGAGCAACTGGCCCAGGACCGGTTCCGGGTGCTGGTGGTCGGGGATGCCAAGCGGGGCAAGAGCACGCTGGTCAACGCACTGCTGGGGCGACAGGTGCTGCCGACGGGCGTGGTGCCGGTGACGGCCCTGTCGACCGTCGTGCGGGCCGACCCGCCGGAGGGCATGAGCGTGTGGTTCTCGGACGGCCGCACTGAGCAACATCCACTTCAGGCTTTGTCCGATTTCGTCACTCAGCGTTCCAATCCGGGCAACCGGCTGGGCGTGGAGGAGGTAGTCGTCCGCCTAGATACGCCGAGGCTGCCGGCAGGCATCGAACTGGTCGACACTCCGGGCACAGGCTCGGTGCACGAGCACAACACCGAGCAGGCCCGGGCCGCGCTGAAGACGATGGACGCGGCACTGTTCGTCCTCAGCGCCGACCCGCCGGTCTCGGCGGCGGAACGCGAGCTGCTGGCCGAGGTGGCCGCCGCGTCGGTACGGGTCTTCGTGGTGCTGAACAAAGCCGACCTGCTCGACGAGACCGACCTGCCGGAGGCGGTGGACTACCTGCGCGCCGTCGCCGGTGAGGTGTTCGGCGAACCGGTGACGGTGCACGTGTGCGTGGCCAGGCCGGACCGGCAGCGCGGGGTGACCGAGCTGCGCAACACGCTCGGGGCGTACCTGGACCGGAACCGCCACGCAGACCTGCAACGCTCCCTGGCCCGCCGCCTGGGGAGCCTGACCGCCGCGCTCTTGGACGAGGTACTCATGGCCCGTGCCATGGCCGAGGCGCAAGCGGCCAGGAAGCTGGAGTACCGCAGTACCCTCCGCCAGCAGGTGGAGCGACTGGGCGAGCGCCGCCAGGAAGCCCGCGATGCGGCCCGAGCCGAGGCCGGCCGCCTGCTGGACGGACTCAATGCCGCCGCAGCGCAGGCCGACCGGCCGCTCACCCAGCAAGTGGCGGAGCGCCTGGCCGCCGACTGGCCGGCGCTTTGCACTGAACATGCCGGGCCAGGGCTGGAGTCCGCAGGCCGCACGCACCTGGTCGCTCTGGTCCGGCAGGCGGTCGAACCATGGCGGGCCCAGCAGGAGCAGTGGCTCGACGGGCGGCTGGTGGCTCTGGACGCACGGCTGCGCGAGGGCCTGGACCGGGACATCGGAGTCCTGCGTGAGGAGATCAGCGATCTGCTCGGCGTACGTCCGCTGCTGGAGTACGACGGCACATCCCTCGCCCCGAATCCGCGCTTCCACTACCACCTCACCGAGGACGTCGGTCAGAGCGAGCTGCTGGCCGGCTAGGTGCGCCGGCACCTGCCCACGCCCTGGCGCCATGCCCGTGCCGAGCGCCATCTGCGGTTCGAGGCCGAGAACCTGGTGCCGATGCACCTCGGCCGCATCCGCTCCGACCTGCAACAACGGCTCACCGAAAGGGCCCGGCACCTGGACAGCACGCTAGAAGCGCGGTACGAGGCCGTGGCCCGCCGCATCCGTACGGTGCTCGACGCCGACCGACAGCAGACACTACCGGCGGATCATTGCCTCACCCCGCGTGAACAGTTGCTGCGGCAGATCCTGGGCGACCTGAGCGAACTGGCGGCAGACGCCCCGGCAGGGAACGTGCCATGACCCGGGAACCACCGATCCGGATCGTGGTGGCGCAAGCACCCCGATGCTGATCGCGTGCCGATGGTCCTGGGCAGAGCGCCCCGTCCGGCCTATGCCCAGCACCGGCGGAGTGGCCTGGAATGGACCGAGGCGCACACTGGAAGGGCACCCCCTGGAAGGGCGTGCCGGTGATGGGGCTCACCGCAACCGCGGACGCGTGTTCGCTGACGGTCCCTGGTCCAGCCGTGCTGACCAGGAGGAGCCATGCCTGCACCCACTGCGCTCGCGCCGCCCGGCACGGAACTCTGGCGCCGTACCGTCCGCCTCCTCGCTCGCCTGCGCCGTCGCCGTACCCCGCCTGTCCGCCTCTCGCGCCCAGCTCAGATACGAGCACTCGTGGAAGTGCTGGACGAGGCGGTGTCCGCCCAGCAGGCGGCCGATGCTGCGGTGGCCGTGCATCCCGACGCCCGTACCGAGGTGGCTCGGCTGCAGATCAACGGGCTCGGCCGGCCCGCAGACGGTCTACGACGGCTGCGCGACGCCCTGAGGAGCCCCGCCACCCCAACCGTCGAAGGCTCACCCAGTCCCGCCCCTTCGAGGACCACAACAACGAGGCAAGGAGGATGACGTGGAGTTCATTGTGACGGTGGAGATCCCCCAGGGCTCCCGCAACAAGTACGAGATGGACCACACACTGCACCGCATCCGTCTGGACCGTCTCCTCTTCACCTCCACCAAGTACCCGGCCGACTACGGCTATATAGACGGCACCCTCGGCCGCGACGGCGACCCGCTCGACGCACTCGTCATCACCGGCGAACCCACCTTCCCCGGCTGCACCATCGAGTGCCGGGCTGTGGGCATGTTCTGCATGAAGGACGAACACGGCCCCGACGAGAAGGTGCTGTGCGTCCCCGCCCACGACCCGCGGTACGCGAACGTGCAGGACATCGGCGACATCTCCGAGTTCGACCGGCTGGAGATCACTCACTTCTTCGAGGTCTACAAGGACCTCGAACCCGGCAAGAGCGTCGAAGGCTCCCACTGGGAAGGCCGGGAGGGGGCCTACGCGGAGATCGAAGCCTCGCGCGCCCGCGCCGCCGGGAGCGAGCACGAGTGACCGGCGGGGGCGGCACGCTGATTCTGCTGCGGCATGGGGAGAGCGAGGCCAACGCCTCTGGTCTCTTCGGCGGCTGGGCCGTCTACCGGCTCACCCTCCGTGGTGAGGAACAGGCCGCCGACGCAGCCCGGTTGATCGCACAGGCCGGGCTGCTGCCGGACGTGGCGCACACCTCGCTGCTGCAGCGCTCCATCCGCACAGCGGAGATCGTCCTCGGCCACCTGGGCCGCTCCTGGATTCCCGTGCGGCGCACCTGGCGGCTCAACGAACGGCAGTACGGCGCGCTCACCGGCCGTAGCAAGCAGGAGATACGACAGGCCGTCGGCGCCGAACAGTACGTGATCTGGCGCCGCTCCTTGCATGGACGCCCACCACCGCTCGCCTCGGACCGGCTCGCACTGCTGCGTGCCGATCCCCGCTACGCCACCCTGCCCGGCGAAGGTGTCCCCGCAGTGGAGAGCTTCAGTGACGTGGTGGCTCGCGTACGCCCGTACTGGGCTGACGCAGTGGCGCCGGCCCTCGTACGTGGCAGCACTGCCCTGATCTGCGCGCATGGCAACTCCCTGCGCGCGCTGGTCTCGTTGCTCGACCGCTTGGACGAGTCGGCCGTCCCTGCCCTGGACATCCCCACGGCCGAGCCCCTGCTCTACACCGTCACCCCCGATGTCCAGCCGTGGCCGCCCGGCGGCCGTTATCTCGCCCCCGACCGCGCTCGGGTCGCCGCGCAGGCAGTCGCGGCCGAAGGCCACAGCTGAACGAACCCCCGAAGGAGACAGCATGCTGCGCATTGCCCGCCTGCACGCCATCGAGATCCTCGACTCCCGCGCGCGCCCCACCCTCGCGGTCACCCTGGAAACCGCCGACGGACTCCGGGTTCGGGCCGGCGTGCCTTCCGGCGCGTCCACCGGCACGCGCGAAGCCGTCGAACTACGCGACGGCGATCCCGCGCGCTACGGCGGTCAGGGCGTCACCAAGGCTGTCGGCCACGTCAACGGCGAGATCGCGGACGCGCTGACCGGCCGCTCCTACGCCGACTTCCGCGAAGTGGACGCGGTCCTGATCGAGTTGGACGGCACGGACGCCAAGTCCCGCCTGGGTGCCAACGCCGTCATCGGCGTCTCGCTCGCTGCCACCCGTGCTCAGGCCGTGGCGAGCGGGCAGGAACTGTGGCAGTACCTCGCCGCAACAGCTGGCACTCAACCCGTGCTGCCGGTGCCGCACTTCAACGTCGTCAACGGCGGCGCGCACGCTGCCAACGCCCTCGACTTCCAGGAGTTCATGCTCGCGCCCATCGGCGCCCCCAATCTGCCCGAAGCGATCCGCGCCGGCGCCGAGATCTACGCCAGGCTAGGCTCAAGGCCCACCTCGCGCAGGGGGGCCACCCGACCGGGCTGGGCGACGAGGGCGGCTTCGCCCCCGACATCGGCCGCCCCGAAGACGTACTGACGGCGCTGGTCCAGGCAATCACGGACGCCGGGTACACACCCGGCCGTGACGGCGTCGCCATCGCCCTCGATCCTGCCGCCATCGAGTTCCGCAATGCTGCAGACGGCCGCTATACGGTGGCGGGCGAGGCCCTGACCAGCGACCAGCTCATCGACCGCTACGAGGAACTGATCGACCGCTTCCCGATCTGGTCCATCGAAGACGGCCTCGGCGAGGACGACTGGGACGGCTGGGTCCGCCTGACCGATCGCCTGGGCACCCGCATCCAGCTGGTCGGCGACGACCTGTTCGTCACCAACCCCGCCATCATCGCCGAGGCGATCGAGAAGAAGGTCGCCAACGCCTCCCTCATCAAGGTCAACCAGATCGGCACCGTCACCGAGACGCTGGAGGCCATTCGCGTCAGCCGCGAGGCCGGTTACGCCCAGATGGTCTCCCACCGCTCCGGCGAGACCGAGGACGCCTTCATCGCCGACCTGGTCGTCGGCGTCGGCTGCGGGCAGATCAAGTCCGGCGCCCCCGCGCGCGGCGAGCGCGTCGCCAAGTACAACCGCCTGATCGAGATCGCCGCAGCCGATCCGTCCCTGCCCTACGGCCTGAGCCGATGACGCGCCAGCGTCTCAGCGCCGATCGACTCGGGTGACGGCCAGCAGCACCACAGCGAGGACCTGGATGGCGACGACCACCGTGATCAGGACGGGGATCGAGTAGCCGTACAGCCCGCCCGTCAGGGCACCGCCGGCCAGGCTCGCCGCGCCGACGACACCGGCGAACAGGCCGTAAGCGGTCGCCCGCCGTCCGCTGGGCACCAGGTCGGCGACCGTGGCGCGCAGCGTGGACTCCTGGATGCCCATGGCCGCGCCCCACACCAGCGAACCGGCCACCGCGATCGCGATCGTGTTGGTGAACGCCAGCGCCACCACGGCCGCGGTCAGCACCGGCAGAGCGACCAGCACGCGTGGACCGCACCGGTCGTAGAGCCAGCCCGTGGCCAGCGCCGCGACCGCGTCCACGGCCATCGCCGCCGCGTACAGCACCGGCACCCATGCCGCGGTCAGCAGATGCCGCTCGACCAGGTGGTAGGAGAGCACGCCGAAGGTCGCGAACCCGGTCGTGGTGGCCGCCGTGAAGGCGGCGTAGGTCCAGAACGCCCTCGGCAGACGCCCGTCCTGCGCATCCGGCGTCGTGGGTGCTGCGGCCGTCACGTCGCGTTCGTAGGCTTCCGGGTCCGGCACCCGGGCCCGCAGCCAGAACAGCAGCAGCAGTACGGCGATGCCGGGAACGGCGAGCACGCCGAGCGCGGGGCCGTAGTCGTTCCCGGTCAGTGCCAGCACACCGGCCACCAGCAGCGGGCCGACCAGGGCGCCGATCTGGTCCAGCGCTTCGTGGACGGCGAAGCCGCGGCCCCGCCCGGTCGCGGCCGTGGCATGCGACAGCAGCGTGTCCTTCGCGGGTGAACGCACCGCCTTGCCGACCCGCTCCGCGATGACCAGTACACACGCGGCCCACAGCACCCCGGCCGCGCCCAGCAGGGGCACGGAGACGACCGTCAGGGCGTACCCGGCGATGGCCAACCCCCAGAAGCGGCGGGTGCGGTCCGCCATCGGCCCGGAGACCAGCCGCAGCCCCAGCGCCGCCGCCTCCCCCGCGCCCGTGACCACACCGACGACCAGGGAGGACGCGCCGAGCGAGGCCAGCAGCGGACCGGTGATCGAACGGGCGCCCTCGTACACGAAGTCCGCGAGCAGGCTGACCGTGCCGAACCAGACCACGAACCGCCACGGCCCCATGCGGGCCGACGGCCGCTCCGCTTCCCTCTCCTCGGACACCGGCCGGTTCACGCCCACAGCGCCTCCGCAAACGACACCCCGACGAAGGCCGCCCCCAGCCCTGCCACCACGCTGGCGACGACATTGGCGGCGGCGAAGAACCTCGCCCCGTCCTCCGCCAGGCGCAGCGTCTCGTACGAGAACGTCGAGTACGTCGTCAGCGCCCCGCACAGCCCGGTACCGAGCAGGAGCTGCACCTGCGACGAAGCGGCCCCGGCCGCCACAGCCCCGGACAGCAGGCCCAGGATCAGGCAGCCGACCACATTCACGGTGAACGTGCCCCACGGGAAGACCGTGTCGTGCCGTTTCTGCACCGCCCGGTCGGTCAGATACCGCATGGGAGCGCCGACCATGGCGCCGCAGATGACGAGCAGCCAGTTCACGCCTTCTTCTCCCTGCCCACGTACCGGATGACCTCGCATTCGTCGAGGATCACCAACCCCTCCCCGACCAGTTCGTCCAGCTGCGGCAGGAAGTCCCGCACCCGGTCCTCGGTGTCGACGATCACGATCGCCACCGGCAGATCCTCGCTCAGCGAGAGCAGCCGCGAGGTGTGGATCAGCGAAGAGGCGCCGAAGCCCTCCACTCCCCTGAATACCGACGCGCCGGCCAGCCCGGCCTTGTGCGCCCGGTGCACGATCTCGCTGTACAGCGGCTTGTGGTGCCAGACGTCGTTCTCACCGATGAAGATCGTCACTCGCAGGGCACTGCCCGTCAGCCTTGTCACCGCTGCCTCCACGCCACCAGGCGGCGCGTCACCGTCGCCGCAAGCCATACCGCCGCCAGCGCCGCGCACAGCGTCGCGGCGAGATACGCAAGCCCGGTCCGCGGATGACCACCGTCCACGAGCTTCTGAATGTCCACCGCGTACGTGGAGAACGTCGTGAACCCGCCCAGGACGCCGGTTCCGAAGAACGGCCGGACGAGCCGGTGCGCCGCCCACACGTCCGTGATCAGCACCATGAACACGCCGATCACCGCGCAGCCCACAGCATTGACCCACAGCGTCGTCCACGGGAAGGAGCCCGCCGTGACCGGCCAGACCAACGACGCCCCGTACCTGGCCGACGCCCCGACTGCGCCGCCGAGCGCCACCACCGCCACGATCGGCCCCTGCGCCCGCCAGGACTGCCGCCGCTGAGCGGGCACACGCAGATCGACGTCGGGATCCGTGGGCTCGTTCGTCGTGGTGGATCGCGGGGCTGTCATGAACGTACATCTCCTACTCGCCGGAGCCCACAGGTATGCGGGCACGCTCCATCGCAAGTAGGGACTGTTGGCGGCACCGATGCCGCGGTTCGGGTACGGCGAGCCCCACCGCCGCGTCGCGATCACAGATCACAACCGACGACCAGGGTAGCGCCACCCCGGATCACCAGGGGCCTGGCGTCCGTCACCTGGACGATCAGCCGGCTTTCACCGCCGTGGAGCCGCCTCCGGCTGCTGATCGGCTTGGCCCTCGGCTCGGGGAAGAGTGTCCAGCGTGATGGCTTGCCCTTGGTGAGTGAGCTGCTGGTAGACCACCAGGGCCGCCAGCACAGCGAGCAGGGCGCCGGAGGTGATGGTGGTCCCCACCCCGAGGCCGCCCTGCGCCACGGGTTTTTCCACGGCGTTCTCCGCGACCGCTCCGAGGGGCCGGGTGAGGACGTAGGCAGCCCAGAACAGCACCGTGCCCGAGATCGGTGAGAGGTAGTGGGCGGCGAGGATCAGCAGCATCGCCCCGCCCAGCACCAGGGCGCTGTCGCGGAAACCGATGCCCAGGCCGTCGGAGAGGAAGTCACCGCTGGAAGTGCCCAGCGTGTTGGACACGAGGGTCGCGGTCCAATAGAGGATCTCCCCCTTGGTGGTGGCGATCCGTTCCACGTCCATGGTCTGGCCGGTCGCCCGCCACCCGATCAGTACGAGCACGAGCAGGGTCGTCAGCACGGTTGCACCGCCGGCATACCCCAGACCGGCGGTGCGGTTCATGAAGTCCGACATCGCGGTGCCCACGATGCTGGTCGTCAGGATCACCGACCAGAACACCACCGGCCGGAACCGGTCGGACCTCAGCTGCATCGCCAGTGTGACCGCGAAGGCCGCCAGGAAGATGATCGCGCCGGTGGCATAGCCAAGGTCCAGAGGCGCCATCGACACGAAGTTCGACACCGACTCACCCAGGGTGGTCGCCACGATCTTGATCGTCCAGAAGAGCACGCCGACCGTCGGCAGTTTACTCACGGGGACCTTGCTCACCGAAGCTCCTATCCGCAGCCGGCATGACGCACAACCGGGCGTATCGGGAGAGAACGAGTCTCTCGGACAGACTCGCGCGGGGTACGCACTACAGCCATGTGTTCAGGGCCGAACAGGGCAGCCGTTCGCTCCTTCAGCCGAACAGGCAGGGGCCTTGCTGTGCCGGCTCGTAGACCAGGGACGCCTGCAGCACGCATGTCATGCCGTTGACGCCGAGAAGCCCTCTACCAGGAACCGCTCCGGCACCCAACGCCCTCCGGACCCTGGCCTTCATGTGACAGAGCAGTGCCGCTAGTTTTCGTGACGTGGCACGCGACGAGGCAAGGCAGGTGGAGGTGGTCCACCGCCCCGGGGACCCGCCGGAACCGCCGCTGCATGTCCGCATGGGTGACGAGGTCCACATCACCTTGCGTGGGTCACCCGCATACGGGTGGACGCCGGTCGAGGTGGTCGCAGGGCCCTTGACGGTGACCGCGGCGGAAACGACGGACGGAACCGTACGGGCCACGGTCAGGGCTGCGGGTGTCGGTGAGGCGGAGCTGCGATCGACGTCGTCGTTTCGCGGAGATCGGTTCGGGCCGCAGACGCGGCTCTGGCGGCTGCTGGTCCACGTCGAACCGTCGTAGCGCACGACTGTCACTGGACCACGGTGAGGGTCAGTTGCCAGGCCCTCGAGGGCGGACCGTGCGGGTCGGGCGTGTAGGTGTCGGCCGAGCTGAGCGTCGCGGTCCCCGCAGAGGCGGCGCGCGCGGTGGCGGACCGAGTGCCGTCGGATGCGGTGTGGTCGTCGAGCAACGTGACGGTGTTCGGGTTGGAGCTCCTGACCGGTGCCCAGCCGTAGTTGGCCGACGACTTGAGGGTGAGACGGATCGTCGTGCCGACCTGCAGACAGGCGGTACGCAGGGGATTGTCGGCCGGCGGGTACAGAACCGTGACGGTGCCGCTGAGGCACGGTCGGGTGGAGCGGGAGGCGGATGGGCCTGCGGCGGTCGGAGTCCCGTGGGACGACCGGGTCGAGGCGTGGGCCGAGGGGCTGTTCTTGGCGGGCGCGGTGGCCCCGGTGCCGGATGCGCAGGCGGCGGCTGAAACCATGAGGGCGAGCGCGGCGACTGAACGGGCGCCGGTGCGGTGGTGTCTCACGATGCCCCCAGGGTGGAGTCGGGAGAGTCCGGCGGTGGGACGCGGCTGAGGCTGGATCCGTTCCGTGATCCGGCAGGGATTCTCGCTCCCGCTACGGGCGATACAGGGAAATCCCTTGTGCCGATACAGGGGAAACCCTGTGTTTTTACTGTGAGTTGGCTGAAGTCTGTAAATTCTCGGTTGCTTCGCGCCACGCAGGCCGTATCCCTCTTGTTGCGTGACATGTCCGGTGCAACCATCCCGGATTGCGAACACGCGCTCCCTCGGCGTGAACGTCCTTCTTCTCCCCGCATGCCGGGCGTCTCCGGCTGGCCGAAAGGATGTTCCGTGTCCCGATCCAGACGCAGACGCGGCCGCATAGCCGCGCTCACCGCGATCCTGACCGCAGTCCCCGCACTCTGGCTCGCCGCCCCTGCGGCCCAGGCCGACCCCGCACCCCACACCCCGGCGGCCCACCACTCGGCCGACACCGGACCCGCCGTCCGCCACGACACCTCCCCCACCCTGCGCTCCATGGCCGCCCACGCCCACCATGGCCACCACGGCAAGAAGCAGCAGGACGACGACCCCGGCGAGGCGCGCCTCCCGCACCCGCCCGCGTCCCACATCCCGGACCCGGTCGTGCAGTCCAGCCCCGGCGGGCCGTCCGCCCCGTCGACGGGCACGAACTTCGAGGGCATCGGCGCCGGAAACTACTCGATCACCGGTGTCCCGCCGGACCCGAACGCCGCGGTCGGCTCCAGCCAGATCGTGGAGACCGTGAACACCGCCTACGCGGTGTACTCCAAGTCCGGGGCCACCGTCCTCGCCCCGACCGACACCAGCACTCTCTGGTCCGGGTTCGGCGGCTCCTGCCAGTCCACCAACGACGGTGACGCGGTGGTCCGCTGGGACACCCTGGCCAGTCGCTGGGTGGTGACGCAGTTCGCGAACGTGTCGTCGTCCTCGGGCCCCTACTACGAGTGCGTGGCCGTCTCCAGCAGTTCGGACGCGACGGGCAGCTACTACCGCTACTCGTTCCAGTACTCGAACTTCCCGGACTACCCGAAGCTGTCGGTGTGGCCGGACGCGTACTACGTCACCTACAACATGTTCACCGCCTCCGGCAGCTTCCTGAACGCCGAGGCGTGCGCCATGAACCGGTCGGCCATGCTCACCGGCGCGAGCGCCACCCAGCAGTGCTTCACCACCTCGTCCTCCTACGGCGGCCTCCTCGGCGCGGACCTGGACGGCTCGACCGCGCCACCGTCCGGGGAACCGGAGACGATGGTGGGCCTGGGCACCACAAGTACGACGCTGGCCTACTGGAAGTTCCACGTCGACTGGACGACGACCTCCAACTCGACCTTCACCGGCCCGTCGACGCTGACCGTCGCGTCGTACACCACCGCGTGCGGCAGCTCGGGCACCTGCATTCCGCAGAGCGGGACCAGTCAGCAGCTCGACTCGCTGTCCGACCGGCTGATGTTCCGCCTGGCCTACCGCAACTTCGGGGATCACGAGTCGCTCGTGGTCAATCACGCGGTGACGGCGGGCAGTTCCGTGGGCGTGCGCTGGTACGAGCTGCGCCTGTCCGGCGGCAACCCGACCGTGTACCAGCAGGGGACGTACGCCCCCGACTCCACCTACCGCTGGATGGGCTCGATCGCCGAGGACAAGGTCGGCAACATCGCCCTCGGCTACTCCCAGTCCTCCTCCTCGGTGCACCCGTCGATCCGCTACACCGGCCGTCTGGCCGGCGACACGCTCGGCACGATGACGCAGGGCGAGGTCACCGCAATAACTGGTGGTGGGTCCCAGACCACGTACAGCCGCTGGGGCGACTACACCTCGATGTCCGTGGACCCGACGGACGACTGCACGTTCTGGTACACGAACGAGTACATCCCCGCCAACGGCAACTTCAACTGGCACACCAGGCTGGCCTCGTTCACCCTGCCCAACTGCGGCTCCACCGCGAGCAACGACTTCTCGATCGGCGTCAGCCCGGCTTCGTCCACTGTCGCCGCCGGCTCGTCGGCGAACACCACCGTCTCGACCGCCGTGACCTCCGGTTCGGCGCAGTCGGTGAGCCTGTCGGCATCCGGGCTGCCGAGCGGGGCGACGGCAAGCTTCAACCCGGCCTCGGTGACCGCGGGCGGTTCGTCGACGCTGACGGTGGCCACGGCGTCGTCGACGCCGGCGGGGACGTACAACATCACGGTCACCGGCACGGGATCCTCCGCCACCCACACGGCGACCTACACGCTGACCGTCACCTCGGGCAGCGGCGGCGGTGGGATCACCAACGGAGGCTTCGAGACGGGCAGCCTGTCCGGCTGGACCTCGGCCGGGACCACGTCCGTGGTCAATTCCGGGGCGCACAGCGGCACGTACGCCGCCCGGGTCGGCAGCACGTCGCCGACCAACGGCGACTCCTCCATCGTCCAGACGTTCACGGCACCGTCCGGGACCAGCACGCTCGGCTTCTACTACAACGTGACCTGCCCGGACACGCTCACCTACGACTGGGCAACGGCCACGCTCAAGGACAACACCACCGGCACCACGACCACCGTGCTGGCCAAGACCTGTGTGTCCTCCTCCGGCTGGATCCAGAAGACCGCCTCGGTCACAGCCGGGCACAGCTACACGCTCACGCTCATCAGCCACGACGACAACTACACGGGTGACGCCACCTACACCCGCTACGACGACGTGACCCTGTCCTGATCGGCGTCGGGCCAGAGATCGGTTCCTGAAACGTCGTGCCCGGGGCGGACCAGCGGGCCTGCGCCGGTGGTCCGCCCACCTCGAACGCCCTCGCTTGAGGGCACACCCCCATCGACGACAAGGGGTCTCCTCATGTCGCGCACTGCTCTCCGTAGATCCGTGGCGACCGCCACCACCGCCCTGCTCTCTTTAGGCGGCCTCCTTCTCGCATCTCACCCGGCCCTGGCCGACGTCTCCAACGGCGGCTTCGAGTCCGGCAGCCTGACCGGCTGGACCGCCGCCGGAACCACGTCCGTGGTCAACTCCGGTGCCCACAGCGGCAACTACGCCGCCCGCGTCGGCGGCACCTCACCCACCAACGGCGACTCCTCGATCGCCCAGACCTTTACCGCGCCGACCGGCACCACCCAGCTGTCGTTCTGGTACAGCGTGACCTGCCCCGACACGGTCACGTACGACTGGGCCACGGCCACCCTGACCGACACCACGACCGGCACCACGACGACCGCACTGGCCAAGACCTGCACCAACGGCCAGGGCTGGAAGCAGATCACGTCGTCCGTGACCGCGGGGCACAGCTACACCCTCAAACTCGTCAGCCACGACGACAACTACGCGGGCGACGCCACCTACACCCTCTACGACGACGTCGCCTTCACCACCGCCACCCCGCCGCCCGGCCTGACCCAGGTCAGCACCGACCCCTTCACCAACACCTCCAGCCAGCACGCCACCGAGCTCGAACCGGACACCTTCGCCTACGGCAACACGATCGTCGCCTCCTCGCAGGTCGGCCGGTTCACCGACGGCGGCTCCTCCGACATCGGCTGGAACACCTCCACCGACGGCGGCACCACCTGGCAGCACGGCATGCTCCCCGGCATCACCACCTACCAGGGCGGCACCTGGGCCCGCGTCTCCGACCCGGCCGTCGCCTACGACGCCAAGCACGGCACCTGGATGGTCGCCGGACTGGTCATCGACTCCAACGTCAACGGCGCCGGTGTCAGCGTCAGCCGCTCCACGAACGGCACGAGCTGGCAGAACCCGGTGATCGCGGTCGGAAATGACGGCCAGGGCTACGACAAGGAGTGGATTGTCTGCGACGACTCCGCCACCAGCCCGTACTACGGCACCTGCTACGTCGAGGTGGACGTCACGTCCTCGGGCAACGCGGTGGTGATGAGCCGCTCCACCGACGGCGGCGCGACCTGGTCGGCGCCCGTGGCACCGTCCGGAGGCCCGAGCGGCCTGGGCGGCCAGCCCCTCGTCCAGCCGAACGGCACGGTCGTGGTCCCCTACTCCGCCAACGGCAGCGCCGTACGCGCCTTCAACTCCACCAACGGCGGCTCCAGCTGGTCCTCCAGCACACTGATCGCCAACGTCACCAGCCACGGCGTGGCCGGCAACCTGCGCGACGGTGAGGGCCTGCCGTCCGCTGAGATCGACGGATCCGGCAAGATCTACGTCGCCTGGCAGGACTGCCGCTTCCGCTCCGGCTGCCCGGCCAACGACATCGTCTACGCCACCTCCACCAACGGCACCACCTGGTCGGCTGTGACCCGGGTCCCCATCGACGCCACCACCAGCGGCGTCGACCACTTCATCCCCGGCATCGGCATCGACCCCGCCACCTCCGGCACGACGGCGAAGATCGGCCTCTACTACTACTTCTACCCGAACGCCAACTGCACCACATCCACCTGCCAACTGGAGGGCGGCTACATCTCCTCCGCCAACGGCGGCAGCACCTGGAGCACCCCGGCCACCGTCGCCGGCCCCATGTCCCTGTCCCAGATCGCCGGGTCCACCCAGGGCAGCATGGTCGGCGACTACATCTCCACCTCCGTCGTCAGTGGCAAGGCGGTCTCCGTCTTCGCTGTCGGCAAGGCCCCGACCAACGGGCAAGCCTTCGACGAGGCCCTCTACACCGCCGGCCCGCTCACCGTCACCGGAGGCAGCGCCCGCTCCACGACCCACGGCGCGGCGACCGTCCCCTCACCGCATCTCACCAGGCCGCTGCCGGTCCGGCAGTGACCCGAGAAGACACATGGTGCGCCCCGGCGACGACGCCGGGGCGCACCTTTGTGTATGAGCACGGGACTATGGGCGCAGGAACCGGGCGCCGGACCCGGACGTCACAGTGGCGTGCGGCGACGTGAGGAGGCAGTTGTGGCGCTGGAGCAGCAAAGACGCAGGCCGGTACTCAGAGGGTCGTGCTTCGGGGCCGCCGTCGTTGCGGTCGCCTGCCTGCTGACCGCCTGCGGAAGCAGCGGCAGTAGCGCCCACTCCGGCTCCACGCCACCGCGCTCTTCCGCCGACCCGCGCGCCACAACGCCGTCGCCAAGCAGTACAGGGAGGGCAAGCCACCCAGCCTCGCCCTCCACGTCGCCATCGGCGACAGCACCTCCCGAGACTCCGTCGTCACCACCCAGGGACACCGCCAAGCCCCGCCCTACGGCCTCCGCGTCGCCCGGCTGCCTGGCAAGCTCCGCCACGATCACCCACGGCGCCGGGGACGCCTCCACCCAGCACCTGTGCGTGCGCTCCGGCACGACCGTGACCGTCGTCCTGCAACCCCGCGCCCACGGCCCCTGGCCGCAGCCGCGCAGCAGCAACCCGATGCTGGCTCTGGTGACCTCCTCCGCCACCGACGGCAAGGGCGTCACCCGGGTCACGGTGCGTGCCGCGCGCATCGGATCGGCGTCCGTGACCTGGGGTCCCGAGGGCGCGCCGCTCTTCACGCTCCAGCTGAGTGTGGCGGCATATCCGGTGCAGTGACCCGAACGCCGGACGGCCGGTGGGCCCCATGAGCGGGGCCGCACCGGCCGTCGTCGTGCTACGCAGCGTACGGGTGGCGATCAGTCCTTACGGCCCTTGAGGCGCCGTACGTCGAAGGACCAGATGCCGCGCCCGTGCGTGGCGGCGTACAGCTTGCCGTCGGGGCCGAGGCGCAGCTGCATGACGGCCGTGGTGGGCAGGTTGTGGCCCAGGACCAGCCAGTTGGTGGCGCCGGCGGGGCGGTAGAAGGTGGCCAGGTCGGTGCCGAGGGCGATGCCGCCGTTCGGGAGGAGCTTGACCGTGTCGGCGGGGACGTCGGGCAGGTTGGCGGAGATGTCCGTCCAGCTCGCGCCGCCGTCCTTGGACTCGAAGACGTGGCCCACGCCCGCGCCCGGGCCCTCGGTGAAGCGGCGGGAGAAGCCGTTGATCGCCACGTACACGTGCTGGGCGTTGGCCGGGTCGATCTCGAAGCCGGAGACGTAGCGGTTCGGGATCGTGCCGTCGACCGGGAGGTTGAGCTGGTGCCATCCGGTGCCGTCGGCGTTGCCGACCGCGATGCCCCGGGTGAAGCCCTGGTTGTTGCAGGGCCCGCACCAGCCGACGTACACGGTGCCACCCGAAGACGCGACGGCAGTGGCCACGTGGCCGGCGCCGAGGTCGTAGGCGCTGGTCCACTCCTTGCCGGAGCGGATAGCGAAGCCCTTGGTGTTGATCCACACGTGCCGGCCGCCGGCCACCCAGGTGTTGGTGTCCTTGGCGTCGGCGGTGATCGGGGCGATGAAGCGGGCGCCCGCGCCGCCCTGGTCCTTGTCGGGCGGGGCGACCTCGTACTCGGTGGCCTTGGACGGGTCGGTCGACCAGGAACCGTCGTTGACACCACAGTTCTGCGTGACCCACATGTCCAGGTACACGTACTCGGCGGCGATGTTGCAGCCGTTGGCGGGGTCGGCGATGGTGTCGCCGCCGTCACCGCCGAAGTTCGAGCCCATGACCTTGTCGTGGCCGCGCAGGATCGACTGGCCGTTGTCCTGCAGGCCGCCGGTGACGGAGACGCCGCCGTTGGTGAGGTCCTTGCCGACGCCCACGGAGTAGTACTGAAGGGTGTCGAGGGTGCCGTCGCTCAGGGACTGCCAGTCCTTTGCGTGACCGCCGGAGTCGACGGCGCCGTTGAGCGGGCGGCGGTAGATGCCGCCGTCGTTGCCCACGTACGCCCAGGTCTTGCCCTTGTAGCTGCCGATCGCGACCGCGTGCTGGTCGGAGTGGGTCGTGGGCGAGCAATCGCCGGTCTGCTTCGCCGGGTCGATGCTCCAGCAGGGGAAGGGGAAGTTCCAGTACGGACCGGGCACCGTCCAGCTCTGACCGCCGTTCTTGGTCTCGAAGACCTCTTCCAGGCCGAGGTAGACGTGGTCGGCGTTGGCCGGGTCGACCTGGAGGAACTGGTTGTACCAGGACTGGATGCCCGGCATGTAGCCCGCGCTCTGCAGCGCGGAGCCGGACGCCTTCAGCTTGGTGTAGTCCGCGATCAGCGTCCACGGCCCGAACGGCGAGCCGCTCTTCGACACGTACACGCCCTTCAGCCCGCTGTCCGGGTTGGCGGCCATCTGCGCCGGCGACTGGTCGATGGCGTACAGGCGCGAGCCGTCGGCCGCCGCGGCGAACGTCACGTTGCCGACGTCGGCGCTGCTGGTGGGCAGGTCACCGAGGCCGCTGACCGGCTTCCAGCTGCCGTCGTCCGCCTTCGCGTACAGGCCGTTGTAGGTGTCGCCGCCGCGCCAGCCGACCGCGAGGAGAACCTTGGAGGGGTCCTTCGGGTCGATGGCGATGTCGTTGGCGATGTTCTTGTACGGCGCGCTGGGGTCGTCCGCCTTCGAACCGCCCGGCAGGTAGTCCGGGTTGGGGGCGAACTCGTGCTTCCAGGGGCCGGACAGGGTGGTCGTGGAGTGCGACCAGACGCCGGTGCTGGTGGCCGCCCACACCGTGGTGCCGGCGAAGCGCAGGGCGTGGATGACGGTGGACTCCAGCTCGGCACCGCCCACGCGGTCGCCGGGCTGGAACTGGCCGTGGCGCGGGTCCTTCAGGACGTACACGCCCGTGCCGACGAAGGACGTCGCCCCCGTGTTGGACTCGCCCGTGGCGTACCAGAGCCGGTTCTGCCCGTCCAGCGAGAGGGTGCCCGTCGACAGGGACGGCAGCTTGTCGGAGATCGGCTTCCAGTGCCCGCCGCCGGTGGTGGACCGGAAGACCCCGCCGTTCGCGCCGCCCGCGTACACGTCACCGTGGTCGTCGGCCGCGATGCCGGTGATCCGGCCCGTGACATCGCCCGCGCCGCCGCTGGAGTTGGAGTTCACATCGCGGTAGCGGGGGTCGTCGGCGTTGTACGCCTTCTTGGTGACGTGGTCCCAGCTGCCGCTCGTGTGCCTCATCGACTGCAGCTGCTGCCAGGCCGCCCCGTAGGCGCCGGGCGCGACCACGCCGGGCGCGGTACGGGCCTCGGTGAACTGGGCGGTCGCCTCGGCGGAGTTCTCCGCCTCGTCGGCCCCGTCGTCATCGCCGCCTTCCGCGGCGAACGCGGACACGCCGTGCCCCGCGTGCACTGCCTTGATGTGCTGCCGGCCGATGGCGGCCTGGTGGCGTGCCTGCCAGGGGCGGGGTTTTGCGTTGTTGGGCGCCGCGTACGACTGGGTGCATACCAGTCCGAACGCGGCCGCTACGACGGTGCAGGTTATGAACCGTCGCTGGTGCTTCGGGGGCAACATGCCCGCTCCTCCCTGCGCCGGGAGCATGGGGGTGTCCCGGGCGCAGAGGGGATCTTGGCGTGACCACAACAGTCACACAAAGGGCTCACAGGAAAAATGGTGGGTTGTTTACCTTCCGCCTCACATGAACCCGAAGTTGATTCAGCCGTATCCCTCTAGGAGGGGCTTCGATCACCGGACGACCCGGTGCGGCCGAGCTCCCAAGTGTCCCGCCACTCCCGGCGCAGCCGTAGCCGTGGCCGCAGCAAAGGGACCGTAGTCCCTGCCGGTGTGGAACAGCCCGCTGTAGGCGTCCGTGGAGTTCTGTGGCGCGTTGTCAGTGGTCTCCACGAACAGGGGCCGAACGGCGAAGCGGCCGTCAGTAGCGAGGCCCTCGTAGTCGCCGAGGAAGTGCCCCCGGGCGTAAGGGGCCTGGAGCCAGTCGAAGACGCGGGAGATGCGACGCTCGGTAGCGCGGTTCTCGGCTCCAGGCGGGAAGGTGAGCAGCCAGGCGGCGGTGGGCAGGGTGGTGGTGTTCCCGGCGGTGAGGTAGCGCAGGTCGTAGTAGGTGAGCGCGACCGTGCCGCGTGCGTCCACGCTGATGGAGGGCGTGAAGGCGGGCGCGGAAGCGACCCGGTTGACCCTCGTTGGCGTCGACCAGGTCCGGCCACCGTCGGTGGAGTGGGTCAGTTCCACGGAGTTGTAGGCGCCGCCGCTGAAGTCCGAGCCCTCGTAGGCGACATACAACTCCCCTGTGTGCCGATCGATGGCGACATTCGGCAGGTCGCCACCCGCGCGCAGGGACTTGGTCGCGTCCGTGGGGGCATTGGGATCGACTTCGGGTACGGACGTGTCCTTGGCGATGGTGACCGGCTTGCTCCACGTGCGGCCCTGGTCGGTCGACTTGACCACGGCGAAGTGCAGGTCGGTGGGCGTGAACGTGCCGGTGCTGTAGTCGATGTCGTACGTCTGCCAGTCGAAGACGTCGTAGAGGGTGTCGGTGCGCGGGTCGACGACGATGACGTTGCCGATGGTCTGCGAGTGCGGAACGACCGAGGTGTCCACGAACGGGCGCGCCTTGGACCAGTGCCGGCCGCCGTCGCGGGTGGTGGAGATGTAGGCGGGCCCGTCGTAGACCTTGGCGGAGTCGTCCTCGTCGATGCGGTCCCAGACCTGGTAGGCGACGCCGGGGTGAACGGGGTCGGCGGTGACCGCGTTCTTGTCGTCCGTGAACTCGGCCTGTGTGTCGTCGATCAACGGGACCGTGTGGGTCCAGGTGCGTCCGCCGTCGTACGACGTCGAGGCGGCCACCCCGTTGCGCGCGTCGGTGGTGTCGAACACCAGACCGCTGGCGTAGACGGTGCCGTCGGGCCCCGTGCTCACCCAGCCATCAGAGGCTCGCTGATAGCTGAGGCCGCCCGGCGCGCAGTGCGAGAACGGCAGCGGGGTCTCGGTGAAATGCCGCCCGTCGTGCGTGTACGTGGCGGTCAGGCCCCGGGCTCCGCCGTTGGACCAGCGGTCCTGCTGGAAGATCCCGACCGCGTTGCGCGGATCCGCCGGGGAGACGGTGACGTACGGCTCGTCCTCGGCGGACAGGTAGTTGGTGCCGGTCCCGTCGCCGCTGATGTCGCAGGCGGCGTAAGGGTCGGTGGGTGAGACCAGATGGACTGGCTGGCGACCACCCGAGGCCGCAGAACTGCCCACTGCGGCGACGAGCAGAAACGCAGCAGCGGTGGCTACGAAAGACGCTCTTGTACGTGTGCGCATGGCGATTCCCCCAACTCCCCGAATGACGGTCTGCCTTGGGCTGTGCTGGCGCAGGTACTGGTCCCGGGGTTGCCGGGACATGAGTCGCCTGGGGAGCCTAGCCCCGCGCTGTGTGACCGGAGTTGGAGGAAGTAGTCAAGGACACGTCAATAATCGTTTACCGGGGTCGGTCAGCCGTTGGCCTGCCGGGAGCGGCCGAGGACGGGCAGGACGGCCGCCAGAGCAAGGGCAATGGCGCCGGACACCAGCAGCGGGACATGCCCGTCGGAGCCCCAGGCAAGCCCGGCCCACAGCCCGGCCAGGAGGACGGCGGCGCCGGTGATCCCCTGATAGAGGCCCTGGGCCGTGCCCTGCTGGCGGTCGGGGACGAGGCTGGAGACCCAGGCTTTGCCGACCCCGTCGGTGCAGGCGGCGAATCCGCCGTACAGAGGCAGGACGACGAAGACCAGCCAGGGCGCATGGATGAGACCGAGGCCCAGATATCCGACGGCGAAGAAGACCAGGCCCGCCGCGAACACCAGCGGGCGTGGCAGCCGGTCGGAGAGGGCTCCGGCAGGGTAGGACAGGGCGGCGTAGGCGAGGTTGTAGACCGCGTACGCGCCGACGACCCCGGCCGTGGACAAGCCCAGCTCGTGGGCGCGCAGCAGGAGCAGCGCGTCGGGAAAATTGATCAGATTGAAGGCGAACAGTACGGCCAGGACACGCCAGTAGGGGCGGGGCAGGGACCGCCACCGGGCTCGTACGGCCTTCGTAGAAGCACCACCTGTCCGGCCCGGATCACGGACGACGGCGACCAGGGCCACCGAGGCGACGGCCGGGATCACCGCGACCCAGAACAACGGTCGCAGGCGGTGGTCGAGGCCCTCGTACAGCGCGAGACCCGCCAGCGGGCCGACCACGGCGCCAGCGGTGTCGGCCGCCCGGTGCAGCCCGAACACCCTGCCGCGCTGTCCCTGGGGAACACCGGCGACGAGCAGAGCATCGCGCGGTGCGCCCCGCACCCCCTTGCCCAGCCGGTCGACCACCCGCGCCACCAGCACCAACGGCCACACGGTGGCAAGGGCGATGAGCAGCTTCCCCAGGGCGGCCAGCCCGTATCCGGCGCCGATCAGCGGCCGACGGGCGAATCGGTCGGCTAGGCGCCCCGAGGCGACCTTGGTGACCGACGCGGCGCCCTCGGCAAGGCCCTCGATCGCGCCGACCACGGCGGGCGGGGCGCCGAGCACGGTGGTCAGGAAGATCGGCAGGATCGGATAGAGGAGCTCACTGGCGGCGTCCTGGAGGAAGGACACCCCGCACAGCACTTTCACGTTGTGGGTCAGCCACGCCGGACGTGCTGCCGATGAACGCGTTGGCGTTGGGGTCCCGTTCACGGGTGCAAGATCTCCAGGAACCGGCCGAGCGCCGAGGTGGCGTCGGCCAGCGCGAGTGCCGTCGCGGTGACCAGGGACGCGGCCAGCAGCGCGGCGCTTCGGCGGCTTTCCGGGCGAGCGCCCTGCAGGGCACGGACCCGCTCGGTCACCTGGTGGCGCAGGTAAGCCAGCGCCGTGGCGGGTCCCCGGCCGGTGCCGGCGAGGGCGGCTCGGGCCAGCGAACGGGCCGCGAGCGGCCGGCTGGCCACCGCGTGGGCGGCGTCCTCGTCGGCCCAACGCTCCAGTGCGAAGCCGAGTTCGCCGCGCAGACGCCTCAGGATGGGGTTGAGCGCAGAGGCCATCTCGCCCAGGGCCGCGTAATGGTGGTGTCGGTGAGCCAGGTGGGCATGCTCGTGTGCCAGCAGCACCGCCCGTTCGTCGACAGGCAGCGCACGCAGCATGCCGGAGGTGACCACGATCCGCCGGGGCCGGCCGGGCAGGGCGTAGGCGTCCGGCTGGTCGTCGGCCAGCACGATCAGGTCTCCGGCCGCAGGCAGGCGCCGCAGACCGGCCAGTGCCCGCATCTCACGGCGGCGCCGCCACACAGTGCGCGCAAGCCTGGACAGGCCGCAGGACAGCAGAGCGGCAGCCAGCACCCCGAGCGTGCGCGGCACCGGGTCGGCGGCGGCGAGCGCGGCGGGGTCGGGACGTGTATAGGCGATGACCTCGCCGATGCGGCCCAGGCCACCGGCCGCCAGGACCAGCAGACCCCAGACCGTGGACAGCGCCGCCACCGCCGAGATGGCCGCCAGCATGCGGGCCGCGGCAGCCGGTGCGAGCTGCCGGGTCAGACGAGGGCCGACGGCAGCCAGCACGGCGGGCGCCAGAAGCAGGAGGTACACGGTCAGGTACACGAACGTCGTCGCCTTTCCGGACCCGCTCAGTCGGTGGAGTCGAGCAGGGCGCGCAGGGCGGTCTGCTGGTCGGCGTCCAGGGTGTCCACGAAGTGCTGGAGCACCTCGGCGCGGTGGCCGGTGCGGCGCAGGGCGGCGTTCATCTCCTGGGCGGCCACCTCGGCCGCGGCCCGGCTGGGTGTATAGGCGTACGCGCGGCCCACGGGCTCTCGATCCACCAGGCCCTTTGCGCGGAGGCGGCCGAGTACGGTCAGCACGGTCTTGTAGACCAGACCGTCGCCGAGCTGCTGGTGAACCTCAGCGGCGGTCATCGGCCCGTCGCCGGCCCACAGCGCGGCCATGATCTCCGCCTCCAGCGCCCCGGCCGGACGCCGGGCACCCGCCTCCACAGCGTCGGCCCGATCGCGTGGGCTCGGCATGGTCAGCTCCCTTTCCTTCCCGTCCGCCGTCCGTCGTTCCGAGGGCGGGGACACTTCTTTGTCGCACATCCTGTAAGACTCAGGCTAGTCTCACAGCGTGTAAGACTTCGCGGAGCCGTGCTGCTTCGGCGGAGCAGTTCGTCGCACATAGCGTCACCCCGTTCAAGGAGAACGACCTTGGCTTCGACCGCAACGACCCGGTGGCCGGCGCGGGCCACCATACTGGCCCTGCCCCTCGCCCTGTCACTGGCCGCGATGCCCGTCGCTCACGCCGACACCCTCGCAGAGGGCTCCTACACCCCCTACGACCAGGGCGTACGGCACGTCGCCACCCTCGCCGGGTACCTCTCCTACGGGCTGATGGCGCTGGCGGTGTGCTTCGGCATCCTGACCACCACCGGATGGGCCCGCCGCAGCGTGCGACGCGAGACCCTCTACGGCGGGCACATGATGCTCGCGGTGATCTGCCTGGCCTTCGGCTGCATCCACGGCATCGCCTACGCATTCCAGACCGGCCAGCACTTCTCGTACGTCAACGTGGTCATCCCGTTCGTCAACGGCGGCGAGCCGGAGGTCGCCTTCGGCATCATCGGTCTGGAGCTCGGCCTCGCGGTCGCCGTCTCGATCTGGGTCCAGCGCAAGCTGGGCTACCGCCGCTGGCACCTGGTGCACTACCTCACCTATCCCGCCTTCGGCCTGTCGCTGCTGCACACCATCACCGCCTCCGCAGAGGTCCAGGCGCTCGGCCTGCTCGGCATCTTCGTGCTCGGCATCGCCGCCGCTCCCATCCTGCTGTTCGTGCTGCGGCTGCTGCCGGCCACCACCGCGGTCGCCACCCGCATCGCCCCGCAGGAGGTGTGACGCCGGTGTCCGCATCCCACACCGCGGTCAACGCCTTCGGCCCGCACGTCACCGTCCCCACCGCAGCCCCTGCCGCTGCGGCGCCGGCGGTGAAGGTCAGCGTCGACAACAACCACTGCGAGCTGTACGGCATCTGCCAGCAGGAAGCGCCACAGGTCTTCGACCTCGGCCCCGACGGCCGTCTGCGCTACGACGCCGCCCCCGACGCCTCCCACACCCCGGCGGTCCGTCAGGCCGCCCGCTGCTGCCCCATGCAGGCCATCACCCTCACCACCCGGGAGAAGCTGTGACGAGCGCGGCCACCAACCGAATCGCCGTCGTCGGCACCGGCCTCGCCGGCCTGTCCGCCGCCGAATGCCTCCGCGAACTCGGCTGGCGCGGCGAGATCACCATGATCGGCGAGGAACCCCACCGCCCCTACAACCGCACCCCGCTGTCCAAGCAGCTCCTCACGGGCGATCGCCAACCCCCGGACCTGGCCCTGGTCACCCACACCGAACTGGACGCCTCCTGGCGCCTGGGCACCCGCGCCCTCGGCCTGGACATCGACCGGCGGGAACTACTCCTGCCAGGCGGCGAACAGCTCCCCTTCGACGGCCTGGTCATCGCCTCCGGCGTAGAGGCCCGCCACCTGCCCGGCGCCCCACTGCACTCCGAGCGGGTGTGGATGCTGCGCACCCTGGCTGACGCCCGCAACATCGACGCCGCCCTCGCCAAGGCCCGGCACGTGGCGGTGATCGGTGGCGGCTTCATCGGCTGCGAGATCGCCTGCACCGCCCGCACCCGCGCCGTCGACGTCACGATCATCGACGTCAGCCCCACCCTGCTCCACCGCTCCCTCGGCCCCGCCCTCGGCACCGTCGTCGGCGACCTGCACCGCGACCACGGCGTCCGCCTCCACCTCGGCGTCGGCGTTTCCGGCTGGTCCCAGGACAGCAGCGGCGTGACCGTGATGCTGGAGGACGGCGAGACCGTACGCGCCGACGCGGCCGTGGTCGGCGTGGGCACCATGCCTCGCACCGACTGGCTCTGGCACACCGGCCTCGACGTCACCGACGGCGTTCTCTGCGCACCCACGACCCATGTGGTGGGAGCAGACGGCTATGCGATCGACGGCATCGTCGCCGCGGGAGATGTGGCCCGCTGGCCCAACCTCCGCTTCGACGACACCCCGCGTCGCGTCGAGCACTGGATCAACGCCATCGAAATGGGCCGCCACGCCGCCGACGCTCTCCTCCAAGGCCCCCAGGACGCCGCTCCCTTCACCCCAGTGCCCCGCTTCTGGTCCCACCAGCACGGCGTACGCATCCAGTCCGCCGGCATGCCCGGGCTCGGCACCGACATGACGATCCTCGACGGCGATCCCGCCAAGCGGCGCATGGTGGCGGGATACACCCGCCCCGGCCCCGACGGCGCCCCCGTCCTGGTCGGTGCGGTTGCCTTGGACTCCCCCCGCACCCTGAGCGACTACCACGACCGGATCGGCCATCCCCTGGCCTCCATACCAAGGGACCACCGAGCTGCTTGAGGCGTCCTGCCGGGACACGGTCGCGCGAGCCGAGTGGCAGGGAACTCAGCGGCGTCCATAACCGCCCCTTCAGGCAGCAAACTCCGTTGCGCACTCCTCGATCCAACGGGCGAGAACACTCAAGGTCGCCAGGTGCTCCAGTGCCTCCTGCTCGGTCCGGGACACCTCGTCCTCGTGGGCGGCGACATTACGAATGGCCAGGAAGGTGCCGGCGGCGAGGTACTTGGCGACTTCTTGCCGGGCGCGCCACGTCGGTGTGTTCCCGTCTCCGGGGAAGCGCAGGCGCGGCTTCCCCGGAGCCGGGTCCTTCAGGTCGAAGGTCTGGAGGCAAAGGTCGGTCGCCCCAATGTCGTGACGGTTCAGCTTTTGCTGGAGGCGGCGGTTCACGGACCGGGCCGCAGCAAGAACCGCGTCCTGCCGGGCCTCCGCAGCCCACAGCGGTGCTGCCGGCAGGCCCTGCTCTGCCTCGCCGGGCGCCGACCCAACGTCCTCTTCGCGATGCTCAGCGACGGCGCCTTCTACGCACCCCGGCCGGCGGCCTCAGTAACTTGACCCGCGGCTCAGCGAGGAGAACGACTCGATCAGTCGCGACATCGAAGCCGAGCACCGGATGGCCATAGTCGCCCTCCGGATCCATCAACACCGGCTGGCCCAACCGGCGTCCGATCTCCCGGCGGAACCGCAGATCACATCAAGTCGCGCGTGGCCCTGCAACTCCCGCAGGTCGACGTCGAAGTCGACTTCATCGTCGGCATGAAGACGAAAGATCGCCAACACATCGGCAGTCGGCCAGACCCTCAGGTCCGGGCACCCGGCATCCGCCGGGCGGGACAGCACGGCCTCCGCCCGGGGCACCGGAAGCACCGCCTCCCCTTCGGAGTACTGGCACTTCCAGCCCCTCTCCGCGACAAGATCGAGAACCGCCTGCCAGTCCTCCAACGAAGCATCCGGGCCACGCTCGTCCGGCAGCGACCCCATCAAGTCCGGGGCGAAGTAACAGCTCACGTCACCCCACAGCAGATCCACCACCCCGCCATGCTGCCCGGCACCCCGGCCCAACACACCCCCGCTTCCCTCGGCCAAAGACATGGGGGCACCCGCCGGCCCCCGCCGGTGTTCCGTCGCGGCGGACGCTGCGACACGGAACACCGGGAGCCGACCAATTGAGGCTCAGGAGACGTTGACTGCGGTGTCGTCGATGACGAAGGAGGTCTGGTTGGTGTAGTCCTCGGTGCCGGTGAACTTCAGCGTGACGCTCTGGCCGGCGAAGCTGGACAGGTTGAAGGACTTCTGGACGTATCCGCCGGCCGCGTTCAGATTGGAGTACGTCGCCAGTGTGGTGGAGTTCGCCTGGACGGTGAGCTTGTCGTAGGCGGTGGTGGTGCTGGTCTCGGCGGTGTCGATGTGCAGGTAGAGGGAGAGGGTCGCCGTGCAGCCGGCCGGGATGGTCACCGACTGAGACAGGGTGTCGGTGTGGGTGGAGCCGTAGCCGTCCAGCCAGGCGTCCCAACTGCCGGTGTGCGGGGGCTCGGCCGAGGTGTTGCTGATGACGCCGGAACCCGTGGTCCACGGTGCGGAGGTGCCCGCCTCGAAACCCGGGTTGCCGATCAGCTGGGCGGGGGTGCAGTTGCCGCCACCCGCGGGATTCACCGTCCAGGTGAAGGACGTGCTGCCAGAAGGGCCAGTGCTGTCGTGCGCGGTGACCGTGACACTGTACGTGCCAGCCGTCGTGGGCGTACCCGAGATCACCCCGCTGTTGGAGTTCTCCGACAGACCAGGGGGCAGGCCGGTCGCCGAATAACTTAGCGTCCCACCCGCGGTGTCGGTCGCGGAAATAGGCAGCGAGACCGCCGTACCGACCGTGCCGGACTGGCTGCCGGGGCTGGTGACCGTGACGCTGCCGCCCGTGCCGGTACCGAACTGCACGTCCAGCACGCTGTGCAGTTCGATGGCGTTGGGGGCGACCCCGGTCTGGCCGTGGTTGAAGTCGAAGAAGCCCACGCCGGTGAGGGAGACGGGCACGTTTGCCGTCTGGAAGCTACCGGTAGCCGTGTACTTCGCGTCGAACTCGCCACGCGCCTTCTGGATGCTGGACAGCAGCGGGCTGCCGCCGCCGACGCACGCAGGGTCCGGGATCTCGCCGATCATCGTGTGCCCGGAGCCGTCGCTGAGGACCAGGTGGTAATCGGAGTCGGCTTCGAGCTTGTACTGCGTCAGCGTCGCTTGAAGCCGGTAGACGGTGGTCTCCGTCGGCTTCACCCGGTTGTTGGCCGGGAGCGAGGAAGGGGCGGGGAGCGCGTCGAGCGACGCGATGGTGGTCGAGGTGGTGGACTGTAGGTTGATCGACCCGGCATCGGCGTCGGTGCCGGTCTTCACCGACCACCGCTCCACACCGCAACTTCCCGTAGTGGCAGCGCTCTTGGCGACCACGTCCTCGTGTTCCTCGGCGTCGGGAGTTGAGTGATAGCGCGCTCCGGCGCTGCTGCTGGTGGCGGTCAGGGACAGTACCGTCGCGAGCGTGGCGGCCAGGGTGGCCGCCAGGTAAATCCACCATCTGTTCTTCTTGAGCACGGAGATACTCCCGGAGGCGCGGGGGCGGTCCGGCAGCCCAGAGCCGTGGAACTTGGGGGCCGCCGGTGGGCATCTGTGCGTGTGCTGTGCGTGGTGGAACTGCCCTGAAGTGTGACGAGCCCCTGGTTGACACGCATAGACCCATCACGTAAACAACTGGCCGCGTACGGTCAAGAATTGGCCAGCCTGCGGCCTGGATCGGGGGGACCTGCGAAGCGGCCCAGCATCCGCTCGCTGCGCAAACTGCCCGACGGACGGTTCACCACCCGTCTGTGACCTGACCTGCCGCCCGATGCTGCACGGCGCGCGCGGGCGTAACCACGGTGCCCCGGGCGGCCGTTAGATTTGTACGACGAAAACCAATGCACGCGCCGAGGGCACCTACTCAAGGCGGGGCGAAGGCGACCCTCGCAGTCTGATGACCGCTGTGCGTCTATGCGCAGGTTGGAAACTCCTGCCATGGACCTGATGGAGATGCCTCTCCCTCCGAGGCGGTGCAGGCGTCTGACGTGGTCATCACCATGGGCTGCGGGGACACCTGCCTCGTCTTCCCGGGCAAGCGGTACCTCGACTGGCAGCTGGATGACCCGGCCGGCCAGGGCGTCGGCGCTGTCCGCCCGATCCGGGACGAGATCGAGCAGCGCGTACGCGGCCTGCTCGGTGAGCTCGGCCTCCCAGCCACGGCTGACGGCCGCCGGACCGGCCGTTAGTGGGGCTTGACCTTCGAGTCGGGTTGAAGGTTTACCGTCGGCGGTGTGACGACCTACCGCATCTCACACCTGGCCGAGCGATCCGGTCTCCCGGCCACGACACTGCGTTTCTACGAGAGCGCCGGACTGCTGCCGGCTGGGCGCACCGCCTCCGGATACCGCGTCTATGGCGAGGACGCGGTGGAGCGGCTGGCTTTCATCTCTTCGGCGAAACTGCTGGGCCTGGCGCTGGAGGAGATCCGCGACCTGCTGGAGATCCGCCAGGCGGGCGTGTGCGCCTCGGTACGGGCCCGGATGCTGCCGCTGATCGCCGACCGGATCGCGGACACCGACGGCCGGATCGCCGAGCTGCTCGCCTTCTCCGCCCACCTGGCTGCAGTCCACATCGAGTTGTCCGGCCCGGCGCCCGATGGCGCATGCGGCCCGGACTGCGGCTGCACCACGACCAGCACCCCGCAGGCCGGGCCAGTGCTGGTAACGCTCTCACCGACCCGCCCCGCTGCCGACCGGACGGTAGGCCCGGATCCGGAGGAGTGGCGGGATGCCCCGGTCGCCTGCACCCTCGGCGGCGCCGAGCTCGGCGAGCGAACCGAGCAGTGGCGCGCGCTGGTGGAGAAGGCCGAACAGCGCGAGGAGATCACCGACGGGCTGCGGCTGTCCTTCCCGCCGGACGTCGAGCTCGCCGGACGGCTCGCGGCGCTTGCCGCGGCCGAACAAGGCTGCTGCGCGTTCTTCGACTTCACCTTGCACCTGACCCCCAGCGCCATCCAGTTGAACGTGCGAGCACCCGAGAACGCCGCCGGGATGCTGGCCCATCTCTTCGGAGCACCCGCATGAGCCCGTCGTCCTCCCGCCCGTCCCGCACCTGGGGCACCCTCGGCGCCGGCGCGGCCGCCCTGGCCGCCTGCGCGGTGTGCTGCGTGGGCCCCCTCCTGGCGGTGCTCGGCGGCATCGGCGTCACCTCGGCGATCGGGGCCCTGTGGATGCCCGCCCTCGCGGTGCTGGCCGTGGCCGCCGGAGTGGGATTCTTCGTCGTGCGCCGACGTCGCGCGGTGTGCCGCACCACCCCGGCCCGCGCCGATCTCGGCATGCCCAGCGTCGGTCCGCCGCCCAAGGACAGCGCACCGATGCACTGAGGACTACAGATACCGCCGGTGTCCGCGCCGGTGGGAGGGCCTGTGTGGATGCGCATGCGGCTGCCGCCGGGCAGCCGGTACGAGGGCGAAGGAGCAGTCGGGGTGCCTGAGCAGGGACCGCAGGGCCTGGTCGAACGGATGGAACACCACCAGGTCGCGATCTACCTCGCGGCGATGGCCGCCGGAGGACTGCTGGGTTGGCTCGCCCCGGACGTCGGCCCAGGGCTGGAGCACGCCATCAACCCCGTCCTCGGCGCCCTGCTGTTCGTCACCTTCCTCCAGGTCCCGGCCGCCGAACTGGTCCGCTCGCTGCGCGACGGCCGGTTCCTGACCGCGGCGCTGGTGGTGAACTTCGTAGTGGTGCCGCTGGTCGTCGCCGGGATGATCGCCTTGCTGCCCGCCGACCAAGCCGTCCGGCTCGGGGTGCTACTGGTGCTGCTGTGTCCGTGCGTGGACTACGTGATCGTCTTCTCCGGGCTGGCCGGCGGATCCAGCCGCCGCCTGCTGGCCGCCACCCCGCTCCTCCTCGTCGCGCAGATGCTGCTGCCGGGGTTCCTGTATCTCTTCATGGGCCCCCGCCTGGTCGCCTCCGCCGAGCTGGATCCTCGCACCCGCAGCCAGGCGGGCTCGCTCCCCCTGATGATCGCCACCGGCATCGGCCTGTACAACTTCGCCGAGGGCCTGGCCATCGGTAACTCCGCCACCCAGGGACGCCCGTGACACCCGCTGTTGGCTGCGGGCTGTCATGGCGGGGTGGGCCGTGTCAAAGGACAGCGCGGAGTCGGCGGTCCTGCTGCTGAGTGAACTGGTCAGCAATGCCGTTCTGCGCGCCCGGAACACCTGCCGCGTTCTGGTCACCGCCCAGTTGCGGTGGGGCCTGCTGGAGTGCGAGGTCGAGGACCCGAGCTGAGGACCCGGGCGCACCGAACACAATGCGGCAGAGGGCGGCGCACCAACCCGTCTCGAGCTGGTCGGTGGTGAGGCCGCACCCCTGCGGGGCAGCCTGACGCCGGACACCGCCGTCGAGGATCCTACCGAGTCCGGCCGAAGGATACCCCTGCTGAACGCGCTCGCCGGCGCGCGAGGCGTCCGCCACCACAGCCGGGGAAAGAGCGTCTGGTTCGTGCTGCCGACCCGCCCCAACTCCGTCGCCGCGGTCGCGGCCAGGCCCCCTGGCAGCTTTGCTGACGGCCGTATCCCCGGCCACGTCGGCCGGTCCGCCTGAGGCCGCAGGCCCCGAACGAGCATCAGAATGACGCTTTCGCGGTACCACCGGATGGCGTCGCACCCGGCAGCACACCTACGGGAAGCGGCAGGTTGGTCACCACGAACTGGTTCAAAATGTCGTCGCGATCCATGAACATGATCTGGCTACGCTTCGCCGCGTCCAACGCGTTGCCCAGCCAGTTGCGTGCAGCCTTGGTGATCTCCCCGCCGGCCACGATGAACGCATGGTCGACGAGGACGCGCCGGTTGGTCTCGGGGTCGAAGATCTCGTGCGCCAGCATCATCAGAGCCTGATTGTGGATCTCAGCGATGTTGGCATTGCCCGCCCTGGACTTTCCGGTGGCGTCCAGTTTCCCGCGCTTCACCTGGATGCCGAAGTACAGGAAGTGCTGGGTCGGCAGGGTGTACCGCATCCAGATGTCCTTGCCGTACTCCAGCGCCTTGTCCCGGTGCCCGGCTGCAGTGATCCGGTGGAAGCCCAGTTGACGGAAGAGTGGCAGCAGCACCTCCTCAATGAGTGCATCCTCACTGCACGTGTCCAGGAACGCAGCAAGTGCTGTACGCCGCTGCATCTCGGCGGCGCTCAGAGGACGATGCGGGTTCTTGGCCAACATCGAGACAGTGTTCGTTCCGATGTGCCGCAGGTAGCAGTGCTTATCCTCCCCGTAGAAGGCTTCGAACCCTTCCCGGGCGAGCGCATTGTTCAGCAAGCGCAGGGCATTGGGCCGGTCGAGACCCTCATTGAGGGCATCCGCCGGACTCATCAGGTGGTCGATCACCCTGCAGAAGGACTCCGGTGGGTGTGAAGGCCCCTCGTGCGGCTCCGCCAATAATTGTTCCAGCACTCCAGCGACCCAGCGGTGCCGCGTCGAACCGTCGTGCTCGAAATCCATGTCGAGTTCCGCGAAGAACTCGGTGATGTAGCTGCTCGAGCGATACGGGAAAGATGCAGGCTCGGCCTCAGCTTGAGGATCTGCCGCACCGAGGTTTCCGCAAATGAGGTCGCCGAGCATTTCTAGCGTTCGCTTTCTGAACTTCACGACGCCCTCCCCAGAGCCGCTCCCCCAGCCACCGCGTGCGGACTATTGTGCCCTGTCACCGCAGAACGTCCGGCACGTACGACCAAGCCCGGTTTCGTCACGGGTGCAGCATCAACGGTGGCCACGACGTCACACATCCACCGACAGTCGGCATACCGCTGAGCCCGCCCGAGCAGTGCACACCGCGCCTCACGGATGATCCCTGTCTTGCTGGCTGCGATCGCAAATCCAGCGTCGCCGAGCGCATCGCAGGAACACCAACTGCACGAGGAGCCGAGCGCGTCATGCGCGCAAGCACAGTCGAGCTCGAGACGAAGCCCCACCGGAGTGCTCCGGTGGGGCTTCGTCTCGTGGCTCCGGGCAGAGGCCCCGCCAGCATGCTCCCCGGCGCGGCATTGCCCTATCACCGCCCTGTCACAGGCGCTGTCACACGTCTGTCACCAACTACGCCGACTCCCTCGGACCGCGACGCCCTGACCTGCTCTTACGCACCCGCCCTGGACTGACGTGGACGCCTGAAGACGGTCTCTACAACCTGTGCCAGGTGGGACCGTCACCTCGGAGCGGGCGGCTACGGCCAATCCAACAGAGCCGCAGCCCCAAGGTCTGCATCAGTCAAGATCCGGACCATTCCCGGGCCAGCAGTCCCGGCAAGATCCCCACGGCTGCCATATTCGCAGGTCAGCGAGCTGCTTGCGCTGTACCACCAGCAGACGAAGAACCTGCTGGTGAGCTACTCGCCGAAGAAGCTTGGGTTCTTCTAGAACCTGAAGTCGGGTGCCTGGAGCGAACGTTGCGCCTCAGGCACCCGACTGCCGCAGTCACTGTCCATGACGTGACAAGGACGATCCGAAGGCATACGGCCTCAGTTGGCAGGGTTTCCGGACCAGTCACGGACCACATTCGATCTCGCGCTCAGCCAAGACCGACGCAGGGACGAGATCACGCGGGCCGAGGCACAGGGATCGCCACCTGCTCGGCCCTGCCACGCAGAGCGGGCGTCGCCGCGACACCGGCGGTGGAGCACCCAGGGGTCCTGGCGCAATCGACGCAATCGCCCGCCCACATGAGTCGGGGAGCTGGGCGTGGCCCGGCTCGCCAGGGGGCGACGACGCTGGGTGCGTCGGCTTCCGCCCGACGCGGCCAAGCCGGCGGTCGGCAAGAGGTTGAGCCGCCGGCATCTGCCGGCACACTCAGCGCCGGACGGTCCTGAAGCCCGCCCGGTCGCCCCCGCGCGGAACGCGGCCGTTCAGCCTGCGAGCAGGCAGACGCTGCCTGGCTCGCCGTCAGGCACGGCAAGCCCATGACCACGATGTCGAGCCGGCAGCCGTACCGCGACCGATGTGACCACGCTCGTGGCGGACTTCCGGAACTCGCTCTGCCGTCGCACCGACTCCTGTGGTGGCCGTCCGTGTCGGTGACGAGCGGCTGCCCGACCGGGATCTCCTTGCCGTCCGGTCCGGCCGCCCTGATCTTCGCCGCGATGCCGGACGTCAGACTGCCGACGGTCAGCGCCACCACATCGGTCCCGGCGCCGACGGTGGCCTCGGGGGCCGGGTGTGGCGTTCTGGAGAGCGGTGTGGCGCCGCGGGCGGACGAGCGCGTGCCGGGCCGAGGTACGACGCCGGCGGCCACGGAACGGGACACGGGCCGGCGCACCCGGGAACCGCTCGACAGGCAGTCGGGTCCACGTCACCCGTTGGAGCGGTCGCAGAGACCGAGGGCCGAGTTCCGGAAGTCCTTCGGCGTGCGCCACAAGAAAGACGACCGCTCGGCGGACGGGTGCTCTGCCGACGGCTCACCGTCGGCAGAGCACCCCAGCTCACTCGGGCCGAGATCCGCCGGAGCGGCTGCGCACGATGGCGAAGGCCGCCGCGGCCAGGGCCGGCACACCCACGATCAATCCGGTGACACCGAGCCCACGGGCCGTCGAGTCGCTGCTGGACACGGTCGAGTCGGAGCTGTCGGAGCCCTTCCGGGCCGCCGGCGAGGTGGCCGGCGCGCCGCTTCCCTGGTCCTGTGCGTCTTTGGCTGTGAGGTCAGCTGGTCGGTGCCGTCGGGCAGCTGACCGAAGGCCACATCGAAGTCCACGAAGTGCCCGGGGTCGATTTTGCCGCCGGTCCAGGTGATCTCGGACGCCGTGTCGGTGATGGTGCCGTCGTCGGTCTTGACCGGTGTCTTGAGCTTTGTGTTCGTGACCTTGGCGGTCCAGCCGTCCCGCAGGGCGACGAGGACACCGAGGACGGGGTGGACGGCACGTCAACCACCGCCTCATCGACGGACACCGGATCCGCCATGTCATCGTCACCTTCGGCGAGCCCCGGCCACATCCTTCCCGCCTGGGCCGAGCGTTTCTCCCCGCTCTCCTGGCCTCGCCGCCCTCCCCTCTTCATGGCCCCGCGGTAGTCAGGCCCCTCGCCCTGTGTCGGACCTGGCGATCGCGACCGGCATGAACGACTCCGTTGTGCCCCAGCCCGCAGGGCCGGTCCGAAACGGGACCCGTACCGCGAATCCCGGTCACCTCAATCTGTATGTGGTCGGGGCCGATGGCCGCTTGGTTCCCGGGCCTGGACCGATGGCGTGATGGGGCGCGTCGTGTGCTGCAGGCACCACGGAGAGACCGGGCGAGGCTGCTAGCTTCGCTCACCTGGTTCGAGGGCGATGCCGGGATCACCGGCGGGTGCGGAGGCGGCGGTGGCGAAGGCGAGTGGGTTTCCCGAGGAGTCGGCCGGTGTTCCTGTTCGGCGTCGTAGCGTCCTGGCGTCGGCCGCCTTGGCGGCGGGCACACCGGTCTCTGTGGCCGCTTTCACCCACGGCCCCAGACGTTCGGAGCCCGAACGGTACGCCCCACCGCAACACGGGACCGTGGCCCGCCTGGTCGCCGTCCCCGAGGAGAACCGCGGCGTCGGCTGGCTCAGATCGGCGCTTCAGGTGGCTGTGAGAATCGAGTTCTCCACCATCCCGCCCTATCTGTGCGGCTGGTGGTCCATCAAGGACCGCAAGTGTGATGCCGCCCGGCTGATCCGGCGCATCATCTCCGACGAGATGTATCACCTCGGTATCGTCTGCAATCTGCTGGTGGGGTTGGGGGGCCGGCCGCGGATCAAGGAGTCGGCACCGGTCTACCCGGGTCCGTTGCCGGGTGGGGTGCATCCAGGGGTCAACGTGTACCTGTCGGGCTTGACCAAGGCACTCGTGCGGGACGTGATGATGGGCATCGAGGCGCCTGCGGCAGCACTGACCGACAGCGCGGGTGAACCCCTCAGCATCGGCCACTTCTACGACGAAGTGCTGAAGGCATTCCGGGTGGTGGCACCCGATCTTTCCGTCGACCGGCAGATGCACGAACGCATCGGTGAGGACACACTCAGACCTGCCAAGACCCTTGAGGACATCGAGCGCTCGATCGAGATCATCAAGGACCAGGGGGAAGGCACCTCGGTCTCCCCGACCGACGGCATGGGCGACGGCCACATGGCGCACTACTACGCCTTCGCCGAGATCTACCACGGTCGGCAACTGCGTGAGGCCGGCGGCGAGTGGCGGTTCACCGGACCGCCGATTCCCTTCCCCGACACGCGGCCCATGTCCATGGTCCCGGCGGGCGGCTGGGACCGGTCGCCCGCCGGGGCCCGGCGGCTCCTGGAAGACTTCGACAGCACGTACACCACTGTCCTGGAAGCGCTCGACACGGCGTGGGGCGAAGGCGACCCCCACAGCCTGAGGACCGCTGTGCGTCGTATGCGCAGGCTGGAGACTCCTGCCGTGGAGTTGATGGAGATGCCTATCGCCGGCACCGAGGAGACGTACGGCCCTCAGTTCCGCCTCCGCCGATGACCCACCCGTTCGCCACCACCGCTACCACCGGACCAGCAGCAATTCCGCGCCGCTCACGGCCTGCCCTCGGAACGAGGGCCTGCCCGACGGCCTCGGCCCGGGTCAGCCGCCGTTGGAGTCGCGGAGCCGGCGATCCGTTGCCGTGCGGCCGCCGCTGGGCCCCACCAGCCCCGTACGCGCGCGGCTGCCGGCTCCCACCGGACCCGTACATGCGAGGCTGCCCGCCCCAGCCGGCCCCGGATCGGAACGGGAGACCGGGGAGACAACTGAAACGGACGGCCCCGGTATGGAACCCGGGCCGTCCGTGTGGCATCAGGGAGGGTCAGCCGTGGCGGCTCGCCCTGGCCAGAGCCGGGACGAAGCGGAGGGCGTCCACGGTGCCGACGCCGGTGGCGAGGTCGTAGCCGTTGACGGCCTTGTAGCCGGTCACACCCTGGTAGCTGTTGTCGGTGCCGTCGTTGACGTCGACGATGCCGTTGCTCTTGGCGTGGTGGGCGTAGAGGTCGTACAGGGACTTCTGGATGTTGCCCACCCGGTGGCCGGCCGCCTGGTCCGCGAGGGCGACGATGCCCGAGAAGAGCGGGGTGGCCTCGCTGGTGCCGCCGCTGACGTCCCAGCCGACGGCGGTCGGGTCGTAGCTGGAGTAGATCCAGGCGCCGCCGTTGACCGCGGCGGACATCGAGATGTCCGGGGTGCCGCGGCGGTTGCCGACGACGCTCTTCACGCCGTTCTGGAAGCCCGGGCGCGTGAAGACGTGGGACTGGCCGCCGCCACCGGAGCCGTAGTCGTTGTACACGCTGTCCGGCTTGACGCGGTCGCCCTTGTCGTTCAGGTGGAGCTGGGTACCGCCGATCGAGGTGACCAGCGGGTCCGAGGAGGGCCAGGAGTTGACGCGCTGCTTGTAGTACGTCTTGCCGTCCGCCTTGAGGTCGGTCGCGCCGCCGTCACCGGAGGCGGCCAGCACGGTCACGTGCTTGCGGTTCGCGTCCTGGAAGGCGTACCGCAGGTTCTTGATGCTGGAGAAGTCGCCCTTGCCGAAACCGGGGAAGGTGTTCTCCGTGGCACCGAAGCTCTGGCTGATGACGTCGCCGACGCCGTGGTCGATCAGGTACTTCTCGGCGGACATCATCTCCGGCAGACCGGTGGTGCCCTCGGTCTCGGAGACCGCCGTCTCCACCACGACGATCTTGGCATCGGGTGCCACCGCGTGCGCCATCTCGACGTCCAGGGTGGTCTCGCCGGCCCAGCCGGTCATGTCGGTGTTCTTGGGGTCGAAGGCGGGGACATGCCCCCACTTGACCACCCTCACCTTGGTGCTGGGCAGACCGAACTGCTTGCTGTAGACGTCGAGGTCGTGCTGGACGGTCGGGGAACCGTACGAGTCGACGATGACGATGGTGCGGCCCTTGCCCGTGACGCCCTTGCGGTAGAGGGCGTTCAGGTCGTACGCCGTGCGGTACTGCAGCGGGCCGTAGCAGTTGATGTGCCACTTGGCCTGGCACTGCTCGCTGGAGAGCGGGCTGCTCACGCCGTGGACCAGGGTGTGCCCGACGACGGCCGGTACCGCCAGGGTGTGCGGTACGGCGGCGGGCGCTGCGGTCGCCAGTGCGGTGACCGCGAGGGCGGCGACGGACGTGGCAGCCGCGACGCCCCGCCCGGTACGGGCTATGCGCATGAATCCCCCTGTGGTTCGGAGTCGATGAAGTGGTCTCGGTCTCACGAAGTGATCTCGAAGTGGTCTCCGCGCATCCCATCGAACGAGTCATGCACAGAACAAGGCCGTTGAACGGACGATGTCGAACCCTTTACCTCGTGATTGACTGCCGCCGTGCAGGAGGCCGCCCGCGCCGCTGTAGTACTCCTGGGTCTGAAACGCCTCACCGCCGGGACTTGTGGGGCGTCGCGGTGAGCAGGGATCTTCACGCAGCCTCGACTTGGAGGGCACGGACTCCCTCACTGGACATCGCTCAGTGCGGGTTGCGGCTCCGGTTGCCGCACTGGTGCGGACTGCGGCTCCCAGACTCCGGTGGTCCGTACGTAGCCGTTGACCACCGAGGTCATCGCCAGGATGAGAAGCGGTCCGGACACCCACGGATGTTCGGCCATCTCCTTCGGCAGATAGCGATACGACACCAAGAGCGCAGCGAAGACCGTTGCGCCGTAGGTGACAAGCTGGACGCCCGACCGATCCCAGCCGCGTTCGAGCGAGCGCAGCGCTGCCTCGATCGTGAGGGCGAACACCACACCGGCAACGAGATCCACGCCATAGTGGTAGCCGAATCCCAGCGTTGCGGTGAGCGTGGCAAACAGCCAGAACGCTCCTGCGCATCGCAGAATCCGCGGACCCTTGCGGGAATGGACGAAAATCGCGGTAGCCCACGCTGTATGCAGGCTGGGCATGCAGTTGCGTGGGGTCATCGCGTCGAATGGCATCCGGTGCGGGGTGTTGATCGGCGGCAGCGAGCCCGGCCACAGGTTGGCCACCGCCCAGTGCCCGCCGCCGTCGCCATAGGCGAAGACCGGTCCGACCACCGGGAAGATCATGTAGATGCCCGGCCCAAGGAGACCGATGACCAGAAAGGTGCGCACCAGATGATGGGGCGGGAAGCGGCGCTCGACCGCCACTTTCCGCAGTTGATACAGCGCTACGACGACCGCGGCCACGGCAAGTTGAATGTAGACGTAGTCGAGAACGTGGGCGCCGATCGGGCCGGTGGCCCTGACAATCCGGCCTACCAGCCACGACGGGTTGCCCAGCGCATGATCGGCGGTTGCCGCGTACTGGTCGAGAACCGCCGGGCGCGTCTTCGACGTGACGAGTAGCCAGATATCGCCCGTCTTGCGGCCGGTCACCAGCAGCAGGCCCAGCCCGACGCCCTTCAGCAGCAGGACGCGTTCCTGGCCTCTGCGGCGCGTGAGAGCGGTGACCAAACAACCCAGAATGACCCACAACGCGCCGTTGCCGAAGGGGTGCCCCTCGGTCACTTTGACGCCGGCCGCCCACCGCACCAGGACAAAGGCGGCGTCGATGCCGATCGCGGCACCAGCCGCGATGAGCCGTTGCCGCCAGGTGAGCACCACCATTGTCAACGCCATACCGGCATACAACAGGAAGCCGGATTTAGGCGGGAATATCACCTCTTGCGCCTGGCTGGTGATCGGCCCTGGGGCGCCGTAGCGGCGCGCGGCGATCTCCAGCGTGACAAGGAATCCGAGGGCCGCCACACCCGCCGTGGCCCACAGCACCGCCCTCGGTTGACGCCACGCGGCGGGCGTAATTATGGAGTTTATTCGCGAAAACACCCGTGATGCTCTAGGTATCAAGTGTTCGGCCGATTTGTGAGTTGTTAGGTGAATTTCCAGTGAAGGGGTCGTAACGTCGATCATGTTATCCGAGCGGTGCGGGTGACCCGGGTGCCCACGAGCCCGCGCCCGCGACTATCGGCCACGTGAGGGCTTCCGTCGGTGAGCGCGCCGTTCGGATGGTTGCCGGCCCTTGCGTGGAGGTCGTCGATTTCGCGGCCTCTGTCCCGTGCGCCACCCGGGACGGCTCGGGTGGGTTCGTCGGATGCCCGGCAACGAAAGCGCCTGGTGGGCGTGAAAGCAAGAACGCTTCGGTGGACGACGGCAGGGACGGTCGCCGACCGCAGGTGGCTGTGTGCGGCGGCTGCGATGGCGCTTGCGCTGGTGGTGGCGCCGGTGGTGGGTCCCGGGGCCGCCGTGGCGACCGAGCACGGCGGGGGCGCATCCGCGGGCCTCATCCCGCGGCCGGACCCGGGCATTTCCGTTCAGGTCCCGGCAGCGGCCGGCCCCCGTGGGGTTCCCCGGCGCCCCGTGCGTGGTCCACACCGGACTCTGCGCGCGCGAAGCCGGTAGTCCTTGCGGGTGAGGCGCTCGTCCTGGGCGGGTGAGGCGGTACGGGACGCCCCGGCACTTCACCCGCTCGAGTCACAGGCCTGCGCGGCCGATGACTTCAAGGAGAGGCGGCCGGGCGTCGGCGGACTCCAGGCGAATCATGGCCTCCTCGTCCGGGGTGCCGGGGGCTGCCTGGTAGACCACCATGCGCTGGCCGCCCGTCCGGGCCAGTCGCATGACCTCGTAGGTCAAGGTCATCGGCCCGACCTTCGGATGCCGGAAGGACTTCTGCCCACCGCCGCGCTCGCAGACGTCGTACCGCTCCCAGAGGCGCGCGAAGTCTGAGGACTTCAGCGTCAGTTCACCGACGAGCGCGGTCAGCTCCGGGTCGTCCGGATCGGCGCCGCCGACCGCCCGCAGATGCGCCACCGAGTGCGCGACCGTGTCCTCCCACGGCTCGTAGAGGGTCCGGCCGATCGGGTGGAGGAAGAGATAGCGAGTCAGGTTGCGCTGGTGCTGGGGCCAGTCCCAGAGCCCGGGCAGCAGCCGCCGGCCGGGCGGGTTCGCGGCCAGCACACGGTTGTAGCGGCTCACCACATAGGCCGGCAGCGGTCGCACCGACTCCAGCATCCGCAGTACCGAGTCGCGGACGGTGTGGTCCGAACAGGCCGGCAGCTCGGAGACCCGGCCGGAGGCCAACTCCGCGAGCTCGTGAAGGCGTTCGTAACCATCGCCGCGCAGCCGCAGGGCACGGCCGAGGGCGTCCACGACGGCGGGGGACGGGTTGGTCTCCCGGCCGCGCTCCAGGCGGATGTAGTAGTCGACGCTCACCCCGGCCAGCGCGGCCAGTTCCTCCCGGCGGAGTCCTGGAGTGCGTCGCAGGCCCGCGCCGACCGGGAGGCCGACATCCTCCGGGCGCACCTGCGCCCTGCGGGCCTTCAGATACCTGCCGAGCTCGGTGCCCCGCGCGTCCACTGCTGCCATTGAGTCATTATCGCAAGCGGGCGGGGAGCGTGGGGGGCCGTGTCGGGGCCTGGAACGCCAGACCCCCGGCACAACCCGGTCTGCCGGGCGGCCTCGCCCGGGCGCAGAGTTGACCCGGAGCGGGCGGCCCGGCCGCCGGGGACCCAGGGGGTGCAGGACACCGGACCGCGGCCCCAGCGGGCTGTGGCCGCCCGCCAGTTGTCCGTGATGGCCCGTCAATCCCACTTGAACTGAAGGAGTTCACCATGCCGACCACCCCGTCCCGGTTCACCGCCCCCGCCCCCGGGCACGCCTCCGAGTCGTCGGCGCCCACGCTCCGGCGACCGCTGCGAGCCCGACCGACCCCGCCGCCTGCCGACGCCCTCAGCGCGCCGCCGCGGGGCGGCGTCGCGCTGGTCGCTTCGCTGCTCGGGTTCACAGTGATCACCATCGACGTCTCGGCCGTGAACATCGCGCTGCCCGCGATCCGGAACTCCCTCAGCGGCGGGATGGCCGGACTCCAGTGGGTGGTGGACGCGTACACCCTGATGTTCGCGGCCTTGATGCTCTCCGCCGGCGCCCTCGCCGACCGCGCCGGCGCCCGCCGGGCCTACGTCTGGGGCGTCACACTGTTCACCCTCGCCTCCCTCGGCTGCGCGCTCGCGCCCGGCATCGGCGCGCTGGTTGCCGCGCGGGTGGCACAGGGCGGCACCGCCGCGGTGGTGATGCCGGCCTCACTGGCGCTGATCCGGCAGGCCTACGAGGACGCCCGGGCGCGCGCCCGCGCCATAGCGCTGTGGACGGTCGGCGGCTCGGTGGCGATGGCCGCGGGCCCGGTGCTGGGCGGGCTGCTCACCGACTCGGCCGGCTGGCGGGCGGTCTTCCTGCTCAACCTCCCGGTGGGCGCGGTGATCCTCGGCCTGCTGGTCCGGGTGCCCCGCTCCCCGCGCCGGCCGGCCGCGCTGGACGGCGGCGGCCAGCTCACCGCGGTACTGGCCTTGGCCGGGCTGGCCTTCGCGGTGATCGAGGGCGGCCACCTGGGCTGGACCAGTGGTCCCGTACTGGCAGCCGGGGTGCTGGCCGTCGCCTGCGGATACGCCTTCCGCGTGGTGGAGGCTGGGCACCGTCGGCCCATGGTCCCGCTGGGCATGCTGAGGGATCGCCGGGTGGCCGTCCCGCTCGCGGTCGGTTTCGCCGTCAACGCCGCCTTCTACGGCGGCATCTTCCTCCTCGGGCTGTACTACCAGCAGCTGCGCGGGATGTCGGGGACCGCGGCGGGGCTGATGTTCGTCCCGATGTCGGCCGTGGTGACGACGACCAATCTGGTCTCGCCGCGGCTGGCGGAGCGGATCGGGCGGCGGTCGGTGATCGTCGCCGGGCAGCTTGTCTTCACCGGCGCGATGGCGGCCATGCTGCCGCTGGCCGCGCACACCCCGGTGTGGCTGGTGCTGGTTCTGCTGCTGCCGCTGAGCATCGGCGGGGCGCTCGCGGTGCCCGCGCTGACCGCGCTGCTCATGGACGCCGTCCCCAAAGAGCGCGTGGGAACCGCGTCGGGACTGCTCAACTCCTCTCGCCAGACCGGTGGTGCGCTCGCCGTCGCCCTCTTCGGTAGTCTGCTCCCCACTCCCGGTGGCGGCTTCTCCCTGCCGGGCATGCGCCTCGGTCTCCTCGCCATCGCCGCGCTTCTCCTCGCCACCACCGCCCTCTCCCGCCTCCTCCTGCCGCGCGGCTGACACCCGTCACTCCGCCTCGTCCCTCGGCCGCCAGCGTCCACCGCTCGTTCGGCCGCTGGTGAACGCCGGTCCTTCAACAGGGTCTCTGCGCGTGCCTTCCGGACATGGCCGATCAGCGCTCGGTCGACATGCGAGGACTCCGGCCGGCCTATCAGGTGTCGGGGCCGCGGGGTGCCTCACCGCTCGTTCCGTCGCACGCATTGGGCGACTCGTTCTGTTGTTCCGGCCTGGTCTCCCTCTCCGCGCGGGGTGGTCGCGGGGTCAGCGGTGGCGGAACCCCCGGTGACCGCTTGCCGACGAAGGGCCCAACGCCTCCGCCTGGTCCACGGTCGCGAACACCGCGTGGAAAAGGCGCCGTTCGAAGTGTGCGTGTACTCAGGAATCCGCACGTGGTCGCGGCGGCGTGAAGGCGTACAGGTCGAGGATGTCGGGCCGGGGAGCCACGCCCGGGCCGCCGGCACACACCCAGGTGATGATGTCCTCGGTCGCGTCCGGATCGTTGACGAGCCCCAGCCAGACCGGCCGCGCACCGGCCGTCCGCCCCGCGGCGGACGGCTGTACGACGATGACGTTGGCCTGCTCGCACACATCGAGACAGTCGGAGATGCGCACCGGCACCTCCGCCCGCAGCCGCGCGGTCTGCGCCGCGTGATCGACCCCGGTCACCTTGGGACTGCCGCAGCAGCAGTCCCGGCACACGACGACCCGGCACGGCACCGGGTCGCCGCCCTCCACGGCCCCGCTGAATGCCTCTTCCGTCGGCCTCTCGGGCACGGCGCGCCACTCCCCTCCCGGGGAGATCCGCCCCGGTGTCGCCTGAGGAGGCGACCGCGTGAGTCCCCTGGCTCCCGGGTCGCCGCTCGCTCCGCCTTCCCACCCGGATCAGGGCGGTGGCCTGCCGGAACTCGCTCACCGGTCACAGTGGCGGGACCGCGCCGGATTCACACCGGCTTCCTCGGACCGCCGTCGCCTTGTGTCGCCGGTCATCATTTCACCACCGATGCCGCGCCGTCATCCGGCCGCTGGGCGGAGGCTCTCCGCGCCTGCCCCGCCGGCGGGAAGACACGCCGCTGCCCGAGTGGACCGGATCGCCGTGACCGCCGTGCACCCGGCGGCCAAGAGGCCACGGGCGAGTCGATGCGCCGCAGGATGCGCTCGGCCTGTTGGGCGCGTCGCGGTACCGCCCTTCGGGCTGATGGGGGCCGGGTAGTGGGGGTGGGGGCACGGGTACCGCGCATCCGGGTCGGGCGGCGGCGACTCTGAACCGACGTACGACCGGGCGCATCAAGCACGCTGGCGATGGGGGGAATGGGGGTCGCGACGGCGACGTTCGGTGGGGTGAACGGGCTGACCGCGCGGTGGCGGGTGTCTCGGAGGGCGGCAAGGGCGGCGCGGCGTTCTCGGCGGCAGGGGTGTGGCCACTGCTGACCCACCTGGCCGGCACGGGGGTTGGGGCGGCCTTCGAGGCGGCCGGCCTCAACGTCGGGGGGACCACGACCCGGACCGGGCCATCCCGTTCTCCCCCTGGCCGGCGCCGTGGCCTGGTCGGCTGGGAGTCGCCGCCCCGTCCCGCGCCGCTCACCGGCCAAATCCGGCCATCTCGGCTCGCCCCACACTCGGGTGTTCGAGAGGCGGATCCTCCGGTTCAGCCTGATGCGGCTGCCGCGATTCAGGCGGCGTCGGGCAGGTGACGGCCATCGCATCCCGGCCAGACGCCCCGCCCCCTCGTAACCACAAAAGATCAAAAGGTGACGCAAAATTTCCTCAGACGGCGTTCAGAGCATCAAGGAGCGTTCACCAGTCACTGACTTCATGGGCTTAAGATCGGCCTGTCGGGGGCCGCCACCTCCACCTGTTGAAACGACCAACGCCCGTCGCATCAGCTCCGGTTGACTCCGGTCTGACGGGCGTGCACGCGCCAGAGAGGTCACATATTGAGCACCGTGGTGGCCAAGCGATCGCCGCGCGCCGAGGGCCCGCAACTGCCCGAAGGGCAGGTCGAGCTGGCGGAGCCACCGGTTCTGGGGGAGCCGGCGAGTGCCGACTTCGGGTCGGCGCTCATGTACTTGCCGATGGGCCTGGGCACGGGCGCGATGGTTCTGATGTTCTCCATGCGCAGTGCCGGTCCGACGACGTACGTGATGTCCGGAATGATGGGCGTCGCCATGATCAGCATGACGCTGACCCAGATCGGCCGGTCCAGCGCGGAACGCCGTCGCAGGATGCGTGCGGAACGTCGTGACTACTTGCGCTATCTGGCGCAGAAGCGCCGCCAGGCCCGTCAGGCCGCCGCCCAGCAGCGCTCCGCCCTGCTGTGGGACAACCCCGATCCGGGTCAGCTGTGGGCTCTGGCGATCGGCGCCCGGTTGTGGGAACGCCGCCCCGCCCACGAGGACTTCGCACGTATACGCATCGGGCAGGGTATCCGGCGGGCGGCGTTGGAGTTTCTGCCGCCGCAGACCAAGCCGGTGGAGGATCTGGAGCCGCTGACCGCCATCTCGTTGCGGCGGTTCACCAAGGCGCATCAGACGGTGCCGCGGCTGCCGATCCCGGTCGCGCTGCGCCGTTTCACCAGCGTGGAGCTGGCGGGTGAGCCCGAGCCCGCTCTCGCGCTGCTGCGCGCGATGATCGGGCAGCTTGTCGTGTTCCACTCCCCCGACGAGCTGCGGATCGCGGTGCTCGGCGGTGCGTCGGCGCGGACCGAGTGGGACTGGCTCAAGTGGCTTCCGCACAACGCCCATCCGCACGAGGCGGATGACGCGGGCCCGGTGCGGCTGGCGGCCGAGGATCACGACGCGCTGATGGATCTGCTCGGCGCGGACGTGCGTGACCGTCCCGACCACGACCCGGACGCCTCGCCGAGTGTGGCCGAGCCGTTCGTGGTGATCGTGGCGCAGGGCGTGCGGCTGCCGGAGACCTCACGGCTGCTGCACGGCGGGCTGCGGAATGTGGTGCTGCTGGACGCGACCGGCGCGATGACCGGCGGCCCGAAGGTGCTGCGGCTCACGACGCACGGTACGAACGTCGCCTTCCCGTCCGGCGACGACACGGTCACCGCCGAGGCAGACGCGCTCAGCCGCACGCAGGCCGACACCCTCGCCCGCACCCTGGCGCCGATGCGCACCAGCGGCAGCGTCGACCTGGTGGACCAGCCGCTGGATTCGGACTTCGACCTGACCGCTCTGCTGGGCATTCGCGACCCGCACACCTTCGATGTGGCCGGCGCATGGCGCCCTCGGCAGGCCCAGTCGGCGCGCCTGCTGGTGCCGTTGGGTGTCACGGAGGAGGGCGAGGTCGTCGAGCTGGACATCAAGGAGTCGGCGCAGGGCGGCATGGGCCCGCACGGCCTGCTCATCGGTGCGACCGGTTCCGGCAAGAGCGAGCTGCTGCGCACGCTGGTGATGGGCCTGGTGGCGACCCACTCCTCCGAGGTCCTCAACCTGGTGCTGGTCGACTTCAAGGGCGGTGCGACGTTCCTGGGGATGGACCGGCTGCCGCACACCTCGGCGGTCATCACCAACCTCGCCGACGAGATCCATCTCGTGGACCGGATGCGTGACTCCATCAACGGCGAGATGATCCGCCGTCAGGAGCTGTTGCGCGACTCCGGATACTCCTCGCTGTTCGACTACGAGAAGGCGCGGGGTGCCGGTGCGAATCTCACCCCGCTGCCCTCGCTGCTGATCATCGTGGACGAGTTCTCCGAACTGCTCGCGAGCAAGCCGGAGTTCGTCGACCTCTTCGTCTCCATCGGCCGCCTCGGGCGCAGCCTCGGCGTGCATCTGCTGCTCGCTTCGCAGCGCCTGGACGAGAGCCGTATCCACAAGGTGGAGGGCCACCTGTCCTACCGGATCGCCCTGCGCACGTTCTCCTCGATGGAGTCGCGCAGCGTCATCGGCGTGTCCAGCGCCTATGAACTGCCGTCGGCGCCGGGCAACGGCTACCTGAAGGTGGACACGACCAACCTGGTCCGCTTCAAGGCCGCCTATGTCTCCGGCCCCGCTCCGGAACCGGTGAGCGAGGCGGAGCAGACCGCCGAACAGGCCAGGGCCGCCCAGGAGGTCACCGCGTTCGGCCTGGAGCGGCAGGGCACGTTGTCGTCCGAACGTACCGAGGAGCATCCCGCCGAGATGCGGCCCCTGCGGGCCGCCGAGCGCGAGGAGCCCGCCGGGAAGTCCTCGGACGCCGAGCAGAGTGAGGAGAGTCTGCTGGAGGTGCTGATCGGGCGGCTGGAGGACAGCGGCCCGCCGGCTCGCCAGGTGTGGCTGCCTCCGCTGACCGAGTCCCCCAGTCTCGACCAGCTGCTGCCGGGTATCGTCCCCGACCCGGTGCGCGGCATGAGCGCGGCGGACTATCCGGCGCTCGGCTCGCTGCGCGTGCCGCTGGGCATCATCGACCGGCCCTTCGAGCAGTTGCGTGAACTGCTGGTCGCCGATCTGTCCGGCGCCGACGGTCACATCGGTCTGGTCGGCGCCCCGCAGACCGGCAAGTCGACCATGCTGCGCACGCTGATGCTGTCCCTCGCGCTGACCCACACCCCGGAGGAAGTGCAGTTCTACTGCCTCGACTTCGGCGGCGGCGGTCTGGTCTCCACGGCCGGCCTGCCGCACGTCGGCTCGGTCGCCACCCGTCTGGAACGCGACCGTGTCCTGCGCACGGTGGCGGAGCTGACGCAGCTGCTGGAGAGGCGCGAGGAGGAGTTCACCACACGGGGCCTGGAGTCGATGACGGCCTACCGCGCGCTCAAGGCCGCGGGTGAGATCGACGATCCCTACGGTGATGTGTTCCTGGTGGTCGACGGCTGGGGCACCCTGCGCCAGGACTACGAGGACCTGGAGCCGCGCGTCATCGACATGGCCGCGCGCGGGCTGTCGTTCGGCCTGCACGTGATCGGTTCCGCCGTACGCTGGTCGGAGATCCGCCCTCGCCTGCGCGACCTGCTGGGCACCAAGTTCGAACTGCGCCTCGGCGACTCCATGGAGTCGGAGGTCGGCTCCCGCACCGCCGCGACCGTCCCGCACCAGCCGGGCCGCGGCCTGACCGCGGGCGGCCACCACTTCCTGTCCGCGCTGCCCCGGCTGGACAGCTCCGGCGAGACCGTCGACCTCACGGCCGCCACCAAGGCGGCGGTGGCGGAGATCGACACCTTCTGGACCGGTCGTCCCGCACCCGGTGTGCGCCTGCTGCCGACCCGGCTTCCGGTGACCCAGCTCCCGGGGGCGGAGGGTGACCTGCGGGTGTGCCTGGGCTGGGACGAACAGCGGCTCGAGCCGGTCTGGCACGACTTCTCCTCCACCCCGCATCTGATGGTGTTCGGCGACGGGGAGACCGGCAAGACCAACGCGCTGCGTCTGATGATCCGGTCCATCACCTCCCGCTATACCCCCGAGCAGGCCCGCATCATGGTCGCCGACCCCGGCCGGGGACTGCTCACCTCGGTGCCCGAGGAGTACCGGGTCGGATACGTCGTCGACAGCGACGCCCTCACCCAACTGGCCAACAGCGCCTCGGTCTCGGTGGGCAAACGAGTGCCGGGACCGGACATCAGCCCCGAGCAGCTCGCCCGCCGCGACTGGTGGGAAGGGCCACGGCTGTTCGTGCTCCTCGACGACTACGACCTGTTCTCCGGCACCCCGGGCGCACCCTCGCCCATGGCGCCGCTGGTGCCCCTGCTCGCGCAGGGCCTGCACATCGGCATGCACCTGGTCGTCGCCCGCAGCACCTCCGGTGCCGTCCGAGCCATGATGGATCCGGTGCTGCGCCGGCTGTGGGAACTGGGCAACCCCGCCCTGCTGTTCTCGTACCCCAAGGAGGAGGGCAAGTTCCTCGGCGAGGCCAAGCCACGCACCCTGCCCCCGGGCCGCGCCCAACTCGTGACCCGCCGGTCGGTCAAGCTCGTACAGACCGGACTGGTGACCCCGTGAGCCTCGCACCGGGACCGGGCCGGTCCCCCCTCGCACCGCACGGCCTTCCCCTTCGCCTGCCCGTCCCGTACCACCGCACCCCAGGAGCAGCCCGATGACCTCACCGCATGCGGTCACCGCACCGGCCTCGGAGGTCTGCCGGGTGACGGTGGTCGGTCCCACCGGCCGGTCCGACCTGGCCATCCCGCTCACCACGCCGGTCTCCGCGCTGCTGCCGGTGCTGGTGCGCCACGTGACGAAGGACACCGCCGACCGGGGTACGCCCTGGGTGCTGCAACGGCTCGGCGAGGACCCGCTGGACGCCGACGGCACCCCGGCGACGCTGGGGCTGCGCCACGGCGACGTACTCCATCTGCGGCCCGCCGAGGATCCGCTGCCCACGCTGCACTTCGACGACGTCGCCGACGGCGTGGCGCAGGCGGTGGACGCGATGCCGGGCCGCTGGCGCCCGGAGCTGACCCGGGGGCTCGCGCTGGCCATGGCGGTACTGGCGTTGCCCGCGCTGGCCGCCGCGCTGCTGGGGCTCGGCCCCGGTGCGCCGACCGCGGCCGGCGCCGGGCTGATCGCCGTGCTGCTGGGCGCCGGGTGTGTGGTCGCCGCCCGGCTCGGCGCCGACCGGGGCACCGTGCTGGTGGCGGGTCTCGGCTCGATGGCGTTCGGCGCGCTCACCGGACTGACGATCCGTCAGGGGCCGCACGGTGGCTACGCACCCGGGATGCCCGGGGTGCTTGCCGCGGCGGCGTGTGTGGTGGTGCTGGCCGTCACCCTGCTGGCGCTCCGTCCGCTGCCGCTGGTCGTCCCCGGCACCGTGCTGCTGACCGCGCTCGCCGCCGCCGTGGGCATCGGCCTGATGCGGGCCACCGACTGGCATGGCGGCCAGGCGGTGTCGGTGGTGGCGGTCGCGATGTTCGTGCTGGGCCACTTCGGGCCCCGGCTGGCCCTGCGCATGGCCCGGCTGCGCGTCCCCCGACTGCCGCACAACGCGGAGGAGTTGCAGGAGGACATCGAGCCGGAGCCGCAGGAGCGCGTGGAGAGCCGGGTCAAGCTGGCCAGCGCCTACCTCGACACCCTCAGCCTGTCCTCCGCACTCGTCTACTCCGGAGCGTTCTGGTACATGACGCGTGACGGCGGCTGGATCGGATGGCTGCTGCCGCTGGTGTTCGCCGGTGCGGTACTGCTGCGGGCCCGCGGCCTGAACCGCACCGCGCAGCGGGTGCCGATGGTGGTGGCCGGGGCGATCGGCCTGATCACGGTGCTGATCACCCGGTTCGCCCCGGCGGGCACCGGGGCCCGGGTGATCGTGGTGGCCGTTCTGCTCGCTGCGGTCGCGGCTTTGCTGACGGCGGCCTGGCGGCTGCCGCGTGGACGGCTGCTCCCGGTGTGGGGCCACAGTGGCGACCTGCTGGAGACGGCCACTGCCATCGCGCTGCTGCCGCTGCTGCTCCAGGCCCTGCACGCGTACTCCTACTTCCGCTCCCTGGCGAGCTGAGGGGAGCACAGCGTGCAGACACGACGCGATCACATGCAGGCGTACCAGTTCGCCATGGGCCGGCTCGCCACCGCCCTCGTCAGCGGCGACCCCGGCCGCGGCGACAGCCCCACCAAACGCGCCGCGCTCGGCAGCTTCCTCGGCGCCGGCATCGTGGTTCTGCTGTGCGCGGGGTTCCTCATCTACGGGAAGCTGTCACCGGTGACCACGGCGGCGTGGCGGGAGCCTGGCTCCATCGTCGTGGAGAAGGAGACCGGAAACCGCTACCTCTACCTGGACGGCCAGTTGCGCCCGGTGCGCAACTACGCGTCCGCCCTGCTGCTGACCGGCCACGGCCCCGTGCGTACCGTGGAGGCCAAGGCGCTGGCCGACGTACCGCACGGCGCACCGGTCGGCATCAACGGCGCCCCCGACTCCCTGCCCGCCCCGGCGACCCTGCTGTCGTCGGCCTGGACCGACTGCCTGCGGCCGGACCTGACGTCCGGCCGGGTCATCGACTTCGCGCCGGGCGACCGGGCCGGCTCCTTCCCCTCCGGCCGCCAGCTTCTGCTGAAGTCGCCGGACGGCAAGCGGTACGTGCTGTGGCGGGACACCAAGTACCCGGTGCCCTCGGACGCCACTCTCATCGCGCTCGGACTCGACGGCGACCGGCCCATCGCCGCGCCCGCCGTCTGGCTGGCCGCCGTGCCGACCGGGGCCGTACTCGCCCCTGCGAAGATCGACGGCGCGGGCCAGGCCGCCGGGCGGGTCGCCGGACAGCCGGTCACCGTAGGCCAGTTGTTCACCACGTCCGCGGCGGGCGCCAAGCGCTCCTACGTGATGACCCGCGACGGAGTGGCCCCGGTGAGCGCCACGGAGGCCGCCCTGCTCGCGGCGCAGCACGGCGCTCCCGCACCGCGTCAGGTGTCGGCGACCGACATCGCCACCGCCCATGTGTCCTCCGACCGGTCGCTCACCAACGCGCTGCCGGACATCCTCAACGCCCCGGCGGCCGCTGCCTTTGGGCAGGCGGTGTGCCTGCGCGAGACGTCCCAGGGCAGCAGGCTGACGGCGACCGTGGTGGTCGAGGGCGGTGCGGCGGCGACCGGGAGCCGGCCGGTGCTGGTGCCGCCGTCACACGGCGTGTACGCGGTCGACCAGCAGCAGTTGGCGGCACGCGCACCGCATCCGCGGACCTACCTCGTCACCGACCGGGGTATCGCCTACCTGCTGGGCGACTCCGCCGCCGCGCAGGACCTCGGCATCGGGGGCGCGACGCCCGTACCCCTGCCGGAAAATCTGCTGGCGGCGCTGCCGCGCGGGCCGGAGCTGGACCGCACGGTGGCGGCTCTGACGGTGAAGGCGGCGGCACAGGACGGGGGTTCTGCGGACTCGCCGTCGCCCGTCGGCGGTTCGGGCGGCGCCCAGGGCTCGCAGGCGGTGGGCGCCGGACGGGCAACGGACACCGCCCCGGTCCCGTCGGTGAGCGCTGACCCGTCACCCACCGGCCATGCGGCCGGGGTGGGGTGAGCGGATGCGCATCCGACTGGGCGCGGTCCGGGCGGCGGGCACAGCGTTGCAGTGCCGCGCTGTGGACAACGCGCTGCTGATCCATCCCAAGGGCGAGCCCGACCCGCAGGCCGTCGCGTTCGCCGCGGGGCTGGCGCCGGACCCCCACCACACCGTGGCCGTGGTGGACCTGCCGTTCGGCGCGCTGGAGGACTCGGCGGACGCGGTGGCACGCCTGCTGGAACACCGGGGCCACAGCCTGCGCCTGGTCTTCGGACGTGCCACGCCGCAGGAGTCGCAGCGCGCCGCCCAGCGGATCGCGGACCGGCTGGGCAGGCTGGTGCTGGCTCCGGACGGCGAGGTGCTGCCGACCGATGGCGGCGGCCTGTTCATTCCCAGCGAGCACGGCGCGGGCTGGCTGCGCTTCCGTCCGGGCCGCGCGGCGGAACGCGACTCACGGCGCTTCCCCAAGCCACGCTGGGAGTTCTCCACCTTCGACCGCCCCTGGGCGACCAGCGGCCACGGCCTCGTCGAACCCGTCCCCAGCGGGGTGTGGGTCCGTCCGCACCTCAACGGCTCCCCGCAGAACGGCCAGCGGCTGGTGGACCGTCTGCCGAGCCACCCCGAGATCCTCACCGTGGTCATCGGCAGCCCCGGCGGGCCGCCCGTCACGCTGTCGGACGTGGCCCGTCTGTGGGACACCGTCCTGCCGTCCGCGCGCTCCTGGGTGCGCTTTCTCCACCTGGGACCGGTCGCGCTGCCCGAGGGCGGCGAAGCGCTGGGCCAGGAACTCGCCGATGCCCTCGGCCAGCAGGTGGTGCTGTACGCGGGCGCACCCGTCAAGGCACGGGTCGGCCTCGACTCCCCCGAGGTGGCCTCGTTGCGGCCGGACGGCTCGCTCGGCCACCGGCCGTTCGTCAGCGAGTTGATGTACTTCCCGCGTATGGGCGGCACGCCTGCCCCGCCCGCCCTCTTCGGCCTGCGCAGGCCTCTCGTCGAGGTGCCGGAGATCTCCGCGGGCGTCTACGAGTACGCCCACGACGCGGTGCTGGAGGTCGTGCAGAGCGGACTGTGGATGCGCCCGCCCGTCGAACCCGCGGGCGGTGACGCGGTGCGCCGCATACCGGCGGCACCGGGCTACGCGGCCATCCTCTACGACCGCAGCACCCCCGGCGCGGAAGAGCGCATGCGCTCGCTCGCCGAGGACATGCTCTGGAAGCTCGACCCGGACCGTCGAGAGGGCTTCACGGTCGTGCCCGCGGACGAGCCGGGGCTGCCGGCCACGGTGACCGACGACGCCTATCTGTGGTCGCCGCAGGACCCCGCGGCCTACGGCCCGCAGGCGGTCGCGGCACCCCTCACCAGGCACCGCCGCCCGGCCGAGGTCGCGCCCTGGGTCCCTGCACCCGTGGCCCGGCCGCAGGACCGACGGGAGCGCGCCACCGTACCGGACGGCGTCGCCGGGCAGACGTACGCGCTGAACCAGCTCGATCCGGATGAGTCACCGGCGGTTCGAGTCGCCGCCAGGAACAACGCGGCCCCGGCGGTCGCGCCCGCCTTGGCGCCCCAGGCGGCCAGAACCGAATCCGACGTGCCGTCAGCCGCGCTGCCGCGCACCGAGTCCGAAGGCGGTCGGCCCATATCCGAGGGCGAGGAAGCGAAGGGAGGCGCCGGTCGCGTCGCAACGGTCACCACGGAGGGCGGGAACGTCGCTCCCGGGCGGCTTCCGCACACCCCGCATGGGGGACCGGGCGCCCCGCAGGGTGGGCCGGATATCCCGCAGGGGGGACCGGACGTCCCGCGCGGCGGACCGGAGATCCCGCACGGAGGACCGGACACCGCGCCCGAACCGACGCCCACGGGCGAGCCGCTGCCGCCGCCGGTGCCGCCAGTCGCGCCGAGCGCCGCCCGGCGTCCGGTACCGCCTGCGCTTGCGCCTGCGCCTGCGCCTGCGCCTGCGCCCAACGGTGCTGTCACGCCGGGCCGCCCCAGGCTCCCCGACCTGCCGACCGCGTCCGAGCCCACGCCCGCGGGCGAGCCGCCGCGGAACGACGCGCGCCCCACCGACGCGCGCAAAGGCGCCGACAGGGCCGGCTCCGGCGAGCGGCGGACGCCCGGCCTCCCGTCGCAGCCGCCCGCTCCCGCCCCGCGGCCAGGCCCGGCTTCCGTGCCCGCGGACGCCCCGGACCCCGCGCCGGACGCCCCGCAGGCACCGCACCCGCCCGACGCGGAGGCACCACACGCACCCGACGCGGAGGCACCGAGCACACCTGGCCGGGAAGGGCCGCACACGCCCAACGCGCGGGCGCCATACGCACCCGGCACGGAGGCACCGCGGACACCGCCGTCGGCCCCGGACGGTCCGGGATCCCCCACGCCGCGGGAACCGGAGGCGTCGCAGACGCAGGCACCGCCGGCCTCTCAGGCGGCGCCGGCCTCGCAGGCGGCGCCGGCCTCGCAGGCACCACCGGCTTCCCACGCGTCCGTGCCCGCCGCGCCGAAGCCGCCGGCGAGGGCCATCCCGTCCCCGGCCCGGATGATCCGGCTGGAGTCCGACTCCCCGGCCGCCGAGCCCGCGCGGCCCACCGATCCCGAGCGGCCCACCGATCCGGGTCGCGCGCCGGTGCCGGACGGCTCCGACGGTTCCGACGGTTCCGACGGCTCCGATGCGCCCCTCATGCCTTCCGTCGCACCGGCCGCACCCGGCGCACCCGGGAGCGCCGCCGCCGGCGGCGGCACGGCGACGCCTGCCGCGCCTGCGGCCGGAGCGAGGGTGCGGGTTCAACCGGTGCCCAAGGCCTCGGCCTGCGCCGTGTTGCCCGCAGGCGGCACGAGCAAGGAGCGTGACTGGGTCCGGCGGACCTTCAGCACGCAGTACAACGCGGTCGCGGGCACGGTCTCGCGGGTGATGTCGGAGTCCCCCGGACTGCGGGGCGGGAGTCGCAGTGAGGCGGCCGACGCCCTCACCGATCTGGTGGCCGTGCGGCTCTACCTGTCCGGCGACAGCGGGCAGGTGGACGACGCGGTCCGGTCGGCGCAGGTCGGCCCGCACATCCCGCTGGCCCGCTGTGTGGCGGCCGGGCTGCGCAGGCTGCCGTCCTACCGCGGCGCGGCGCTGTTGCGGGCACCTGCCACGGCGGCGGAGCGCGAGTGGTACCGGGAGGGCCGACTGGCGACCGAGTGGGCGTTCTGCACCGCGTACAGCGCGCCGCGCCCCGGGCCCGAGAACGGCACCGACTTCCTCATCTGGTCGATGACGGCCCGCCGTACCAGCCTGATCGACCCCTCCGAGCCGTACCGGGTGGTGTTCCTGCCCGGCACCACCTTCAAGGTGCTGCGCGCCTCGGACGGTGAAGGCCCAGTCCTCATGCGGGAGTTGTCCCCGTCGGAGATCGCCTCCGACGGCAAGGTGGACGTCCAGCGCGTCCCGCTGGACGAGATCGCCCTGGACGGGCTGGAACGCGCGGCGGGCGCGTTGCGTGCGAACGACTCGGCATCCTCCGAGGGCGGCCCTCGGGGCAGTGCCCGGCCCGAGCAACCCTTCGGAACGCCCCCGGGACTGATCGGTGGAGCGCGGCGGCAGGGTCCGCGCGGCAATGGCGGCGGCGTGAGTGCGCCTGACAAGGGAGCGAAACTGTGACCCGGCCCGTGCTACTGGTGTCCCCGGACCGTCCCGGGGCCTACCGCGCCATCGCCGACGCCCTGGCGGACGCCACCGACGGCGCACTCATCACCATCGCCCCCGGCCGGTACGACGAGACGCTCTACATCACCCGCGCGGTGACCCTGACCGCCGAGGGTACGGGCGGCACGGTGGAGATCGCCTCCGTCTCGGGCAGCACCGTGGTGCTGGAAGCGGAGGCCGTGCAGCTCACCGGCCTGAAGCTGTCCGGCACCGACCGGGACGCCCCGGTCCTCGATGTGCGGCGGGGGCAGGCCGCGCTCGACGGCTGCCGGATCTCCGGCGAGGCGTGGGCGGCCGTGCTGGCCTGGCAGGACGGTTTGGTCGCCCTGCGCGACTGCCATATCACCAACGCCCAGGGCGCCGGCATCGTGATCACCTCCGGCGGCGGCAACGCCGTGGAGCGCTCGCGCATCCACGAGGTCGGCTCGTCCGCGGTCGTGGTGGCCGAGCATGGCCGACTGACGCTGCGCGAAAGCGAGTTGGACCGGGCCCGTGGCAACGGCGTCTGTGTGAACGGCCAGGCCACGGCGGTGGTGGAGTCCACCCGGATCTCCGGCAGCGGCAAGCCCGCGCTGGCCGTCGAGCAGAACGCCCGCGCCGACCTGACCGGTGTCGAGGTCACCGGCAGCGCGGCGCTGGACGCGTATCTGACGAGCACGGCCGAAACGGTGCTCACGCGCTGCTCCTTCTCCGGTTCGGGGGGACAAGCGGTGCATGTCGGCGACGGCAGTGCACCGGTGCTGCGCACCTGCGTGGTCTCCGGCGCCGGACGCGAGGGTGTCCATGTGGCGCCCGGCGGGCGTCCGCGGCTGGAGGGCTGCCGTATCAGCGGCACCCCGGTCGGACTGCTGGTGGAGGCCGACGGGCGCGCCGAGTGCGCCGATCTGGCCGTCGAGGGCGCCGGGACGGCGGCCGTGCACGCGCAGGGCGGTGAGGTGGTGCTGGAGCGCCTGACGGCCGACGGCGGCAGCGGTGCCGCGCTGCGAGCAGCCGGCCCCAAGGCCCGGCTGACCGTGCGGGAGGCCGAGCTGGCCGTCGGCGGACCGGTCGCCGTGGAACTGGAGGAGAGCGCTTCCGCGACGCTGTCGGCGGTGCGGTTGCGCTCCGGCGGCGGCACGGGGCTGGCCCTCGCCTCGGGCTCGCGCGCGGAGGTGGACGGCTCGGCGTTCTCCGGATGTGCCACGGTCGTCGGTGCCACGGCCGAACTGGTCGCCCGGGACACCGAGTTCACCGGTTCGGACAGCGACGGCCTCCGTGTCACCGGGGGCGGCGCGGTCACCGCGGTGGGCTGCCGCATCAACGGCGCGCGCGGCCACGGCGTCAACGTCCAGGCGTCCTCACGGGCCGAACTGACGAACTGCGCCGTCTTCGACAACGGCGGCGACGGTGTGCGCTGCAACACCGACGAACCGGTAAGGGTGCACGACTGCGAGGTGCGCGACAACGGTGGCGTCCCGGTCCGCCAGCTCAAGTCCGACCAGGTGTCGGTGGAGCGGGTGGACACCGGCGGTGACCCGTCCGGTCGTACGGTCACCAGCGCGGACGCCGTCGGCGGTGCGGGCGGCCCGGACGGCGGCCCGAATCCGCAGGGGGCCCGTCACACCGGGACGGGCCCGCTGGCGGAACTGGAGGCGCTGGTCGGTCTGGAGAGCGTCAAGCGCGAGGTCACCGGCCTGATCAACCTCAACAAGATGACACAGCGCCGCCAGGAGATGGGCCTGCCGATGCCGCCCATGAGTCGGCATCTGGTCTTCGCGGGGCCGCCTGGCACCGGCAAGACGACCGTGGCCCGCCTGTACGGCGCCGTCCTGGCGGAGCTGGGCATCCTCAGTCAGGGCCACATCGTGGAGGTGGCCCGCGCCGACCTGGTGGCGCAGATCATCGGCGGTACCGCCATCAAGACGACCGAGGTCTTCAACAAGGCGCTCGGCGGTGTGCTGTTCATCGACGAGGCGTACACGCTGACCAACCAGTCCCGCGGCACCGGCCCGGACTTCGGTCAGGAGGCCGTCGAGACGCTGATGAAGCTGATGGAGGACCACCGCGACGAGGTCGTTGTGATCGTCGCCGGGTACTCCGCCCAGATGGACCAGTTCCTCGCCTCCAACCCCGGTATGGCCTCCCGGTTCGCACGCACGGTGGAGTTCCCCAACTACAGCCCAGAGGAACTGGTCACGATCGTCCGGGGGCTGTGCGCCAAGCACTACTACGAGCTGTCGCCATCGGCCCTGGAGGCGCTCGACCGCTACTTCGAGGACGTGCCGAAGGGCGACACCTTCGGCAACGGCCGTGTCGCCCGGCAGGTCTTCGAGGAGATGATCAGCAAGCAGGCGTCCCGCCTCGCCGCCGAACCGCCCGAGGACGACAGCGAGTTGTCCATACTGACCGGCGCCGACGTGATCACGGTGCCCGTCGACCCGGGCGGTGCGAAGGGCGGTACGGCCTCCCCCGCCCCGCATGCCGGGGGTCCCGCCGCCCCGGTACGGCAGGCGGGATCCGCCGCCACGGCCGCCCCGTCCACGGGACTGCGGAAGCTGGCGGCCATGGCCGGTCTGGACACGGCCCGGGCCGCGCTGCGCACCCGGGTGGAGGCGCTCGCCGAGGCGCGGACGCAGCCGGGCCGGCCGATCTCGGCACAGGCCAATGTGGTGCTGGAGGGCCCCCTGGGCAGCGGCCGGCGGGCCCTGGCCCGGGTGTACGGGCGGTGTCTCACGGAGGCCGGGCTGCTGACGACGGGCACCGTCCACGAGGTGCGGCTGTCGGCCCTCCCCGTGCGCTGGCCGGAGCAGCCCGCCTACCGGCTGGCCACGGCGTTGGAGGAGGCAGAGGGCGGACTGCTGGTGCTGAACCTCGACGACGCCTTCGGCCGCCGCCCGCAGGCCGAGCGCGCCGCGGTGCTCGACGGGCTGGCCCGGCTGGCCGGTACGCCGGGCGGCACGGTGCTGGCGCTGTGCGGCTCGCCCGCGGAGCTGCGGGAGCTGATGCGCGAACGCGGCGATGTCGTCCATGAGTTCGCCGAATACCTCCGCCTCGATCCGTACACCGCCGGCCAGGCCGTCGAGTTGCTGCGACGTCAGTTGCGCTGCTACGGCTTCAAGTTGTCCGAGGAGGCCGCCAAGGTGCTGGCCGCCTCCTTCGAGGCGTCACCGCCGCGCGGGGGCGCCTGGGAGGCTCACCGCCTCGCGGAGCGGCTCGCGGCGTCCGCCCGGACCCGTACCGTCGCCCCCTCCGACCTCCCCCAGCCTCCGGCGGCGCCCGACGCGGCCCCCGGCCAGGTGCCCGCCGATCCGGAGCCGGGTGCGTCCGCCACGGACCCGGCGAGACCGGCGCCGCAGCCGGCGCAACCACCGCATCAGCAAACGGAGTCTCTGGTGCGGACATGAGAAACGTCCGCCACCGCCGTGACGCGCGCTCTTCCGCGCGATCCGGCGGCCGGCGGGTGAACCCCCCACCATCCGGCGCGGATGCGCACCCGTGATGGGTGCGGCATCGCTGTCATCGGCTCCGGCCGGCGCCACAGGACGAGAGAGGACCACACCATGGCACTGACGTCAGTCGAACTACAGGGAATGACCGCCGCCCAGGGCAGCTTCCAGACCGCCCTCGACGAGACCACCGGCTCGTACGCACAGATGGACGGCCAGATCGAGGGTCTGCGGGCGAGCTGGAGCGGCGAGGCCGCGAACATCTACCACAACGCCATGCAGGAGTGGCTGAACGACTTCGACAAGGTGAACCAGGCGCTGCGCACCATGCTGGAGAAGCTGGCGCAGAACACCAACGTCTACGCCAACACCCACGAGAACACCCAGCAGCAGGCGCAGCAGGTCGCGCAGCAGATGAGCTCCGGCAACATCGGCCTGCCGGGCTTCCCCTCCTGACGCCACGTCACCTGACGACATACCAGCCGCCCCACGAAGGAGCCTGACAGCAGATGGCCACGTACACCGTCCAGATGGAGCAGGTCGACTACATCGTCGGCGAGATGAACTCCATCACCCAGCGCATCAACCAGACCCTCGCCGACCTCGACAACCAGGCGAAGATGCACCTGAGCGAGTGGACCAGCGACGCGCAGCAGACCTACGCGCAGGTGAAGGCACAGTGGGACGCCGCCGCCGCGGACATGACCCAGAAGGCCGCCGCCGCCACCCAGATGCTCGGCACCATCAACGAGTACTACTCGAACGGTGAGCGCCAGGGCGTTCAGCTCTGGGGGTGATCTGAGATGGCAGACCGCCCAGCGTACGACCCCAGCACTGATGATCACCATCAGCAGTCGCCCGCCCCGACAGCCCAGCACTACGACGGTGGCACGACGATCGCGGCAGGGCACGGCACCGTGCCTCCGGCCTCGACCTTCAACCCGCCGAACGTGCCCGGCGGTTCGGGAAACCCCGGCAGCGGCACCAGCGTGGACACGCCGTCGATGCTGTTGTTCGCCGACAACATCGACAAGCTGATCCAGCCCACGCGGGACGCCGCCAACGTCCTGCAGAAGGTGCAGGTCGAACCCGGCGCGTTCTACCACGCGAACCAGATCCGGACGAAGGTCAACGGTCCGAACGCCGACGCCGGGCTGAAGGAGCAGTACATCAAGGTCTTCCAGGACCTCGCCCAGGGCCTGGGCGATCTGCGCGACGGCGTGAAGGCGTTGGCGCAGCAGTACACCACTTTGGAAGACGCCGGGCGGATGAAGGCCACGGATCTGCAGAACGCCATGCAGACCACGACCAGTGACTTCACCAGCCTGGTGACCGACGCCGGCGGGTCCGGCGGCGGAGGAAGTTGACCGGTGGTCCTCCCGTCCCCCGGTGCCGTCGCCGGCACCGGGGGACGGCGGGGGCCCCTGACATGGGCGCGAGCAGGAGACTGGGGAGACATGGGCAGCCCGGATTACAACACCGGCGGGTTCAATGACAGCGGCGACGGCATCTTCGGCGATCCCGGAACCGATCCGGGATCGATCGGCGACTACAACTCGTGGGACTGGAAGCAGATCATGGCGGCCATCAACGGCATGTCCGCCGGTACCGGTTCCGCCTCGAACGAGGAACGCGCCAAGGGCATCTCCGACCCCCAGTCCCTGATGGACGCGGCGGGCCACTTCCTCAACGCGCAGGTGGTGCTCTCCGGCATCGCCAAGAGCATCGCCGAGCAGGCGAAGGCGCTGGCCGGGGACAACGGCCCCTGGAAGGGCGACGCCGCGGACGCCTTCCTCGACATGATCAACACCTTCTCCCGCCAGGTGAAGGCGACCGCGGACGTACTGTCCGGCGGTGAGGCGGGCAACTCCGTGCCGCAACAGCTCGCGGACAACTCGGTCAACCTGTACAACGCCCGGGTCAAGATCGCCGACATCGACAACTGGTACGCCAACCAGGCCGTGCGGATGGGCGTCAAGCCCATGAGCAACGGCCTGATCCCGATCCACGAGAAGCCCGAGCTGGTCGAGATGATGACCAGCGACATGCGCGCGGTGCTCAAGAGTCTCGCGGGCGAGTACCAGGTCACCATCGACTCGGTGCACACCCCGCCGCCGGTCACCAGCCCCACGAACAACCCCAACGTACCGAACGACATCCCGAACGTGAACAACCCCGACCTGACCGACCCCGGCAATCTGCCCAACGTCAGTTCGCCGGACCCGCAGCAGTTCTCCGCGCCCGACACCATGGGCACGAACACGCCCACCCTGCCCGGCATGGACCCGATGGAGGCGCTCGCCACCCCCGCCCCGTTCGCCGGCGGCACCGGGGTCGACGGCAAGGCGCCCGGGCTGGACGGTCTCGGAGCCGGCGGCCTGGGCAACGACACCCTCGATCCGAGCGCGCTGGACCAGGCGCTCAACCCGACCGCGTTCCCGGGCGGCAGCAACCTCGACGGCGGACCTGGCCTTCCGAACTTCGCGGCCACCCCCTTCCCCGGCGGCTTGAACACGGGCAAGGCGAACGGACTGCCGCTGGACGGCAACCTCGCCGAGGACCCCTCCAGCTGGGCCGACGGCGCAACTCCCGAGGCGTTCCCCGGCGACACGGGCGTCGGCGGCGCCGGTGGCCTGGGCGCGGGGGACGGCCTCGGCGGGGTCTCCCCCGAGGCGTTCCCCGGCGGCCTCGGTACGGAGTCGGGCCTGCCGAGCGGGCTCAACATGCCGTCGCTGGACAACGCGTTGGAGTCGCCGAACCTCGCCGGGGCGGCGGAGGGCTTCCCCGCCATCGGTGCGGGCGGTATGCCGATGATGCCCGGCATGGGGGCCGGCGGCATGCCCCAGAGCGGTGCCGTCGATCCCAGCGACGCCAGCGGCCTCCTCGAAGCCGACGCCAAACCCTGGACCGGCGACCCCGGCGTCGCCGACGAAATCGGCGGCAAGGGCGCCGAAGCAGGCGGCGACGGACTCGGCCTGCCCCTCGACGAACAGGCCCGGGCCTTCCCCGGCGGCCTCGGCACCGACGAGGGCGTCGGCACGGGGCTGGGCACCGGCGGTATGCCGATGATGCCCGGCATGGGAGCCGGCGGCGCACCTCAGGGCAACGGCACCGTCGACCCCAGCGACGCCAGCGGCCTCCTCGAAGCCGACGCCGAACCCTGGACCGGCGACCCCGAGGCCGCCGGGGAGATCGGCGGGCGCGGGGCACTGGCGGGCGGCGACGGGCTGGGCCTGCCCCTCGACGAGGAGGCCGAGGCTCTCCCCGGCGCTCTTGGCGCCGCGGAGGGCGAGACCCTCGGCGCCGGCGGCATGCCGATGATGCCGGGCGTGGGCGGGGGCAGCCCCGCCACCACGGGAACCACCGACCCGAGCGACGCCTCCGGACTGCTCGCACCCGACGCCGAACCGTGGACCGGCGAACACGGCTCCTCCGACGAGATCGACGGCGGCGCCGAGGCGGGCGGCGAGGGGCTCGTGCTCCCCGGCGCGGTCGCGGCGCAGACCGTGCCCGAGGGCGTGATGATCGGCTCCGACGGGCTGCCCATCACACCGCAGCCGACGGCGCCCGCCGCCGTGGCCGAGGAGCCGACCGTCACCGCGGCGGTCGAACCAGGCATGCCCGGCGTGGCCGCCGCCACCCCCGGCCCCCAGGGGGAGCGGTCCGACGCCTCGGGCCTGCTCTCTCCCGACACGCTGCCGTGGTCGCCGGAGGCGGACCCCGACGGTGGCCTCCCGGTCGTCGCCGCCCACGACGGTCTTGGCGAAGGCGCTGCGCCCGCCACGCTGCTCGGCGCGGCGACGGGGGCGGCGGCCGGGGCCGCCATCGGCGCGGACTCCGCGGATTCCGGGGGGCAACCTGCCGAGCGGCGGCACCGGCACCGGGACGACGAGGCGGCGGTGATCCTGCTGCCGCTGGGCGGCGGCCGGGGCCAGACATCGTCCGCGTCCGCGGACCCCGGCCCCGAGGACCCGGCGGACGGGGACGGGGACGGGGAGGCGACCGAGCTCGTATGGCCGCAGCCGACGGACGAGGACGGGGACGAGGGGGCGAGGGGACCCGTACCGCCGCGCCGGCTCGTCTCCGAGGACCCCTACCACCAGGAGCTGCCGGACGACCATGTCGCGCCGGCACCGTCCGGCGAGTCCGAGGACCCCTACCAGCAGGAGCTGCCGGACGACCATGTCGCGCCGGCACCGTCCGGCGAGCCGGAGGCCGAGAACACCGAGGCGTGGGACAGCGCGGGGTCGTCGTTCGTACCGCTGCTGTGGTCCGTGCCGACCGAGGACGAGCAGGAGGTCCTGGCGCCCGGCTACACCACCGAGGACGAGCACACCTGGACCGGCCAGGCCGGCGCCCCGGTGGAGCAGGAGGCGGACGGCCCCCGGCTGTCCACCTGGCGTCCCAACCGGTCGGCGCCCACCGTCCCCGGTGACACCGTCGTCCCCGCCGTGCCGCTGCGCTCGTTCTCCGGCGACCCCTCGGAACTCGCCGCCGAACTCCCCGCGCAGGAGCCGGTGGAGGACGAGGCGGACGCCGAGCAGGAGCCGGGGCAGCCGAGCCGTGGCATCGCGGACCTGCTGGTCCAGGAGGGCGACACCTGGGGTTCGGCGGCCTCGGACGGGGCCGGAGCGGTCCTGTGACGCCGCCCGCCACACCGGGCCCATATGCCTCCGCACCATCGCATCCCAGGAGACTCATGTGACCAGCCCCTACGACCAAGAGATCGAGGACCTTCTGGCGCTGTACCGCAAGCAGCGCGCGGAGGCCGTCGAGGCCCGGCGCCGGATCAACGAGGTGACCGGCACGGCGACCGCCCCCCGGCAGACCGTCAAGGCGACCGTGAACGCGCAGGGCGAGGTCACCGCGATCGAGTTCCCCACCGGCGCGTACCACCGCATGACGCCGAAGGAGTTGTCGGAGGCGTTGCTGTCGACCATCCGGCAGGCCCGCGCCAACGCCCTGGAGGCGGTCGCGGAGGTGAGTTCGCTCGGTCTGCCGGCCGGGGTCAGGATCACCGACCTGGTGGAGGGCAGGGTCGACGCCACGGCGGTGCTGGAGGACGAGCCGGGCATGCCCGAGTCGGTGCGCGAGTACCTCGCGGGCGGACGCCCGGACGTAGGGCGCGGTGACGCCGGGTGACCCCGGGCACCACACCCAGACCCGACCACACGACCTCGGAAGGAACACATGGCTGACGGCGAGTTCTACGTCGACACCGACGGGCTGCGCAACCAGCTGCCGTATGTGCAGCAGCTGGCGGCGCGGTTCCGTGACATCGGCAAGAGCCTGGAGGGCCGGCTCGGCGAGCTGGGCGAGTGCTGGGGCGACGACGCCTCCGGGCGGCAGTTCTACGAGCAGTACGCCACGCCCAGGAAGCAGATCATCGACAGTACCGGGCAGATGGGCGACCTGGTCGACAGCATGCACGACGGCATCCGGACGATGGCCGTCAACCTGGAACGCATGGAGGACCAGAACATCGAGGCGACCAAGCGCCTGGGGACCTCCGAGGTCCACCCTGCCGAGACCAGGGTGAAGAACACCAAGTCATGAGCATCAACCTGCCCCCGGAACTTGCCTGGGTCGCCAAGCTGGCCGTCGGCCAGGACTGGCCCAAGGGCGACGAGGACAAGCTGCGCAGCCTCGGTGAGGCGTGGGACGACGCCGCCCGGCAGCTGACCGCCATCAGTCGCGAGATCGATCCCGCGACCAGTGGCGTGCTGCACAGCATCGGCGGTGAAGTCGCCGACGAGTTCTCCAACTTCACGCAGCAGCTGAAGTCCAACCTCCCCGACATGGCCGAGGCGGCCGGTCAGCTGGGCGAACTGGGCAAGAACACCGGGCTGCAGGTTGAGTATGCGAAGTACATGATCCTGGCGCAGCTCGTCTGGCTGGCGGTCGAGATCGCCGAACTCGCCTTCTGGGCACCCGAGGTGATCCCTGCCCTGATCACCGGTGTGCGGGCGATCGTCAAGATGCTGCTGAAGCGGCTGCTGATCTCGATCGCCACCGGTGTCGGGTTCATGGTCGGCATGGACGCGGTGATCCAGGGGATCCAGTTCCTCAAGGGCGACCGCACCAAGTGGGACACCGCCGCCACCCTTCAGGCCGTGGAGGGCGGCGCGATCGGCGGTGCGATCGGTGGCGTCTTCTCCGGCCTCGGCTCGGCGTTCGCGCCGAAGTTCGCGGCCTCGCTGATCGGCAAGGGCATCATCGGCGGCGCCTCCAGCGTCGTCACCACCGAGGTGATGGAACAGATCTTCGGCGGCGAGAACGACATGGGCGCCGCCGTGACCTCGGGCATCATCGGCGCGATGGGCGGTGGCGGAGGCCGTCGCAGGTTCGGCGGCGGCGAGCACAACGAGATCCACACCCCCGACGTCCATCTGCCCTCCACGGCGGACATCCATCTCCCCAAGGTCCCGTCCGAGGGCGGGCCCGGGATACCCGGGGCGGAGGGCTTCGGCACGACCGGCCTGGGCAAGGGCGACGGTCCCGGCAAGGGCGGCATCGGCACGACCGGCCTCGGCAAGGGCCTGGGCACGAACGACGAAGCCGGCACGAAGGGCCTCCACAACACGGGCACGGGAGGTACGCGAGGAACCGGCACCGGGGGCACGGGCACCGTCGACACGAGTACGGGCGGTACGCGTACGGGCGGGACCCGGGGGAACACCGGGGCCGGTGCGGGCCGGGGCACCTCCGGGGGCAACGGCTCGACACGCGGCACGACCGGCACAACCGGCGGCGCCCGCGGCGCGGCGACCGAACACGAGACCACCCGGCCCACCACCGAGTCATCCGGCCCCGGGACGACCGGCGGCGCCGGACGCGGCACAGGCGACGACGCCGCGCACCTGGCCTCCACCGAGTCCGGGGGGCCCGTCGCCGGCGGCAGCCCGCAGACCGCCTCGACCCCGCACGACCCGACGGAGTCCGCGCCCGCGCCGCACACGTCCTCCGGCGTCCAGGAGCCGACGCAGCACTCCGGTGGGCTGCCCGGCTTCGAGACCACGCTCAACGGTCACAGCGGTGCCGACCACACCGTCACGGCGCCCGGTGAGGGGGCTCCCGCCCCCGTCCACGGCGGCCGGCACGACACGGTGACGCCCGCCCAACAGGTGAACGCACCCGTACAACACGCGAGCACGCCCCCGCAGCATCCGGACACGCCCACCCAGTACACGGACACGCCCACCCAGCTCCCGAACACGCCCACCCAGCACCCGGACACCACCGCGCGGGGAACGGGACCCGCGGACACCGTCCGCGCCACGCCGCCCACCACCTCCGGCACCGTGCCCTCGACCGCGACGCACCCCACGCAGACGCCCGGCACCGTGGCCGAAGCCCACCAGGGGCCGGGCGCCGTGACGGACCGTCCGCAGGCCCCGAGCACCGTGGGCGACCGGTCACAGACTCCGAGCACCGTCGTCGACCGGTCACAGACCTCGAACACGGTCAACCAGTCGCAGACTCCGAACACCGGGGTCAACCGTCCGCAGACCCCCGGCACCACGACGGAGACCCAGCGGGCTCCGGGCATTTTCGGCCCCTCGCAGCCGCCGAGCGCCGGGACCAACCAGCCGCAGCCCGGGCTCACGGGGACGAACCGTCCGTCCACCGAGTCCGGGGGCACCCCCCGCCCGCCCCTGAGCGTGGAGTCACCGTCCGCCCCGCGTCCCGGGACGGAGTCCACACCACACCAGGAGTCCACACCACACCAGGAGTCCACGCCGCACGAGGAATCCGCCGCGGCCACGCAGCCGCGTCCGCCCGCCCGCACCAGTGACGGCACCAGCCACTCCCCCGCCACGAATAACGGCACCCGCGGGGGCCAGGACGAGGTCGCGCCCCGGGCTCCCCGCCCGCGCCCGGCCACCGAGAGCGGGACGACCACCCCGCAGCACCAGCAGTCGACGCCTCCGGTGCGGCAGTCCACCGGCGACGGACACACGCCCGCCCTGCCGGACGTCCCGCAGCATGAGCCCGGTACGACGCCGCACCCGGAGGACCACCAGGGCGGTACCCCCGGCGACCACTCCCCGGGGAACGACGAGCGGCTGCGCCTGCTCGACACCCTCGTGGCGCCCACACACGACCCGGACCCGCCGACCCCGTTGCACCAGGCGCCGTCCCCGCCGGAGACCCGGCCGGTCTCGCCCGACGCCGGCATCGGGCAGCGCACCGCCGACCTCGACCGCGCGGCGCGCGCGGCCGGGATGTCGAAGGACGACCGCGATGCGTACACCCGCGCCATCCGGCAGGCCACCGCGTCGGGTGACTGGGACCGCGCCGGACGGCACCTCGCCGACTTCCGCGCCCATGTCGAGACGCGCACCACCAACCAGCGCTACGAGGCGTTCCACGCACACGCGCAGGGCGGCTTCGAGCGTCTGACGAACCTCACCGGACCCGAGGAGGAGTGGCAGCGCAAGGTCGACTCGGTCGAGGAGGCGCGACGCTCCGGCGACCCGGATCTGCTCGACAGCAGGCTCAACGAGTACTCCGCGTATGTCGAGAGCCATGTCCCCTCCGGAACGCTGACCGGTGACGACAGGCCGCGCCCGTTCCACCAGGACGTCGAGGACGTACGGCAGCGCCTCGCCATGACCACCGACGGGCCCACCGCCGACCGGCTGCGCTCTCAGCTCGATGACCTGCGCCGGGACGCCGAACTGAACGACCGGCTGGCGCAGTTGCGTTCCTCCTCCGAGTCCGATCCCGAGACCGCGGCACTGCGCGAGCGGCTCGACAACGCCCAGACGCCCGACGAAGCGGACCGCGCGCTGCGGGACCTGGAGGAACACCGCGAACTGCGGGAGTTCCGGCAGCGCCTCGATCACCTCAAGTCGGACGAGCCGACGCCGGAGCGCACCCCGTCGCGCGGCAGCGACGAGGACCTGCGCCGCCGCCTCGACGCCCTCAACGACGGCGCAGACGACCGCGAACGCGAACTGCGCGAGCAGGTGGACCGTGCGGCCACCGCCGAGGAGGCCGACCGCGGGCTGCGGAACCTCCACGAGTATCGCGAGGACCAGCGGCTCCGGCAGCGGCTGGACCGGCTCACGTCGGACACCTCCGAGGACCACCCCTCCGAGCGGGATCTGCGCGACCGCCTCGACGCGCTCCGCGACAGGGAGGGAGACCCCCGCGCCGCCGAGCTGCGCCGGCAGGCGCACGAAGCGGCCACCGAGCGGGAGGCCAGGGAGGCCCTCGACAAGCTGGACCGGCACCAGAACCGGCGCGAGCAGGATCGTCAGGATCAGGTGCGTGATCTGACGGACCGTCTGGAGCGGTTGCGGCAGCAGCGCACCGAGCAGTTGCTCGGCGGTCACTCCCGCGACGCCGAGGACACCGCACGCCGAATAGACGAGATGCGCGAGGAGTTGTCCTCGCACCAGACGTACGACGAGCGCACCGGCCCCCTGCGGCAGGAGCTGGCGCAGAGGACGGGGGCCCCCGAGGCCCCGGGCCACCTCGACCGCATCACCACCGGAACCGACCAGCGCGGCGGCACGGACGAGCACCCGCCGGCCGAGGAACACACCCCCGCCGACGAACACACCACACCCGCGCACGGCGGGGCGTCCGCCGACGGCAACGCGGTCAAGGTCCCCGCGGACCACTCTCCCCCTCGCGACGGGCACCGGCACGCCTCCGACAGCCGCATCGGAGAGCAGGGGGAGAAGCCGGACACCGGCTCGCGGCGGCCGCACGAGGAACGGCCGCACCACCAGGACCAGGGGAACGAGCAACTCGCCCACCACCCCTCCGAGGAGAACGCGAGGCCCGGCCGGTCGCACGAGGAGTCGGCCGATCCCCGCCACCACCCGGTGCCCAGCACCAAGGGACTGGACGACCTGCACCGCTCCGGCCCACCGCCCCGTATGAAGCTGAACCGCACCCCGCGCTATGTGGTGCGCTCCGGCTTCGACCAGCGGCGCTTCACCGTCGGCGACACCCCGTACACCGACCTGACCGTGCGCGTGGCGCTGCGCGACGACGGCTCGGGCAGGCACGACGCCGACGACACCTGGAACAGGGCGAAGCAGGGCGTCAAGCAGTACTTCAACGACCCCAGGTACACGCTGCCGAACGGCGACCGGCTGCACGTCACCATCGAGCGCGTCGGCCCCGGCGACAAGCCACATCTGACCGTCGATCTGGTGGGCACGGACCACGGCATGGACCAGCGCAGCTGGACGCCCGCGGCCAAGCCCGTCGAGTACGCGCACGAGATCTCTCACCAGCTCGGGCTGCGCGACGAGTACGCGGACGAGACCGCACCGCAGCGCCCGCACATTCCCGGCAGCCTGCTGGGCGACGTCCACCAGCCCCCCGAGCACCAAGGCCTCACCCACGGCGGCCTGCGCGACCGCCATCTCCGGCTCCTGGGCGCCCTCACCGCGGGCCACGACGACCTGCTCTCCCACCAGGGCCACACCGGCGACCACCGAACGGACCACCCGCAGGACCACACCGGCGAGTCGGTCGCGCCGCGCGGCCCGAAGCAGGGCACCCTGCACGACTTCCTGCCCGAGAACGAGTGGTGGAAGTTCTACATCGACCCCAAGAACCACGCCGAGGCACAGGCCGCCTTCCCGCACGACCCGGGCTCGTACTACGACCACGACCGCTCCCCCGGGTTCCAGAAGGGCATGGTCGCGGCCTACACGAAGTTCCTGGGTGATTCCGAGACGGTCAAGGCGCCGATGGACTCGTCGTCGTACCGGACGATGCACGGTCTGGCGACGAGCCACCTCAACCGCGATCTCGACTGGTCCGGTGGCCGCCCGACGCACTTCCCGTTGCGTGGCGAGGCGCTGGCCCCCGACGTCTTCGACGAGAAGGTCGGCGACCGGGCGCTGGTCTACGACATGACCACGCACGACTGGTCCAAGGGGCTGCCCAAGCCGCAGCCGGCCACCATCCTCACGCGCTTTCTGCACAACAATCCGGCGCTGTCGACCAACTACAGAAAGGGCGAGGCCCCCGGTCTCGTCGACACGGTGTTCCACCAGCACTACGAGCGGGTCAACGAGCCCGGCGCCGATGACAGGGCGAAGCTCGCCTCGATCGCCCGTACGGTCCGCTCACTGCATGTGATCCACCCCTTCGAGGACGGCAACCTCCGCTCCAACGTCCAGATCCTGCTGCCGAAGCTGCTGCTGGAGCAGGGCTATCGGCCGATCGTGCCGGACGACATGTACAGCCTGTTCCAGGGCGGTCGCTCGGTGAACGAGATGGTCGACTCCCTGGTGCGCAACGGCGCTCTGGACACCGAACGGCCGCACCTGTCCGGCGACCAGGGGGCCTCGGACCAGGTTGCCCCGAAGCTCCCCGGCCCCTCCACCGGTGACGCCGGCGCCCACGACGGCACACCGCATCTGCCTCCGGTGCCCTCCGACGACCAGGGTCACGGACAGCACCAGCAGCACGACGACCCGGCGGCCGACCCCGCCTGGCGGCACTCGCGCGACCAGGCGCCCGCGGTCCCCCGGCAGCACACCTGGGTGGACCCGGTCTCCGATCCCACACGGCAGCATGCACCGGTGACCACGCCGCACGAGGAACAGGCGACGTCCCATGCGCCGAAGCCGGGCGAGGTCGACGCACACACGGCGCGTCAGACCTACGGCATGCCGGAGAAGAACTTCAAGGGGTTCCGCCAGATCGCGCGGGACAGGAACCTCGTCATCGACGTCCGCCCCACCAACCCCACCGCACCCGCATGGCTCGACGCCGGAGCCATGGCCAAGCCACAGGCCATCAAGGCCAAGACCATCAACGAGGCCGACGTCCACCTCGGCGCCGACCCCAAGAACATCGGACTCGTCGGCTACTTCAAACCCAAGACGCCCGACCAGGCCACCGTTCCCGCCGGGGACTGGGACAAAGTCGTCTCCCGCTACAACCAGCGCTCGACCGAATACCGTGAACTCGCCGCCAAGATGACGGCGTACGAGGCGGACAACAGGTTCACCGTCAAGGACGGCGTGGTCTACGGCATCGGTGAGGACGGCACGCAGCGCCCCATCACCGGCGACCACGACCTCTTCGACATCTCCACCCCGGGTGGCACGCGGATCCCGCATCCCGAGCACGACGCGCTGATCAAGGAGATGCAGGCCAAGGACATCGCCGTCATGCACGGCGCCCATATGTTCTGGAACCCGCCCTCCCCCTTCAGCAAGGCCGTCTTCGACAAGATCGTCGGCTCCCACCACGGCCCCGACGGCGAACCGCTGCTCCGCTTCCACCCGGACAACGACCACGCCGAACTCACCTGGACCCAGCCGCTCAAGACCGGTGAGGTCAACTCGTACACCGCGCGGCACACCTACGGGATCCCGGAGAAGAACTTCAAGGGGTTCCGCCAGATCGCGCGGGACAAGGGCCTGGTCATCGACGTCCGCCCCACCAATCCCACCGCACCCACATGGCTCGACGCCGGAGCCATGGCCAAACCGCAGGACATCAAGGCCAAGACCATCAACGAGGCCGACGTCCACCTCGGCGCCGACCCCAAGAACATCGGACTCGTCGGCTACTTCAAACCCAAGACGCCCGACCAGGCCACCGTTCCCGCCGGGGACTGGGACAAAGTCGTCTCCCGCTACAACCAGCGCTCGACCGAATACCGTGAACTCGCCGCCAAGATGGCGCTGCTGGACAAGAAGAACAAGTTCACCGTCGTGGACGGCGTGGTGCACGGCATCGCTGAGGACGGCACGCGACGCCCCATCACCGGCGACCACGACCTGTTCGACGTCTCCACCCCGCGCGGCACCCGCATCCCGCCGGAGGAACACGACGCGCTGATCAAGGAGATGCAGGCCAAGGACATCGCCGTCATGCACGGCGCCCATATGTTCTGGAACCCGCCCTCCCCCTTCAGCAAGGCCGTCTTCGACAAGATCGTCGGCTCCCACCACGGCCCCGACGGCGAACCGCTGCTGCGCTTCCGCCCCGACAACGACCACGCCGAACTCACCTGGACCCAGCGTCCGGACGAGGCCCACGAGGGCGAGACCCCCTCGGGCGGCGGCTCGGGCAAGGACTCCGGCGGCGGACGGGACCAGCAGGATCACAAGGGCTCCGAGGACCACGAGGACCAGCGGGACTACGAGGACCAGCGGGACTACGAGGACCAGCGGGACCACGAGGACCAGCGGGACCACGGGAGCCGGCAGGACCACGGGCACCACGGTTCGTCCGACCGAGGCCAGGGAGCGAAGGAGAGCGACAAGGCGCAGGACGGCGAGGAGCCGACACGCCGGGAGGCCCCGAACGAACCGGCCGAGCACACGGCCACCGAGGAAGAGCCCCGCGAGAAGCCGCAGCAGCGGCCCCTGGACCAGGAGCCGCCCAAGAAGCGGAACCTGGATGAGACCGAGGCCCCCTCCAAGGAAGCCCCCAAGGACGAGCCGGAGCAGGACCACAGCCCCACCAAGGATCACACGCCCCCCAAGGACGACACCACCGCCGAGGACCACACCCACACCCCGGCCAAGGACGACGCGTCCGCCAAGGAGGCCCTCACCCCCGGCGACCAGCAGCAGGAGAAGCCGCCCGCGCCCCCGCTCAAGGACCCCGCCCCGGTCCTCGACGGACGTCACACGTGGTCCCTTGCCGGAAAGAAGATCGCCGAGGACCCGGGTCCGGATGGCGTGCGCACGCGGATCGAGACGCTGCTCGGCGGCCACGGCAGGGACACCTCCGTCGTGCAGCGCCTGGACGCCGCCCTCGATCCCGCCAACTTCCGCAAGCAGCACGCGGTGATGGTCAACGGCGGCTGGCGCTTCACCATGCACGTGGACGGCAGGCCCTACGAGGTCGAGGTGAAGGCGACCGCCTCGCCCTGGCGCCTCGACCCCACGACCGACGTGGCCAAGGACAACGACGGTGACGGCTTCGGCGTACCGTCGGAATCCACGCACGACTCCACTCCGCGCAAGACGGAGATGACCTCCTCCGAGGCGGGACTGGAGTTCGGGCCGACCATCATCCGTCCCGTCAACAGCGGGCTGTCGGTCCTCGTCACCCCCTCCGGAAAGCTCGGCGGCGCCACCCACGGCCGCGAGACGACGGTCAAGTCGTCGGCCCAGACGGCGAACCAGATCGCCTTCACCGGCAAGACCGACAGCTACACCTCCGACTTCACGTACCAGGTCAAGGTCACGGACCACCAGGGCAACCAGCTCGGTGCCAAGGGCACCGACGGCGCCATCACCGGCCAGGTACGCGCGCATGTGCCCAGGCCTGAGGACCTGGCCGACGGCCGGCCGCGCGCCTGGCAGGGCTGGGACCCCGCCCGCACGGATAGGCAGGACACCTCCGCCCCACCGGCCTCCCGGACGCCCAGGCCCGCCTCAGGCCACCCGGTGTCGATCACAGGACTCGACACGGCACGGGACGCGGTCTACGAGGCGCTGCCGCGCGAGGCGCGCCCTGACGGCACCGCGCACCAGGACATCGAGGACTTCTTCCAGCCGTCCAACGTCATCAACGAGTTCGAGCACGCCTCGGGTTGGGGTCTGCTGTCGAAGCCGTTGACGCTCAGCGACGGCAGCAAGGCCCATGTGCATCTGACGGTGGAGCCGGACGGCTCCCAGGCCCTGCACACCGTGGACGACAAGGCCACCCTGGGGTCGAAGTCGTCGGGCGAGCACGGTCACAACCGCACGGAGAACAGCTCCTGGTCACTGGGCATCAGCGGCGGCGCCACGGGCGAGGTGTGGAAGGCGAAGGACGGCTCCGAGTCCACGTGGCTGACCGGCACCGCCGGCTACACGGGTTCCGGCAACCTGACCCACGGCGCCAAGGGCAAGAACGCCATCGGCACCGAGTCCAGCCACGAACACTCCGGCAAGGCGGATCTGGTCGCCACCAAGGTGCGCCTGCGTGTCCAGCTGATACGGCATCGGTTGCAGCCGGGGCTCGACGGGCTGCACGGCACCGGCACCACGAAGATCGGGGATCATGCCCCGGCGCCTTCCGCGCAACGCCCGCAGGATGCCGCCGACCACGTCGCGATCACCATCAACCCCCAGAACGGCGAGGTGCTGCGCGCCATCCCGCACGACGGGCCGGTGCCGGACACGACGGGCGACCACCCGCCGCTCGACGCCGGCCGGCTCACCGGGCCGGTCGCGGCCCAGCGCACGACGTTCCTGGACTTCCCCGGTTCATCGCAGCTCGAGGACCACATCGTGCGCGAGATGTGGAACAGCTCACCCGGTGTCCTGCCGCCGCCCGAAGCGATCCACCCCGGCAGCGCCGCCGCGCACGACGGCACGGGCGCCGCGAAGCAGCCCCGGATCACCCCCGAGGCGTGGGAGAACCTGCGTGCGCTGCGTCAGCAGCTCGCTCCCTCGCGGCTGCGCGGCGCCGGGCCGAAGCTGCTGGACGGCACGTACCGGATCACACTGAAGGGTCCCCATCTGCCGCTGCGTGACGGCAGGACCCATGAGATCCTGATCAAGGCCGAGCCGTCCAAGGGTGACTATGTACGCTCGGGCAAGTCGACGACGAAGACCGTGACCACCCGGACGACCGGGGCCGACAAGGTCGTCACCCGCAGCACCAAACACGTCGTCAACCTGGCTGGCAATGTGCGCAGTTCCCTGGATCACCCGGATGTGACGCGCGGCTTCGGCATCGGCAGCCTCGACATCACCGCCCACAACCCCTCGCACGGGCTCACCATGGGCGCCGAGACCGAGGTGAAGCGGCAGTTCTCCCTCGAGGCGGACACCGACGTCTACGCCCACCCGGTCACGTACCACGTCATGGTGGGTGCCGAGGACCCGAAACGGCCCACCACCCATCTGTCCACCGACGCGCCCTCGCCGCACACGCAGCACATCACACGGGTGAAGCCCGACGGCCACCTCACCGTCGAGGTCGCGCGCAAGCCGGAGAGCACCGGCGGCAGTACGCCGCCGCCCGCCATCGCCAAGCTGGATGTACTGCCGCAGCGCCACGCGATCCGCCACGTCACCGACTCCGGCGACTTCCGGGACAAGGCGAAGCAGTCGCTGACCAGCGCCTTCGAGAAGAAGTCGAAGGCGTCGACGCCTGACCTGAAGGAGGCGCTGGACGGGATCACCGACGAGGACCACCTGCGGGCCATGGTGTCCGCCTCGCATGGCGGGTGGGCCAACAGCGGTGACGAGCAGATCGGTTCGGGCCGTAACCGGGACACCATCGGGCTGTCGACGCGGACGCGTCTGAGCAACTTCACGTTCCACGAGACGCTGCCCGGTGAGGGCAAGCTGGAGATCGAGACCAAGTCCAGCGGCTCGACCGCCGTGGCGGACAAGACCTCCCGGGCCTTCAAGGCGGGACTCGGCTTCGACGCCGGGCGTTTCCCGTCCAAGGACAGCCCCGACGCCTCCCTCCAGGTCCGCGGCGGTCTCAAGGGCAAGGGCGGTGCCGGCCACAACAGCGGCGAGAACGTCAAGCAGACGATGACGACCTCGCGGAAGGCCGCGTACAAGGGCACCTGGCATGTCTACGAGGCCGACGCGGACGTCACCGTCCAGGGCCGCGTCACGGACGCCAAGGGCAACGTCACCCTCGGGAATCCGCAGACCAGCAGACACCGGGTGCTGGTGCTGCTCTCCGACGACGACGTACGCAAACTCGGCACCGGCGCAACCGGTGACACCACCACGCCGGCCCCCACCGGCACGCGGCAGGCGCCGCTGCTGACCTCGGGGCTGCTGGGCGGGGCCACCGCCGACATCCCGAAGTCGGACGAGATCCTCGGCGAGATCGACCGGCAGATCCGCCGGCTGGACACCCCCGCCGAGGTGCCGGAGACGGCGCTGCCGTTCGCGGGGACGTTCTCGCCGGAGAACCTGTCCGCCAACTACGAGGACCTGGTGGGCCGGGGCATCCTCGACTACCACGTCCACGAGTCCCGCACCCAGCGTGTGATCACCGAGGTCCTGGTGCGTGGCGTCCCGCAGGACGAGTGGTCCGACCAGGGCGACCACTCCACCGGGGACACCACTCGCAAGGTCGGCTTCGCGCAGACCGTCAAGGGCAGCGCGGGGCACAACTGGTCGCTGGGCGCGGACGGCAACTTCCGTCTGTCCTACGCGCCGGTGGTCAAGCCCAAGCCCGGCCAGGATGCGGCCGCCGTCAAGGCCGAGGAGAATAAGTCCGGCCTGGGCAGCGTCGCGTGGGCGCCGACCGGAGGTGGTGAGGGCGGCCGGACCAAGAGCGCCGAGACCGGTGTCACCACCAAGGTGGAGCACAAGACGTCGAAGTTCGGCGACACGGTGAAGTTCACCAACCGTATGCGCTTCGAAGTCACCGTGACCCAGCGCACCGAGTACGGACGCTTCGTCAACCTCGCCAAGCCCCGGCCGGTCGATCCGTCCTGGCCGGTCCACGTCTACGTACCGAAGTCACTCACCGAGACCGCCGAACAGGCCGCCGCCCACCAGCAGCAGCCGGCCCGCCGGCCCACGCAGCCGCCGCAGGTGCACGACGGCGGCAACACCATCGGCATGCAGCCGATCACCGCCTCCCAGGCGGACCGGGACCGCTGGCAGGCGTCGTTGGACTCCGCGCACGACCTCGTCGGCTTCGACAACCCCGACGCGCTGCTAGACCACGCGCAGACGGTGCTCACCACGCCCCGCCCCTGGGGCGACGGCGTAGTCGGCAAAGCCGGAGCGGCCCTTTCCTGGGGACTCGGCACCGCCGCCTCCACGGCCGGCCGCTGGGCGGGGGCCATGACGCCCGAGGCCGCTCACAAGCTGGTCGGCTCCTTCATCTCCGACCCCCGGCTGGACGGCACAGGCAACCCTCTGACCAGGGAGCAGCGCCTGCCGCTGGAGCAACAGGTGTCGCTGCGCCAGGCTCTGTCCTCGGCAACTCTGCCCGCGGTCTTCCACCACCTCAAGGACTCCGCGAACGGCTACCGCACGGTCCCGCTCGGCGCCGACGGCAAGACCGGCCTGGAGATCCATGTGCAGCCCACCGGGGAGGCGCAGGAGATCTCCACGCGGGACGACGGCAGCGACGAGATCACCGTCTCGACCGAGCACGAGTCGGCCACGACCGCGAGCAAGAGCCTCAACGCGAATCTGACGCCCCTGACCGTCCCCGTGATCACGAAGAATCCGGCCGTCGTCGTCCCGCTCCCGACGGGTGCCCTGAGGGTGGACCGCGACCAGACGTTCGAGAGCAGCTCGCCGGTGACCCGCAAGCCCGGCGTCCCGACCCGGACCCTCACACCCCCGGACCTCCCGCACGGCAAGGAGGCCGGCGAGCCCGGCAAGGCCACGCTCAAGGGCCCGCAGGTCCTGATGCGGCAACCGGTGCGGATGACCACACAGAAGTACGACGAGAACGGCACGTACGGGAACACCGCGCACACGGACGGGCACGTCTACTACTGGGCGGCCAAGAAGACCGAGGAAACGGCCACACCGTCAACGGTGACCGACCACACCCCGAAGACACCCGACCCGGCGAAGCCCGCGGACGCCGCCACGCAGCAGGTCAAGGACGCGGAGGACGCCTCACAGCAGGTGAAGAACCCGGGGGACACCTCACAGCAGGCCAAGGCTCCGGAAGACACCGAGCAGCAGGCCAAGGCTCCGGAACACGTCGAACCGTCGACGAAGGCCCCGGAAGACATAAAGCGACCGGAGAATCCGCACCAGGCGGTCAAGCCCGACGACACGTCGGAAACCGCCAAGCGACCCGCGAAGGCACACGAGGCCGTCAAGGAACCCGCGGAGCCGGCGGTCGCCGGGCAGCCGGGATCCCGCGTCCAGGTGCCGGGCGACGGCCGGTGCCTGCTGTACTCCGTACTGGCGAGCACCCCGCCCCGGCACTGGCCCTCCGCACTGCACCAGGGCTCGCCCGGAGACGCGCACACCCAGCACGAGGCTGTCGTGCGCCAGATCCGTACCCAGCAGGGCCCCGTCCGCTCCGGCAGCGCCCTGGGCCGCACCGCGGAAGCACTCCGCCGGATGGTGCTGCACAACGTACGGACGACCCGTCCGCAGGACCTCCCGTTCGACGTCACCGAGTTGTACCGCCGCACCCAGGAGGACCAGCTCCGGCAGCAGATGCGCACCGAGGACTTCGACGCGCTCCACGCGCGGTTGGGTGCCAACGGCGTCGACCACGTCACGTCCCCGGACTGGCTCCGCCCGGAGGCACTGCGCAACCTCTACGTGGACGCACGGACCCAGGAGCTGATGGGGGCACCGCACCACCTCTCCGCGCAGGAAGCGGCCGAGCGCGCGGCCAACGAGGTGCCGGAGACGACGGACCACCAGGGCAACTGGGCCCTGGGGGACACCGCCCTGGCACCACGCGCCCAGTTCGCCTACGTGACGGGGCGCCTCGGTCCGCTGCATCCGGACCACATCGACAGCCATGACCGTCTGGTCGGCGCCGTCGTCGACTCGGCGCTGCACCAGCCGCTGACGCGGACCGAGCACCGGGCACTGATCAGGGCCCTGGAGAACTGGGTACCGGGCAACGACGCCTGGAACACCGACGAAGGCGAGATGTTCCCCGCCCTGGTGGCCCACACCCTCGGCGTGCGGCTGCGCACGTTCCAGGCGACCGGCGGCGGCACGGCCCATCTGCGGACGGTCGGACCGGAGAACACCGGACGCACGGTCGACGTGTACTACAACGGCCGTAACCACTACGACGCCAGCCAGGCGCCGACGCATCCCCCGGCCATGACCGCGCCCGTGAAGGACACCGGCAAGCAACCGCACGGCGGTGCCTCCGACGAGGTCGCCCCCAAGGCGCCGAGGGCAGACCAGCCCGCTCCCGCCCCAAGCGGCCCGGCCACCGACAACGCGCCGACCCGGCAGAACCACGACAACGGCCACACGCGGCAGGCCCGGCGTCCAAAGGACACCCCCGCCACCGCTACCCCACGTCACGGGCTCAACCACGCACCGCGCTTCGTGGTGCGCTCCGCCTTCGACGCGCGCACCTTCCGCGTCGGCGACACCCCCGTCACCGATCTGACCGTGCGGGTCGCCTTCCGGGGCGGCTCGGGGCACGACACCCAGACACCGTGGCAGCGGCTGCGGCAGGGGGCCGAGGACTACTACAACCGCCCGCAGCACCGACTCCCCGACGGCACCCTTCTGCATGTGACGGTGGAACACGTGGCCGAGGACGCCGACCCCCACCTGGTCGTCGACCTCGCCGGTCGCGATCGCCCCATGGACCAGCGCACCTGGTGGCCCGACGCGGAACCCGTCGCGTACGCCCATGAGCTGGGCCACCAGCTCGGTCTGCGCGACGAGTACCGCGAGGACGACGACGGGCCGGGCCGGGCGCAGGTGCCGGGGAGCCTGCTGGGCGACTTCCACCAGCAGGCACCGCACGGTCTCGCCCAGGGCGGACTGCGCGGCCGTCACCTCCAGTTGCTCGGCGCGCTCGTCGGCGACGTCCCGGGGTCCGGCACGGGGCACCCCGAAGGCGCTACGGGGACCCAGGAGCCGCCGAGGACGTCGTCGGGTTCCCCCGACGAGGTCTCCGGCCCGGACGATCGTCGGCACGCGGACCGCACCCCGCTGTCACAGGACCCACGCTGGCACGACGCCCGCTCGGCCGCCCCGCCGGTGACCCGGCGCCATGCCTGGGTCGACCCGGTGACCGACCCGGACCGCGGCGCCGCCCCGGGGAACGACACCACGGCCCACGATCCGCATATGCCGGGGAACGCGCACGACGCTTCCCGGACGCACCGGGACGAGGGAGAGGACTGGGCGGGGATCCTGGAAGAGTACACGGAGGAGCGGGCGCGCGAGTACGAGTGGCTGGACCGCCTGTACGGCGACTCGCTCGATCAGGAGGCGTACGAGAGCGCCCACAGCGCCCTGCTCACGCTGCGCGCGATGGATCTGCCGCGCACGGCGCCGGACGCGGACGGCCGCACGCACTTCGAGGTGCTGGCCCGGCACGTGCTCCATCTGGACACCGCGCCGACCGAGGACGACTACCGGGATCTGCTGGCGCTCACCGCGCACGCCGGACCGGAGTCGGTCACGGACGCCTCCGCGCTCGCCGCGCACTTCCTGGCGAGCGTGCACGGCGCGCTGGACGACCACACCGTGCTGGTCGACGGGTCGGGACATGCGGCGGGGCGCGACTGGACGGGTTCCAGAGCCACCGCTCCCGACCTGACGACATACACGGTGAGCGGGCCGGACGGGCAGTTGGCGGAGCATCCGGCACCGTGGGGCGAACCGTATGTGGTCACCGCCCAGGGCACCCCGGACCATCTGGTGCTGCCGGCGGGCGGGCGTACGTTCCCTGTGAACGACCCGGCGGAGTTCGCCGCACTCGTCGCCCGTGACCCCCTGCGCCGCGAGGGCCAGGACATCCTGCTGGTCGTCTCCCGGGGGCAGGACCACGGGCTCGCGCAACTCGTCGCGGACCGGGCCGGAACGGCGGTGTGGTCGACCGACTCCGAGGTGCGCACCGCGCTCGACTGGCAGACCGGCACCGAACACCTCGACCTGTCCGGCGGGAGCGGCGCCTGGGCGCTGCACCTGGGCGGCGAGGGCGGAATCCTGGACCTGTTCGACGGCCTCAGCCACGACTCCGCCACACCGGAGCGCGATCCCGTGGCGCCGGACCACGACCCCGGTGGCCCCGACTACGCGAGCAAGCTGCACCCGCCGCGGGACGGTGGCGAGTCGGCGCTGTCCCCGGCGGACCTGCTGGACCGTCTGCGGGCCCGCCCGCTGACGACCGACGACTACCAGGTGATCGGGACCACCCCGGACACCGTGTTGTTCGAAGAGCCGACGGGCATGTACCACGCGGACTTCGACTACCGTCCGGCCGGCTCCGCCGACGTCCCCCTGTTGAAGGTGCCCGCGCAGGGCCACCGGCAGACGCTGGTCGGCGAGCACCCGCCGCTCCATGTCTCGGGGGACCTGTCACTGGCCCACCGCCAGTTCGGCTACGGCCAGCAGGTCTTCGCCACGCCCAAGGCCGTCGACGAGGCCAACCGGCAACTGTCGCTGGCGGGCAGCCAGGTGCGGCTGAAGACGGACGGCCTCACGCTGCACGTGGCGGACGGCAGGGGCGGCCACCGCGAACTGGTGCGGGTCACCCCGCAGTTCCTCACCCGCTCCGGCAAGTCGGAGGAGGAGGTCTGCCGTGACTTCGCCCAGATGGTGTCGGGCGGTGTGCCCGCGTCGCACGTGGTCTTCCGGAGCCCCGACGGCTCCGGCGTGACCACGGGCCCGATCAACGCCCTGGGACGTACCGAGGTGACCGGCATCCACCACCTCGCGGAGGCCCTCAGCCACGTGGCCGACGGCGAGGAGCCGACCGGGCCCGTGGATCCCTCGTGGGCGGCGCGCCAGGTGCTGCGGGACGACCGGCTGATCGCCGAGAGCGACGGCCCCACACCGGGCAGGTCCTACGGCAGCGCGCTCAGCTACGACCCGCTGGACAACCCACGGCGCGACGTTCTCTCCGGCGCGGCGCGCATGATCGGCATCAACGAGCACGCCTGGGCGAAGGTCGGCGAGACCTACCTCGTGCACTCGATCAACGCGCTGGACGAGGACGGCCACGCGAGCCTGGCGCGCAACTACGCCAAGCCGAGCGCGCCGGAGGGCCGGCACTTCGGTTACCACTTCGCCGCCGTCGTGCTCTCCAGCGAGGACGGCAAGCACCAGATCACGCTGGAGAACTTCGCGCGCCGCGCCCAGGTCGCCAACATCGTGCGGTCGGCCGTGGCGGACAACCTCAGGAGCACCTCGCCGAACGGTTTCAGGAGGCTGCACGCCGCCATCACCGACGAGCTGGACCGGCAGCGGGCCGGCGGCGCCGACGAGGCCGCGCTCAAACGGCTGGGCCGTCACCGGGACCTGGCCGACGCGCTCACCAAGGCGGCGGATGCGCGGCGGGCCGTGAGCGCGGCGCCCACCGGGAGCCCGGAGCGCGAGACCGCCGTGGCGGAGTACGAGCGGGCGGTCAAGGTGGCCGAGGCGCGGATGAAGCAGGCGGCGGAGCTGCCCAAGGGCAGCGAGCTGTGGCACTTCCGGATGTTCTCCCGGCGCCCCGGCGAGACCATGCACGAGGTCAGCGCGGACCTGCTCAGCTCCGAGCCGTCGGCCGAGGCCAATCCACTGACGTCCGTGATCGTGCACGGTCACCGGCTCCCGCAGGTGGACATCGGGTTCGACCAGGGTTCCCGGCAGATCAGCAAGGTCGAGGCCCGCAAGCTCACCTACGTGGCCGAGCACACGGTCCGGACCGGGCTGTGGAACCACCGCAACGGGCTGCCGCTGCCCCGGATCACCGTGACCGGACGCGGCAACACCCGCCGCCCCACGCTGGGCGGGGCCTTCCCCGACAGCGCGCAGGTCCGGGCCGACACCGTACGCGGGGAACTCCGGGACCGCCTGGACCGGTTCCTCATCAACTACCAGTACGGCTCGGCGAAGCCGCATCTGACCGCGGCCGGCTTCCCGGTCACGGTCACCACCGAGCACACCCCGTCGTCCGGCGACCGGGACCACGGCCGCCGGACCACGGTCACGGTGCACGACCCCCGGCAGACCGACAGCCCCGCGGGTCCCCCGGCCCGCCCCCGTCAGGCGCCGGGGCGCGCGGACGTGCAGCCCCGGGCACCTCGGGCCCCGCAGGAACCGCAGCACGCGGCACAACCGCAACCGCAGCCGCAGCCGCAGCCGCAGACCGTGGCACACGAGGCCGTCACGCATGAGGCCGCAGCACATAACGCCGCAGCACATAACGCCGTAGCGCATAACGCCGTACCGAGTGACACCCTGCCGCATCAGAGCGGGCCGCAGGCGCCCTACCGCAGCGAGCGGCTGACCATCGGAGGGGTCGGTTTCCCGGACGGATCCTCCGAGCTGACGGGAGAGCAACGCGAGACGGTGCACCGGCTGGCCGCCGAGGTGGCGTGGGCGTCGCTGGCGAACGTGAGGGCGGGCTTTCCGCCGCCCCGCGTCGAGGTGGTCGGACACGCCAACGGAATGCGCAACGGGCTCCCGCACTTCGGCGAGGCGCTACAGCGCGGTCAGGCACGCGCGGACGCAGTGGCGGACTTCTTCCACTCGGCGCTGGCGGTCCACCTCGCGCGTCTCCAGGCCGACGAGCAGACCCTTACGGTCCCCGAGGACATCGAGGTCACGACCCGATCCGAGGGCAATGCGCTGCCCGGCGACGGGGCGCCGGACGGGGATCCGGCGACCGCACGACGCCGCGCGCTCATCGTGGTCGACCTGCCCCGCCCCCGGACCGCCGGGGAGTGACGAGTCGCCGCGGTCTCCCGCGACCATGTGCGCGGGAGATCACGCGGGCGCATATAAAGGCATCTTGAAGAGGCCTCAAGAATTACTTATGGAACCAGAGCCATGTGTGACGACCCTCTCCTGAAGGAGAGGGAACCGCACACCGTCACAGCTCGTCCACATATGGCCGAAGTTCGATGCACAAGCGGCCAGTTGGCGCAAGAGGGTTCCGAATGATGAGATATCCTTCGGGTGTGGGCGCCCCGGATATTCCGGGTGCCGCCAATCCATCACCTCGTCAGTGACCCACATCTCCTCGCTGCTTCAACGGCGAACAACATTGTTTCGCAGCAAACAAAACCCGTAGCGCCGCCGTCGGCCCTTCCCTTTGCCGACGGTTCACCGAGCATGCCCTCGAGCAGGAATTGATGCCAGTTCAACCATTCATGGAGCTGATACGCTTCGCGCGTCGCAACTCGCCGTTCTACCGGGAGCTTTACGCTCACCTCCCGGATCATGTGGCCCACCTCACGGATCTTCCGGTGGTGCCCCAAGAGGAATTCTGGCGAGCGAACTCACCGCGTGACAACAGATTGCTCACCGCACCCCTGGAGGAAGCGGTCGTCTTTCGCAGCGGCGGCACCACAGGGTCCCCGAAGTTCTCGTACTACACCCGTACGGAATGGCGTGAGTTCACCACGGCATTCGGCGCCGGCCTCGTCACGGCCGGACTGCAGCCCGGTCACCGGGTGGCCGACCTGTTCTACGCGGGTGACCTGTACGCCAGTTTCAGCTTCATTCTCGACTCACTGCACCGATCCCCGGTGGCCAATGTGCGGCTGCCCATCGGGGGCGCGGCACCCTGGGAATCCACCGCGGCCACCCTGCACGAATTCCGGGTTCAGGTCGTCGCCGGAACGCCGACCACGCTCTGCTCACTCGCCGAGCGTCTCACCTCGGCCGATCGAACCCTGCCCGACGTGGAGTTGCTGCTCTTCGGCGGTGAGTGTCTGTTCAGCGACCAACTTCCCCTGCTCAAAGCCGCGTTCCCGCACGCCCGGACGCGTTCGCTGGGATACGCGAGCGTGGACGCGGGACTGCTCGGCGAGGCGGTGCCCGGCGGCGATCCGCGCGTGCACCGTGCGTTCACCCCGTACACGGTGGTCGAGATACTCGACGACGAGACCGGCCTGCCGGTCGAGGACGAGGGCGTGCCGGGCCGGCTGGTCGTCACCGACCTGCGCCGCCGGCTGATGCCGATTCTGCGCTACCCGGCGGGTGACCGGGCCGCATGGGTGGCACGGGACGCGGGGGTCTTCCGCATCCTCGGTCGCGCCGAGGAGGGCGTGCGGGTCGGCCCCGTCTCGCTGTACACGCAGGATGTGCACGACGTCGTCACGGCGGCCGACGCGGCCGGCGAGGTGACCGGCCTGCAACTCGTGGTGCGCCGTCGGAACGGCCGTGACGGCCTGGTGCTGCGGCTGGCGACGGGCGAACCCGGCGACCGGCACACCTCCTTGGGCGAGAGCGTCGCCAGGGCGGTCCTGGGGCAGCGTCCGGCCTACGCGAGCGCGATGGCCGCCGGGCATGTCGATCCGCTCACCGTCGAGTGGGTGCGGCACCGGGACCTGGCGGTCAACGCCCGCTCCGGAAAGCTGATCCGCGTGGTCGACGAACGGCCGCACTCATGAGCACACCGGTACCACGCGCGCGGCGTCTGCCCGTCGTCCTGCGCAACCCGTCGTTCGGCACGGTCTGGGTCGGCCAGCTGCTCACCCAGATGGCGGGCAGGATGTTCCAGGTCGGTGCGGTCTGGTGGCTGGTCGGTTTCGCCGGCGGCGACCACCGCGGGCTGGACTCGGGTCTGTTCCTCATGGCGAGCACCCTTCCCGCGGTCGTGCTCGCCCCGGTCGTGGCCCGCGTCATCGCGCGTCACGCCCGCCGCACGGTGCTGGCCGTGGCGGCGGGGGCGGCGGGCGTCCTCGCCACGGCCGCGGCGGCCTGGGCGACCGCCGGGCCGCTGCCGGTGGCCGCCGTCTACGCGGCCGGACTCGCTCTGGCGACGTGCCAGGCGGTGTTCGATCCGTGTCTGACGACCGCGGTGCCCGAACTGGTCGAGGACGCGGACATCGAGGCGGCCACCGGGTTCGAGCTGTCCACCCAGTCACTGGCCGGGCTCGGCGGGGGGCTCCTGGGCCCCCTGGTGGTCGACGCGGGCGGGCTCGCGGATGTCGCCGCCGGGTGCGCGGGCGCGTATCTGACGGCGGCCCTGCTGATCCGCGCCGCCCGGTTCCCGCACGCCGCCGCCCCGCAGGGCCCGGCGAGCGGGGCCGCGCCGGAGCGGCGGACGCTGCGCCGCATCCTGGCCGGCCTGCCGTTCGTCCGCCGTGTCCTGGTCTGCTTCGCCGCCGCCAATGTGTTCACCACGGCCGTCTACGTCGTCATGCCGCTGTACACGCGGGGTGTGCTGCACTCCACCGGCTCGACCGTCGCCTCCTTGGAGGTGGCGCTGGGGGCGGGCACGCTCGTCGGGTCGTTCACCGGCGGGCGTCTGCCAGGGCGCCCGGTCGCCCTGGGCAGCGTCTGCCTGGCCGTGATGGCCGCATGCCTCGCCCTGCCGGGCCTGCTCACCGGGCACGCGGTGGCGGCCGGCTCGATGGTCGTCGCCGGCTGGTGCGTGGGAGTGATCGGCGTGCGCTTCGTCGCGCTGTTCCAGCGGCTGGTGCCCGCCGACGACAAGGCGGGCTTCTTCACGGCGATGCAGGCGCTGCTCGGCGCCACGTTCCCCGTCTCCTCGCTCGTCTTCGGCGCGCTCGGCGACCATCTGACCGCGCGCGCCCTCTGCCTGGTGCAGGGCGCCGGTCTCGTCCCGGTGGCCCTGGCGCTGTGGTGGCTGGGCGGTCGCGCGGACATCCCGGAGGATGAGCCGTACGCCCCGGCCGGGCATCAGGTCGCGCTGACGGGAGACGCGTCATGAGCGTCGTTCTCGCTCCCGCCGCGGTCCAGGACATCGCGGAGCTGCGGCAGTTGTACTTCGACGTGTACGGGCACGGCTATCCGGTGCCGCTGGGCAGCGACCCGGCCGTCATGCACCGGCTGATCGTGGACGGCACCGCGCACTGGCTCACCGCCCGCACGGAGCGAGGCGCCCTGGTCGGCTCCGCCGTGGTGCAGACCGACCCGGGCAGCCGCGTCGGCAAGCTCGTCGGCCTCGCCGTGCATCCCGGGCACCGGGGCGGGGGCCTGGCCTCCGTGCTGACCGGTGCGGTGTGCGACGAGGCGTTCGGCACCGGCCGCCTCGACTCGGTGTACGCCACCGTCCGCGTCGTCACCGAGGGCCCCCAGCATGTCGTGGTGCGCAACGGCTTCCGGCCGCTCGGCCTGATGCCCAACGCGGTCGAGGTCGACGGCTGCGAGAGCCTCGCCCTGTTCGCCCGTTACGCCGACGGGGTACTGGAGCGCCGCGCCCCCGTGGAGCACGTACCGGAACGCCTCGCGGCGCTGCTGTCCGCGGCGTCCTCGGGCGTCGGCGTCGACTACGCGGGGACGGAACGGATCGCCACCCGGCCCGCACGGTCCGCCGTCACCGGGGCCGAGCCGATCGAGCTGATCGCCGCCTCCGCCTTCGTCCGCCGCCGCTTCCTGGAACGCTTCCCCGACGCGGGCGACCGCTTCTTCCCCCTGCACACGCCCAACGCGATGCTGGTCGCGGCCGACGGCCGCTTCGAGGCGTACGCCGATCTGGACCCGGTCGCGGGCAGCTGCGCCCTGATCGCCGTGGATCCGCGTCCCGCGGCCGTGTCCGGTGCGTTGGAGGCGCTGATCTCCGTGGTCACCCGGGCCGGCGCGGACTACGCCGAGACGCTGCTGCCGCTCGCCGACAGCGAGGCACTGGAGGTCTTCCTGGCCTCGGGTTTCGTGCCGAGCGCGGTGTACCCGGCGATGCGCCGTCTGCACGACCGCTTCCACGACTACGTCGTGCTGTCCCGGACCAGCCGTCAGATCGACTTCAGGACGACGGCGGTCAGCGCGCTGCTCCAGCCGTATCTGAGCGCCTATCTGAGCGCATGGACCGCCACCTATCTGCCCCTTCACGAGGTGTCCCGATGAACCCCCATCTCGCTCCCGTCGAGGTCCCCGACCCGGCGGCACTCGGCCATGTGCAGCGGTTGTGCGACCTGGCATCGCCGTACGACACCGGACCCGAGGCCGACGCCCTGTTCGCCGCCGCCATGGCCGAGGCCAACGACTGGCACGCGCGGCGTTCCCCGTTCTTCGGCTCCCTGCTCCAGGACCCGCCGGAGGTTCCCGCGCCGACCGTGGGCGAGGGGGTGCGCACTCCGCTGGTGCCCGCCGCGTTCTTCAAACGCCACGAGGTGCTGTCGATCCCTCGCGACGAGGTCTTCCTGCGTCTGACCTCCTCGGGCACCACGGGTCAGAAGTCGCAGATGTTCTTCGACGAGTGGACCATCCGCTCGGCGCAGCGCATGGTGGCCCGGATCTTCGACCACTACGGCTGGATCACACCCGACCAGCCGGTCAACTACCTCCTCTACAGCTACGAGCCCGCCCCGTCCCTGACACTGGGCACCTCGTTCACCGACAACTATCTGTGCGACTTCGCGCCGGCCCGGCACACCACGCACGCGCTGCGGCACACCGGTTCGGGCCATGAGTTCGATGTGCACGGCTGCATCGCGGCGCTCCAGCGGTACGCCGAGGACGACGTGCCGGTGCGCATCCTGGGCTTCCCCGCGTTCCTGCACTTCACCCTGGAGCGGATGAGTGCCATGGGACTGCCGCCGCTGCGGCTGCCCGAGGGGTCGCTGGTGGTGCTGGGCGGCGGTTGGAAGGGCCACGCCGACCGGCAGATCGGCAAGGAGGAGTTCTACGCCGAGATCTCCGGGCGTCTCGGTGTCCCGGGTGAGCGGGTCCGCGACACGTTCGGGTCCGTCGAGCACTGCGTGCCGTACATCGAGTGCGCCCGGCACCGGCTGCATGTGCCCGTGTGGTCGCGCGCCGCCGTGCGCGACCCGGCGACGCTGCGCCCGCTGCCGTACGGGGAGCGCGGCTTTCTGCACCTGGTCAGCCCGTACATCACGTCCGTACCGGCGCACAGCGTCGTGATGGGTGACCTGGCGTCGCTGCACCCCGGCGAGGAGTGCGGCTGCCCGTTGTCCACCGACTGGTTCACCGTGCACGGCCGTGCCGGGGTGAGTCGCAACCGCAGTTGCGCGGTCGCGGCAGCCGAACTCCTGAAGGGAATGTCGTGACCGCTTCCGCACTCCACCTCTGGCAGGGCGAGTTCGTCGACGACGCCGAGGCGGCCCGCCGGCTCGCCGCACTGTCCGAGCCGGCCGGCCGGGTCCTGTCGCGTCCGCTGCCCACCGATGTGGTGCTCGGCGCCTGCGCCGCGGTGAGTTCCGAACTGACCGATCCCGCCTCCGCCCTGTACACCCGGCTGGCGGGGCACCTGCCCGCCGACGAGGCCGGCGCCGCCCTCGCCGAGCTGGCCTCGGCGCTCACCCGGAAGGCCCTGGAACGCAAGCTCCGCCGGGAGCTGGGCGGGCTCCGGCCGGAGCGGCTGACACGGCCGGACGCCCGCGAGACGGTGTACGAGGCCTGGGCGCCGGTCGGCCTGCTGGTGCACATCGCTCCCGGAAACGCCGCCACCGTGGCGCCGCTGAGCGTCGTCGAGGGACTGCTGGCCGGGAACGTCAACGTGCTCAAGACCAGCAGCGCCGACACTCCGCTCGCCCTCGATCTGCTCGCCGCGCTCGGCGCCGCCGACCCGACGGGGCTCATCGCCGAACGCGTCGTGGCCCTGCGTTTCCCGTCCTCGCGCCGCGAGTGGCTCCGGACGCTGTGCGGGCAGGCGGACGCGATCGCCGTATGGGGCGGCGAGGACGCCGTGCGAACGGTGAGCGACCTGGCGCCGCCCGGCTGCCGGATCGTCGAGTGGGGCCACCGGATCTCCTTCGCCTATCTGACCCGCCAGGCGGCGGCCGACGCCGGCACCCTCGACGCGCTCGCCGAGGACGTCTGCCGCTTCGACCAGCAGGCGTGCTCCAGCCCACAGGTGGTCTACCTGGACACCGAGGACGCCGAGGAGGCACTGGCGTTCGCCGAGCGGTTCGCCGAGCACCTCGCCAAGGTCTCCGGCACATGGCCGGCGCCGCGGCCGAACACGGCCGAGCAGGCCGAGATCACGACCGTGGAGCAGCTCGCCCGGCTCGAACAGCACCTCGGTCTGACCCGGGTGATCGCCGCCGCCGACGGCTCCTGGCGGGTACTGGCCGACACCCGTCCGGCTCTCGACGCCTCCCCGCTGCACCGCAGCGTCCGGGTGAAGCCGCTGCCCCGGCACGCGCTCACCGCGACACTGCGGCCGATGCGCCGCTATCTCCAGACCATGGCCATCGGCGGCGGCAGGGCGGACGCGGCCGAGTTGGCGCGGGCGGCGTTCGCCGCGGGCGTCACCCGGGTCACTCCGGTCGGTTCCATGCTGGAGGGTTACGAGGGCGAACCGCACGACGGGGTCTACGCGTTGCAGCGTTACAGCCGGCGCGTCAGTGTCCGCGCGTCGGACGCGGCGTTCCGCACGGTGGCCTGCCTGGACGACCTGGTGGAGCCGCCGGTGCTGCCCCCGGCGCCCGGCGGGCCGCTGCTGGGCAAGGAGGACGTGCAGCGCGCGCTGGCGTCCCTGGCGCCGGAGCACGCGCACTTGTACTTCCGCAGCGGCGGCTCCACGGGCGCGCCCGCGCTGTCGGTGTTCACCTGCGAGGACTACGACAACCAGATGCGCGCCGCGGCGGACGGGCTGCTCGCGGCGGGCTTCGACCCGGCCCGCGACCGGGCGGCCAACCTCTTCTACTGCGGCGGCATGTACGGGAGCTTCATCAGCTTCTTCTCCATCCTCGAACGGCTCAACGCCACGCAGATCCCGATGGCCGCGGGGCCCGATCACGCCGTGGTCGCCGAGGCACTGGTCACCCAACGGGCGGACACCCTCTTCGGCATGCCTTCGTATCTGTGGCAACTGTTCCACGCGGAGGGTGACCGCCTCCGCGCCTACGGCGGCATCCGCACGGTGTTCTACGGCGGCGAGCACTTCACCGAGGAGCAGCGCCGGGTGCTGACCGAGGAGTTCGGTGTCGAGGTGATCCGTTCGGCCGCCTACGGCAGTACCGATCTGGGACCGCTCGGCTACCAGTGCGCGCAGTCCCGGGGATCGGTCCACCATGTGCTGACCGATCTGCACACGCTGGAGATTCTCGACCCGCACGAGGACCGGCCCGTCACGCCGGGCGAGCCGGGGCGGCTGGTGTTCACCTCGCGGGCGCGTGCCGGGCAGCGGCTGGAGCGCTACGAGATCGGGGACCTCGGGCGCGCGATCGAGGGTGCGTGCGCCTGCGGCAGCCACATACCGCGTCTGGAACTGCTCGGCCGCTACGGCGATGTCGTGCGCGTCGGCACGTACTTCTTCAACTATCGGCGCATCCTGCGGGCGGCGCAGGAGCGGCTGGGCTACCACGGCGAGATGCAGTTGCTGGTCGCCCCCGGCTCCGGCCGCGAGCTGCTGACGGTCCGCCTCGACGAGGGGTACGCGTCCGACCCGGCCGCCGCGCGGGACGCCCTCGCCGCCGAGGTGGCGGAGCTGGCCTCGGCCGAGGCGGAGGGCCTGCTCGCGTTCGCTGTCGAGACCGTGCGCAGGGAGAGGTTCGAGCGCACCGCGACCAGCGGCAAACTGCGCACGGTGGTCGATCTCCGCTAGCCGCGGCGGGGTGCGGGCGACGGACCACCCGCGCCCCGCCCGCACCACGTGGGCGCAAGTGGGCGGATCGCGTCGTTTGTCCACGCCCGAGAACCACGTCACACCCCCGGCGGGAAACACCGGCACACTCCGGACAAGAACCCCCTCCCACGCCGGACGAGGCCCCTCTCGTGCGCCCAACGAGAACAAGGTCACAACCATGCCCTCTGCTGCTCCTTTGCCGACCTGCCCTAACATCCGAGCATGACCGTCCCGCCTGCCGAAGAACTCTCCCTGGCGGCCGAGTTCCCTGACGCGACACTTGAGCAGTGGCAGCACCTGGTGGCAGGTGTGCTGCGCAAGTCGGGCAGGGAAGTCTCGGACGCCGAGGCAGAGCACGCCCTGTCCACCGCGCTGGAGGACGGGCTGCGCACCCGGCCCCTGTACACCGGGCACGACCACGCGCCCGACCCCGGCCTGCCCGGCTTCGCGCCCTTTGTGCGCGGCGGCCGGGCCGAGGGAAACACGGTGGGCGGCTGGGACGTGCGCCAGCGGCACACGGTCGCGGACGGCGGCGCGATCCTGACCGACCTGGAGAACGGCGTCACCTCGCTGTGGCTGGCCGTCGGCGAGTCCGGCATCCCCGTCGCGTCGCTCGACCGCGCCCTCGACGGCGTCTACCTGGACCTGGCGCCCGTCGTCCTGGACGCGGGCGCCGAGACCGAGCCCGCCACGCGGCTGCTGCTGCGGCTCTACGAGGAGCGGGGCGTCGCCGCGGACACGGCACGCGGCAACCTGGGCGCCGACCCGCTGGGCCACGAGGCCCGCACCGGGCAGTCGTACGACATCGCGTCCGTGGCCGAGCCGGCCCGGCTGTGCGCCGAGCGGTATCCGGGGCTGCGGGCGCTGACCGTGGACGCCCTGCCGTACCACGAGGCCGGGGGGTCCGCGGCACAGGAGCTGGGCTGCTCGCTGGCGACGGCTGTCGCCTATCTGCGCGAGCTGACCGGGGCGGGGCTGAGCGTCGAACAGGCCTGTGCCCAGTTGGAGTTCCGGTACGCCGCCACCGCCGACCAGTTCCTGACGATCGCCAAGCTGCGGGCGGCGCGGCGGCTGTTCGCCCGGGTCGCCGACGTCTGCGGGGCGCCGCAGGCGGGCGCGCAGCTCCAGCACGCGGTGACCTCGCCGGTGATGATGACGCGCCGCGACCCCTGGGTGAACATGCTGCGCACGACGGTCGCGACACTGGCCGCCGGGGTGGGCGGTGCCGACGCCGTGACCGTGCTCCCCTTCGACCACGCGCTGGGACTCCCGGACGCCTTCGCGCGCCGTATCGCCCGCAACACCTCCACCATCCTCATCGAGGAGTCGCATCTGTCCCGGGTGATCGACCCGGCGGGCGGCTCCTGGTATGTGGAGCGGCTGACGGACGACCTCGCGCACGCCGCCTGGGAGTTCTTCCAGGAGATCGAGCGGGCCGGCGGACAGGCGGCGGCCCTGCGCTCCGGTCTGGTCCGCGAGCGGCTGGCCGAGACCTGGTCCCTGCGCAGCGCGAAGCTCGCCAAGCGCCGTGAGCCGGTGACCGGCGTCAGCGAGTTCCCGCACCTGGCCGAGAAGCCGGTCCTCCGCGCTGCCGCGCCCGAGCCGCCGTCCGGGGGCCTGCCCCGGGTACGGCGGGACGAGGCGTTCGAGGCGCTGCGCGCCCGCTCCGACGCCCACCTCGCCGCGACCGGTGCCCGGCCCCGCGTCTTCCTGGCCGCGCTCGGCCCGGCCGCCGCCCACACCGCCCGGCTCGCCTTCGCCGCCAACCTCTTCCAGGCGGGCGGCATCGAGCCCGTCACCGAGGGCACCTTCGAGGAGAGCGTGGCGCGGGAGGTGTGCCTGTGCTCCAGTGACACGGTGTACGAGGAGCAAGCCGGGGCCGCCGCGGAGAAACTGCGGGCGGCGGGCGCGCGGCACGTGTTCCTCGCGGGCCGCCCGGGCTCGTACGCGGGTGTCGACACCCATGTCTTCGCCGGCTGCGACGCCGTGGCCGTGCTCTCCGCCACGCTCGACCGCATGGGAGTGTCCTGATGTCCATCCCCGACTTCTCCGCGATCGAGCTGGGGACCCCGGTCTCCGGCGACGGCTCCGACGAGTGGCGTACGGCCGTCAAGAAGGCGACCGACGGTGCCGACCTGCTCTGGGAGACCCCCGAGGGCATCACGGTCAAGCCGCTGTACACCGGGCAGGACCTGGAGGGCCTGGACTTCCTGGACACCTTCCCGGGCATCGCCCCGTATCTGCGGGGCCCGTACCCGACGATGTACGTCAACCAGCCCTGGACGATCCGCCAGTACGCGGGTTTCTCCACGGCCGAGGAGTCCAACGCCTTCTACCGCCGCAATCTGGCGGCCGGTCAGAAAGGCCTGTCGGTCGCCTTCGACCTGCCCACACACCGCGGCTACGACAGCGACCACCCGCGGGTGACCGGTGACGTCGGCATGGCGGGCGTGGCGATCGACTCGATCTACGACATGCGACAGCTCTTCGACGGCATCCCGCTGGACCGGATGACGGTGTCGATGACGATGAACGGCGCCGTGCTGCCGGTGCTCGCGCTGTACATCGTCGCGGCGGAGGAACAGGGGGTGCCGCCGGAGAAGCTGGCGGGGACCATCCAGAACGACATCCTCAAGGAGTTCATGGTCCGCAACACCTACATCTATCCGCCGAAGCCGTCGATGCGGATCATCTCCGACATCTTCGCCTTCACCTCGCAGCGGATGCCCCGCTACAACTCCATCTCCATCTCCGGCTACCACATCCAGGAGGCGGGCGCGACGGCCGACCTGGAGCTGGCCTACACCCTCGCCGACGGTGTGGAGTACATCCGGGCCGGCCGGGACGCGGGCCTGGACGTGGACGCCTTCGCGCCCAGGCTCTCCTTCTTCTGGGCGATCGGCATGAACTTCTTCATGGAAGTCGCCAAGCTGCGCGCGGCCCGGTTGCTGTGGGCCAAGCTGGTCAGGCAGTTCGACCCGAAGAACAGCAAGTCGCTGTCCCTGCGCACCCATTCGCAGACCTCCGGCTGGTCCCTGACCGCGCAGGACGTGTTCAACAACGTCACCCGCACCTGTGTGGAGGCGATGGCGGCCACCCAGGGCCACACCCAGTCGCTGCACACCAACGCCCTCGACGAGGCGCTCGCGCTGCCCACCGACTTCTCCGCGCGTATCGCCCGCAACACCCAGCTGCTGATCCAGCAGGAGTCCGGCACGACGCGGGTGATCGACCCGTGGGGCGGCAGCGCGTACGTGGAGCGGCTGACGTACGACCTCGCCCGCCGCGCCTGGCAGCACATCCAGGAGGTCGAGCAGGCGGGCGGCATGGCGCAGGCCATCGACGCGGGCATCCCCAAGCTGCGTGTGGAGGAGGCCGCGGCCCGCACCCAGGCCCGTATCGACTCCGGGCGCCAGCCGGTGATCGGCGTGAACAAGTACCGGGTGGACTCCGACGAGCAGATCGAGGTGCTCAAGGTCGACAACTCCTCGGTGCGCAGCCAGCAGATCGCCAAACTCCGGCGGCTGCGCGAGGAGCGCGACGAGACCGCCTGCCAGGACGCGCTGGACGCGCTCACGCGGGCGGCCGACGGCGAGGGGAACCTGCTGGAGCTGGCCGTGCGCGCGGCCCGGGCGAAGGCGACCGTCGGGGAGATCTCGTACGCCCTGGAGAAGGTGTACGGCCGGCACGCGGGCCAGATCCGTACGATCTCCGGTGTGTACCGCAACGAAGCAGGCGAGTCGCCGAACCTGGACCGCACCCGGGCCCTCGTCGACGCCTTCGCCGACGCCGAGGGGCGCCGGCCGCGCATCCTGGTCGCCAAGATGGGCCAGGACGGCCACGACCGCGGGCAGAAGGTGATCGCGACCGCCTTCGCCGATCTCGGCTTCGACGTGGACGTCGGCCCGCTGTTCCAGACCCCGGCCGAGGTGGCCCGGCAGGCCGTCGAGGCGGATGTGCACATCGTCGGGGTGTCGTCGCTGGCCGCGGGGCACCTCACCCTCGTACCGGCGCTGCGCGAGGCGCTCGCCGAGGAAGGCCGTGACGACATCATGATCGTCGTGGGCGGGGTGATCCCGCCGCAGGATGTTCCGACGCTGAGGGAGATGGGCGCGACGGCGGTGTTCCCACCCGGCACGGTGATCCCGGACGCGGCCCATGACCTGGTGACGCGGCTGGCGGCCGACCTCGGACACGGCGACCTGTGAGGCCATGAGTCCATGGCCATCGACCTCGACACATATGTCAAGGGAGTCCTCGACGGCAAGCGAGCGGTGATCGCCCGTGCGATCACCCTCGTCGAGTCGACCCATCCCCAGCACCGGGCGCTGGCCCAGGAGTTGCTGACCGAGCTGCTGCCGCACAGCGGGAGAGCCCGGCGGATCGGGGTCAGCGGGGTGCCGGGCGTGGGCAAGTCGACGTTCATCGACTCCTTCGGCACCATACTGACCGGCCTCGGGCACCGGGTGGCCGTGCTCGCCGTCGACCCGTCCTCCAGCCGGACCGGCGGTTCGATCCTCGGCGACAAGACCCGGATGGAGCGGCTGGCCGTCGACCCGGCGGCCTTTGTGCGCCCCTCCCCCACCGCCGGCACGCTCGGCGGGGTGGCCAAGGCGACCCGCGAGTCGATCGTGGTGATGGAGGCCGCCGGCTACGACGTGGTCCTGGTGGAGACGGTCGGCGTCGGCCAGTCCGAGACGGCCGTCGCGAACATGGTCGACTCCTTTCTGCTGCTGACCCTGGCGCGCACCGGGGACCAGTTGCAGGGCATCAAGAAGGGTGTCCTGGAGCTGGCCGATGTGATCGCCGTCAACAAGGCGGACGGCCCGCACGAACGGGACGCGCGCGCCGCGGCGCGGGAACTGGCGGGCGCGCTGCGGCTGATGCACGGCAAGGACGCCTTCTGGACGCCGCCCGTGCTCAGTTGCAGCGCCCGCGAGTCGACGGGCCTCGACACCGTCTGGGAGCGACTGGAACAGCACCGCACACTGCTGGACTCCACCGGACGCCTCGCCGCCCGGCGCCGCGACCAGCAGGTCGACTGGACCTGGACCATGGTCCGCGACGAACTGCTGGGCCGTCTGCACGCCGACCCGGCGGTCCGCAGCCTCGCACCCGCCCTGGAACAGCGGGTCAGGCAGGGCGAGCTGACGGCCACTCGGGCCGCCGAACGCATCCTGGACGCCTTCGGGGGGCAGGGGGCCTGAGGCCGGCGGGCGGGCTGCCGTCGGCCACCGTCCCGCGGATCGTGAGGGAAGCCGCCGTCCCGTCGGAGCGAGGTCACCGCCCCCGCGGCGAGCCTGCCGTCGTTCCCGTGCGTTCGCGCAGCAGGATCCGCAGGGGAAGTGGTCCGAGGACGGCGGTCCTGGAGGCCGACGTCGCGGCTGCGGATGTCGTCCAGGCACTCGCGTCGGACGAGCAGCCGGGCGTGGCCGTTCCTCACGGCGGTCACCGGCGGGCGGCCGACCAGGTTGTAGCCGGAGGCCATCGACAGGTGGTAGGCACCGGCGACGGGCACGGCGAGCAGGTCCCCGGGACGTACGTCCTCGGGAAGGTCCACATCCGCGGCCGGCACGTCACCGGCCTCGCAGTGCCGGCCCACGACGGTCACCGGGTGCCGGTCTGCCCCGTCCTGGCGGTGCCGCCGTCACCGCTCGAGGCCGCGCTCACCGCCGCCCACCGCCGCAACGCCTGGGGGTTGCGCCTGGGCCCGGGCGATCTCACACGGGAGTCGGAGACCGTGCCGCCCGGGGACTCGGCCGGCTGAGGGCTTTCGGGCAGGCCTGCCCGGTGGCCGCCCTTCAATGAGGAGGCCGGTGGCCGGCCCTCTCACTGAGGAGGCGGCGGGTGGGCGGCCGGTGAGAGCAGGCCGATGCGGGACAGCGCCCCGCTCAGCCACGCCATCGGTGCAGCGGCCAGAGCCGCCGCGGCCGACGCCGGCAACGCCGATCCCTTGGCTTCACCGTGCTGCTCCCCCGGGGAGGGCAGCCAGCCGGTGTCAGCCAGGCAACGGGCGAGGGGCTCCAGTCGTCCGTGCAGGAGCGTGGCGGTGGTGATGGCCGTCAGGGCGATGCCCCAGCCGAGGGGGCCCAGCGGGGTGGATCCGAAGAACTGGCTGATGCCCGGGGTCTGGATGATGCCGACGAGGACCGCCGCCGAGCCGATGGTGGCGGCGAGCACCTGACGGTCGGCACCGCCGCTGGCGAGGGTCTGTGCGAGCTGGGTGCCGACCACCGCGGCCAGCGCCACCGTTCCCGCGCGGCGTCGGGTGCCGGTGAAGCGGGCGGCCGTCCAGGCCAGCCCGGAACCGAGGGCGGTGGTGAGCCCGCGCTGCATCATCTCCTGGGTGAGCGCGGTGCCCAGCGACTGGTGGGGACCTTCCTCCAGCAGGTGTTCCCCGGTGCCCTCGGCCGGGGTGCGTACGGCGATGGCGAGGGCGGGGGCGAGGTCGGTGAGCAGGTTGACCAGCATGATCTGACGGGCGCTCAACGGTGACCTGCCGGACAGCGCGGAGGCGAGCACGCTGAAGGTGACCTCGCCGAGGTTGCCGCCGATCAGGATGGCCAGCGCGGTCCTCACCGAGGTCCACATCGCACGGCCCTCGGTCAGGGCGGTGACGATCGTCTCCAGGCGGTCGTCACCGATGACCAGATCCGCGGCGGCCGTGGCGGCGGGGGTGCCCCGCCGTCCCAGCGCGATGCCGACGTCGGCGAGCCGGATGGCGGGGGCGTCGTTGGCCCCGTCGCCGGTCATCGCCACGACCCGGCCCAGACGCTGGAACGCCTCGACGATACGGACCTTGTGGTGCGGGGTGCACCGGGCGATCACATCCACCGTGGGCAGCAGCGCGTCCAGCGCGTCGTCGTCGAGCTGGTCCAGTTCCGGACCCGTGCACACCGTTTGGTTGGGGTCGCCGGTGACGGAGGCGGCGATGGCCTCGGCGGTGGCGGCGTGGTCCCCGGTGAGCAGGACCGTGTGCACCCCGGCCGCCCGCAGCCGGGTGGTGGCCGGCGCCGCCCCGGGACGCACCGGGTCGGCCAGGATGACGAATCCGACGAAGACCAGATCGCGCACCGCCTCGTCGGTCAGCTCCTCCCCCGGCGCCATGGGGCGTTCGGCGACGGCGAGGACGCGGCGGCCGGCTCCGGCCAGCTGTTCGGTGGCCCGGGTGAGCGCCTTGTGCCCGGCGTCGTCGAGTGCGGTCTGCGTCCCGTTCAGACGTCGGTGCCGGCAGCGGTCCAGCAGGATCTCGGGGGCGCCCTTGATGCTGAGCAGGGTACGGCCGGCGGTGGTGCCCATGGTGGCGTGGTAGGCCCGGGAGGAGTCGAAGGGCAGGGTGCCGGTGCGCCGCCAGCGGGGCGCGCCGCGACCGACCGACACCCCCACCCGTCGGGCCCCCGCGTCCACCGCCCGGTCGGTCTGGTGGGCCATCGGCTCGGACTGGCGGGCGGCGGGGGTGGCGCGCAGGGCGGCCGCCAGGACGCTTCGGTGCCGTGGGCCGAGCCCGTCGAGTGGGAGCGTGCGCTCTCCGTCGCTGACGGCGGCGAGCTGGAGATTGCCCTCGGTGAGGGTGCCGGTCTTGTCGAAGCAGAGCACATCGGCCCGGCCGAGCGCCTCGATGGTGCGCGGGTTGCGCACGAGCGCCCCGTGTTCGGCCAGCCGGCGCGCGGAGGCCATTTGGGCCGCGTTGACAAGGAACGGCAGGCCCTCGGGGACCGAGGCGACCGCGAGGTTCACCGCCGAGGCCAGGCTCTCGGCGAGGGGGCGTCCATGCAGCAGCCCGGCCCCGGCCACCGCCGCCGCGGAGATCGTCGCCACGGGCAGGCTGGCCTTGGTGAGTGACGACAGCCGGGCCTCGACGCCGGTGACGGGCGCGGCCTCCCGGGCGGTGGCCATGGTACGCCCGACCTCGGTGGCGGCCCCGGTGGCCACGACCACGGCCACCGCCTCTCCGGCGGAGACGGTGGTGCCCTCGTAGAGCATGGAGAGGCGGTCGGTGAGGTGTGCGGCGACCACGGGAGCGGGGTCCTTGGCCACGGGCAGGGACTCGCCGGTCAGCGACGACTCGTCAACCTCCAGGCCCTGGGCCCGCAGCAGCCGGCAGTCGGCGGGCACCACGTCCTCCGGCCCGAGCAGCACCACGTCTCCCGGCACCAGGTCCTCCGCGGTGACCAGCCGCTCGGCGCCTGCGCGCCGCACCCGGGCACCCACGGCGGAGCGGGCGGTCAACTCGGCGAGGGCGTGTTCGGTCCTCACCCGCTGAACGCCGCCCACCAGGGCCGATGTGGCGGTGATCAGAGCGACCAGCAGGGCGTCCGCCCGGGAACCCACGGAGGCCGCCAGGGCCGCACCGCCGGCCAGCACGGGTGTCAGCGGGTTGGCCAACTCCTCGACGAACGCCGACGGCAGGGTGATCCGTGGCGGAAGGGCCGCCCGTGCCGGGCCCTTGGCCCGTGCCTCGGCCTCGTCCGCGGACAACCCGTCGATGCTCGTGCGCAGCCGCTCCAGGGTTCGCGAGGGCGGCATCAGGTGCCAGGGCACGGTCTCCACGGACGGGGTGACCGGACGCGAGTACAGCTGCCGGGCGCGCCAGACCCCCAGGGCGAAGGCGATCCCGCCGGCGGTGTTGCACGCCGCCTGCCCGCGCGAGCACGCCTCGGCGGCCGGTGCCCGCATCGCCGCGACGGCGCCGATGCCGCTGCCGCTCGCGGCGACCACCGCGCTGTCCCGGTCGACCCGGCGGGCCACGCCGACAGCGGTGAGCATCAGCGCGACCGAGTCCAGGTCGGTGCCGACCAGCAGATGTGCGCCCCAGGCCGGGGGCTCTCCCTCCCGGTGCACTCCGAGGCCGCAGTCGGACGCTCCGAGCGCACGGCGGTTCCCCGACACCAGCAGCACCACGCCGCCGTCCGCCTGCAACGCGCGTACGGACGCCACCAGCCGGCTTCCCGTCGGCACCATCGCGTCGACGAAGCCGAGTTCCGGATACGGCTGGTCGCCGGCGAGAACCACGCGGATCCCGGAACGGCGGGCCGCGGCCGTCAGGGCCTGCGCGCCGGGCAGCGTCTGCATCGCGACCCCGGCCACGGCCACCAGACGGTCCCCGCGGGCCAGGCCCAGCACCTGTTCGCCGCCACGGTGCCGCAGGCGGTCCGCGGCCCCTCGACCGCTGCCGCCCGTCAGCTCCAGGTCCTCCAGGGGGCCGAGCGTCCAGCCGTCGCCGTCGCGGTGGACGAGCCCGGGTGCGGCCGGGTCGAACAGGGCGAACAGCCGATCGGTCACCTGGCTGGGATCGGCGCCGTCGAGCAGCTCCAGATCCGTCAGTTCGTGGCGGCCGCTGCGCAGTGCGTCCACGTCCAGGAGCACGGTGTCCACCTGTCCCAGGCGCCGCAGCGCGCCGCGGTCCATGGCCACGACGCCCCGGAGCGCGAGAAATCGGCCCAGGCTGGTGGCGAAGCCCTCGCGCCCGGCCTCCGGCGCCTTCGGCATGCTGGACAACGCCACCGCGAGCGCGCGCCTCGGCCCCACGGCGGGGGTCGTCAGGGCGCCGACGGCCGCACCCGCCCCCATGGCCCGTACGGCATAACGCGCCGTCACGTCCTCGTGTGACTGGGGCCGTTGGGCGAGGGTCGGCTCGGCCTGCGCGTCCTCCGGTCCCCGTACCAGTCGGGGCTCCGCCTCCGACCACGCCTGAAGGGCCGCGTTCGCCTCCCGCCACTGCGCCAGCCGCTGAGCGGCGTCGAGGACGAGTCCACCCCCGCGGGTGGCCACGCCCTGGACGAGTGCGTTGAGGGCCGGAACTGCCGATTCCGGGCGCTCCCGCCCGCCGAGCACCGACGCCGCCAGCCGGCGCAGCAAGGGGTGGCACTGGACGGCTGTCGCAAGGGCCCCCACCTCGGCGGGCAGCGGGGTCCACGGCGACAGGCGCGTGGCCACGGTGAGCAGCAGCCCCGCGATGTCCGCCGCGAGGACCGGAAGGGTGGGCCGGGTGCGGGGTGCCTCACAGGGATGGTGCGGCTCGGGGCACCATCCGTCGAACCCGCCCTCATCCGCGGTGCCGGCGGCCCCATGGGCCTCCGCGTGGGCGATGATCCGGATCAGTTCCTGTCGGGACGGTGGCGGCGAGGCCAGCTCCACGACCACCCGCTCCGCGGGTGCGTTCACGCGCGCCCACAGCACGCCGGGATGCTCCTCGAGCGCGCGCTCCACGAGCCGGCCCACCCACATGCCGCGCGGGCCCCGCACGCCCCGCACATCGATATGGCAGCGCCCGGGGCGGGACCACACATCCCGCTTGTCCAGGCCGAGCAGCGAGGCGGCCCCGCCCACAGCCTCACGCGCCCCGGCAGCGATCCCTCCCTTCAGACTTCGGGTCAGCGGCGCCGGCAGCGGCGGAAGTACCCCGGACCACAGCGACATCCGCGTCACACCTCCGCAGCAGTCAGGCCGTCCCTCGTCACTCTCGATCAGCATCAGCCACCCCGGACCTCACCGCCCGGCACGCTGCTCCGAACGGCTCGCCGGCTCTCCCCACGGCTTCCCGGCTCGCAGGGCCCCGGGCCCGCAGGTAGCTTGAGCCTCGTCGAGGGGCGACGTTCCGGACCCGACGAACGGATGTGAGCCGTGACCACCCCGAGGATTGCCGAGAACCGCCCGAAGACCACGCCGAAGCCGTCACGCCCGGCCTCGGGGACGCGGGGAGCCAAGGAGACTGCGGTGACGCCGGAAGCCAAGGAGACTGCGGGGACCCGGGAAGCCGACGAGGCGTCTGCGACGTCGACAAGAGCGGCGTCGCAGAAGGCTTCGAGGCCGTCGGGGCCGCACAAGACGCGGCGGACCCGGGCCAAAGGGGCCGGCGGAAAGACACCGAAGCGGAATGCCACCGCAGGGCCCGGCGGCCACACGATCACCCTCGCCCTCCCGGGGCTCGGAGAGGCGGCCACGCGGGTGGCCGACGCCGCCGCGGGCCCCATGGCCGCCGCCAGACGCGCGCTGACCGCCCGACGCGGCCTGCCCCTGTACGCCGGTCTCGGCGCGCTGGCGGTCGTGGGCGCCGTCGAGTGGCCGTTGGCGGTGGGCATCGGCATCGGCTACGCCGTACTGCGCCCCAAGGGCCGGCCCACCCGGTCCGCGACCTCCAGGTGAGACGGGCGCGGCCCAGCCGGAGACGTCCCCGGCCCCCCCCCCCGCACCCGTCAAGGCCCCTGCCCGGTGGGTCCTTGACGGGTGCGGCCGGTCAGGGCATCGTGCCGGGGCACAACCTCCCCCTGCTCCTCCCCCGTCTGCTCCCGCGCCCCTCTGCCAGCGGATTCGCGTCATCCAGCGGATTCACGCGATGTGCCGGACCAGGCCCACCCTTCCCGACGCGCTCCCGCCGGCTCAGCCGGACCGTGCACCGGTCAGGGCCAAGGCTCCTTGTCCCGCCAGACGGAGCACGACTCCGACGATCCGGGCGCGGCCGGCATCGTCGCCCAGGGCCGCGCAGACGGTGCCGAGATCGGCTCCGGCCGGGCCGATCTCCCGCAGGACGCGCTCCTCGAACGCCGTCAGGGAACGTATCGTACGGAGATCGCGGTCCAGGACCACGGCGATGGACGACGACGAGCGCTCGAAGGCGGCCTGAGGGCGCGTGGGACCGGGGGTGTCGAGGCGTACGGCTCCCGCGTTCGTCACCTCGAAACGACGCAGCTCGCAGTTGTCCGCCAGGCGCAAGGTCGTGCTGTCGTCGAGATCCCGCCCCTGCGGTTCGCCTTCGGTGTCCGTGTCGGGCGAGGCCTCGAAGAACTCGGAGAGCAGACCGGGTCCGTGCCGGGCGGTGTAGAGGATGTCCTCGGGAACGTCGACGAGAGCCGTCTGCGGATACAGCCTCTGAATGCGCTCGATCACGGCGCCTCGTGTCGCCTCGTGGTGCTCCGCCTTCTCGGAGAAGTCGAGGTGATACCAGGTCCTGGCCGCGTCGCTCCGGAGCGTTATGCCGAAGTCGCCGGGACGGTCGGCGACCGGGGCCCCCTTGAGCAGGCGGAAGCCTCCGGGGTCGGCGCGGCTGATCACATGCCGGTGGTCGCGGACGAAGCGATAGGTGTCCTCGGCCTCGGCGGCGGTTTCCGACGGGAACCCCGTGAAGACACCCGCTTCGACCGCGATCCCGATCTCGGAGCACAGCCGTAGGATCTCGGCCATGCGCGCGGAGGTCGTCCCTTTCTTCATGGCCTCCAGGACCCGGTCGTTCGCGCTCTCCAGCCCCATGTACAGCCTCACGCAGCCTGCCTGCCGCATGAGGGCGAGCAGATCCGCGGTGAGTCCCTTCTCGAACCGTGCCACGGCATGCCACTTGACGTTCAGCCCCCGGGCGAGGACGGCTTGTGAGATCAGTCCCAGGTCCCTGGGCAGGATGACGTCCGACTCCAGGCTGAAGACGTGCTGTCCGGTGGCGGCCGAGATCGTGGCCATGTCGTCCGCCAGGAGCTTCGGCGACCTCATCCGGTAGGGGGTCAGTTTGATGAACGCGTAATTGCAGAAGGCGCACTTGTTGTAGTAGCAGCCCCGTGTCGGCGTGATGCAGATGACCTGTTCCGGCGCGAAGTACCGATCCATCGGCATCAGGGTGTAGTCGGGGGTGGGAAGCCGGTCGAGGTCCGGAGGGGCGCCGGGAGCCGGATTCGCCTCCACGCGCCCGTTCGCGTACCAAAGGACCTGGGCGATACCGCCCGGATCCCGGTTTCCTGCGATGGCATCGACGAGCTGCGGGAAGGTCTCGTCCCCCTCTCCCAGGACGACCGAGTCGACCCAGCGGCCGAAGCGCGGATCCGCGGCCAGCACCTCCTTCCCCCAGGTGACGACCGGCCCGCCGAAGGACACATGGACACGCGGATCGGCTTCCCGCACGGCGGCCGCCAGCAGGAAGGACGGGATGAGCTGGGAGAAGTACGGGACGCAGACGCCGATGACGTCCGGACGGGCCGCGAGGAGGGACGGCACGGCGACACCCCGGAAGTACTCGTCCAGCGGCCCGCCGTCGGCTTCGACGGCGTGCCGCACCTGCTCATACGAGTCGTAGGGGGCCGTGGAGTAGGAGTACTTGCCGAAATGCAGGTGCGGGGTGTGCGAGGTGACCAGCGTGGCGGCCAGCTGGACGTGGTACTTGGCGAAGAGCAGGCGCTCCGGGCGGTAGAAGTCGTCGGGATCGCGCAGGATGCGCCGGGCTTCGGTGATCTGGGACACCACGTCGGATGCCCATGCGGGCGCCCGGGCCATCCGGTCCGCACACTGCTGGAGCACTTCCGGGCTGAGAAAGTACTCGAACGCCTCGAGGTTGAGGTCGCGTACCCGGACGTCCTCGTGGCCCGCCCGGCGCAGAACGGCGCCCAGCAGTGGCAGCGCACCGTAAGGCAGCGAAGGGTCGGCCGCCGGAGGGAAGACGAGAATCGTCCTCGGACTCATGTCACAGCACCTCCGCTGCCAGTCGGGAAACGGCGGTGCCGTCGTGCTCCAGCAGCAGGGCGCGCAGGCCGGTCAGCGCATCGGGGCCGACGGCCGAGCCGGCGGCCAGCGTCCGGACGCACTCCTCCCACCGCGCGTCGTCGGCTGCCGACGCGGCGAGCAACTCCAGGCCGCGTCCTTGTTCATACCGGCGGTGCAGCATCGACTGCAGACCGGGCCATCTGGTGATGATCTCGGCGAGCACCAGGAGCTGTTTGGTACGCCGGATCGTCGGATCCGGGTCGGCGAGGGGATGGGACAGCGCCAGTACACGCTCGTAGAGCTGCCACACGTTCAGCAGTCGCTTGGCGTCGCGGAGCGAGCGGTTCGGCTGGGCCGCGAGCCGTGCCGCGATGAAGTTCCGCACCTCGGGATGCTGTTCCAGCGAACGCCATGCGAGGGTCTCCGTCGCCTCGCGCCGTACGCCGTGCTCCGGTGGCGGTTGCGGCGACCCCTGACCGGCGGCCGGGGTGCCGTTCCCCGGCTGTGCCCGGTCCGCGTCGGGAGGCGGAGGGGAGCCGGCGGGTGGGGGCGGGCTCCCGGCGGCCGGAGGGAGCGGACCGGGGCTTCGGGTGAGTCCGGTCGCGACGTCGACGAAGTTCTCGACTCCCGATTCCGAGATCTGGGGGAGGATCACCGGAAGCTGGATGAGCTTGCGGAGATACGCCCAGCCGGCGGCTTCGTGACGGGCGGCGTCGGCACCACCGAACCGGTAGGCCCCTTCCAGGCTGTTCCCGAGGTGCCCCGCCACCACATTGGGGTCAAGGCCGATGACGAACCGGGCGTGCATGTCGTGGCCCGACGTCAGGCTGGACAGGAAGACGTTGACCGCCTCGAAGACCTCGACCGTGGTGCTCGCACGGCACCGGTCGATGTCGTCGATGAAGATGACCATCCGGTATCCGCTCGCGGACAGGTCCGCCAGCAGGCTCCCGATGTCGTTCTGGTGCAGGAAGAGCGGTCCCGCACGGGTGCGCAGCCGGGGGTCGGTGAGATACGTGGTCGCGTCGCCGGGACCGCCCATGGTCACCGGGTCCGTCATGGGCAGGTGGAGCATTTCTCCGGGCAGGTAGTGGGCCGCCGGACTCCACCCGTATCTGATCGCGGTGTCGACGGTTCCGGTGAGCAGGAATCCGGCGCCGACGGCGAGGGCCAGGTCGGCGGTCGACAGTGTGGTCCCACCGACCGTGAATTTCTGGTTCAGCTGGGCGAGGGTGATCGCGAAGGGGACGACGATCGCGATGACGGCCACCGCCAGCAGGGGTGAGACGACTCGACGCATCAGAGCGCGGCGCAGGGCGTAGCGGTCCACGCGCTGAAGGTTCCTGTCGAACCAGTAGCGCTCTCGGCCGGCGTCGTGGGGGAAGAGAACGGCTTCACCGGCCTCGATGATGGCCTGGGCGAGTCCTGCCCAGATCTGTTCCCCGGACTCGTGCACCCAGGGGTTGAACCAGGCGGTGACCGTTCCGGTGCCCGCACGGTTCGGCGGGCGGTGGGCGCGGGCGGCGCCGTGGTCCTTGATCCGCCGGATCGCCTGCCGCACCGTCAGCCGGGCCGGCTCGGGCGCGAGGGGGGACGGACTCCGCTCGATCCGTTCCCTGATCAGTTCCATGAACGTGGTCTTGCCGCACCCCCACGGCCCCTCGACGCTGACGACGGCCGGACCCGACTCGATGTCCGAGGCGGGCCCCTGAAACTGCTGGACCACGGCATCGGCGAGCAGGTTGCGGCCCAGCACGTCCACCCGGGTCGGCGCGTCCGAGAGTCCTCGCATGGCCAGTCGGCCCACTTCGATGGTCCGCACGGCATGGCCTTGGAGGGGGTCCCACAACCGGATGGTGCCGTCCTCGCCCGTGGAGGCGAGCAGGGTCCTGCCGTCCGGCCCGGTCCAGTGCGTCAGCGCCCAGATGCCGGCGGTGTGCCCGACGAGCGGCTCACCGACGGGCGAGCCCCGTTCCGCGTCCCAGACGCGGATGGTGCTGTCGTCGCCGCCGGAGGCGAGCAGGGTGCGACCGTCGGACTCGGCCCAGGCCGTCACCCCGGCCACCTGCCCCGTGTGTCCTGTGAGTTCATGGGCGCACTCGCCCCGTACCGGGTCCCAGATCCGCACGGTCCCGTCGAAGCCCGCGCTCGCGAAGCGCGGCTGTCCGGACGTGGTGGTCCACGCCGCCAGCCCCCGAACCGTGCTGCTGTGGCCTGTCAGTTCGGGGCCCAGCCGCTCACCGGTGGTGGCGTCCCACACCCGCACCGACCCGGTGGAGCCCCCCGAGGCGAGCCAGTGGCGCCCGTCCGGCGTGCTGGTCACGGCCAGCGCGAGCACACGGCCGTCGTCGCCGCTCAGGGGCTCGCCGACCGGCTCGCCCGTATCGGCGTTCCACCTGCGGATCGTGCCGTCGATGCCTCCGGACGCCAGCAGGTGCGCACCGTCCTGAGTGGTCCAGCTCTCCAGGGCGGTGATCCAGCCGGTGTGCCCCAGCAGGGGTGAGCCGACGGTCCGCCCGGACGCGGTGTCCCACCTGCGGATCGAGGCGTCGTCGCCGGCCGAGGCCAGGCGGACGCCGCCGTCGCGGTCCGTCCACCACGTCAGCGCCCATACGCCGGCGGTGTGGCCGAGGAGCGGCTCGCCGGCCGGCCTGCCCGTCTCCGTGTTCCACAGGCGGACTGTCGCGTCGTCGCCGGCCGCCGCGAGGAACGAACGGCCGTCCGTGGCACGCCAGCTCGCGAGGGTCCAGATCGACGAGGTGTGGCCGACGAGGGGACCGACGACGTCCTGGCCGGTGTCGAAGTCCCAGACACGGATGGTGCCCTCGGGCCCGGCGCAGGCCAGACGCACCGATCCGTCCGTCTCGCGCCAGCTGGCGATGGCGGGCAGCCAGCCCGACACACCCGCAGCCGGCTCGCCGACCGGGACGCCGGATTCCGGATCCCAGTACCGGATCGCGCCGTCCGCCCCGAGTGAGGCGAGCCGCGCGCCGTCGTCGCCCGACCAGGCGGTGAGCGCGCCCACGGTGCCGCGGTGTGCGGCCAGGGGCTCGCCCACGCGCCGGCGCCCGAGAGGGTCCCAGATCTGGATCGTCCCGTCCGTGCCGGCCACAGCCAGCTTCGTCCCTCCGTCGGGGGAGGTCCATCCGGTCAGTCCCCAGGTGCCGGTGGTGTGGCGGAACAAGGGGCCGCCCCTGTCGGTGACCTGGTCGGCGTCCCAGATCCGTACGGTGCCGTCGTCACCGGTCGAGGCCAGGTGGTTGACGCCGTCCGGGGCACGCCAGTGGAAGACCTTGAGAACGGGACCGTCATGACCGGTGAGCGGTTGCCCGACCGGCTCGCCGCGGTCGGTGTCCCAGATGCGGATGGTGCCGTCGAAGCCGCCGGAGGCCAGCCGGGAGCCGTCCGCGGTGGTCCAGGCGGCGAGCGTGGAGATCCATCCCACGTGTCCCGTCAGGGGTGGCGCCGCTTCTTCGCCCGTCTCCGGATCCCAGATCCGGATGCAGGCGTCCTCCGCCGCCGAGGCGAGCCGGGTGCGCCCCTCCGGCGTGATCCATCCGGTCAGCGCCCACACGGCCGTGGTGTGCCCGATGAGCGGTTCGCCCACGGGGACGCCGCGCGTCAGGTCCCAGATGCGAATGGCGTGATCGCTTCCCGCGGAAAACAATTGGTATTCACCAAGGGAGTTACGGAGCGCAAACAGCGCGCCGAGCCCTCCGGGAAATGCGGTGACCCAGGGGGCGTCAGCGACCCCATCCCCCGTAACGGGCATCCGCCAACCCCCGTCGCGCCCTTGCACGTTGCCATGCCACCATGATGGAACCAGTCCGTATCTTCGGCGTCAATGCACCTGTGGGGGGCGTCGTCATGGAATTCCGACCGCTGGAACTCGAGGAATGGCACGCCTGTTACGAGGGAGCCGTGAGATACAATCTGGGGAACTGTGCGGCGCCTGCGGTTCGGAGTGCGGATCTGCTGCCGGATGCCACGGCGGCCGCGCGTCTGGCCGAACTCCCCCTCGATTACCCGCCCTCCATGGGTACGGCCGGGCTGCGTGAAGGCATCGAGAAATGGACGGGCGTCGATGCGCGATGCGTACTTGTGACCGTCGGCGCGTCCGAGGCGAACGAACTCGCCGTGTCGAGTGTGGTCCGGCCCGGCGACGAAGTCGTGGTCATCGAGCCGGGATACCGGCAGGTGCGGGGCTTGGCGGCTCATCTCGGCGCACGGGTGAGGACCGTCGTGGTCCGTCCGGAGGACGGATGGCGTCTCGACAAGGACGCGTTGGACCGAGCGGTCGGAGGGCGCACCCGGCTCATTTCGGTGGCGAATCCGTGCAATCCGCTGGGCACCGTCTTCTCCGAGGAGGAGATGAGCGCGGTGGTGGCGGCCGCCGAGCGCAGCGGTGCCTGGCTTCTCGCCGACGAGGTGTTCCGGGGCAGTGAGCGTCTCACCGACTCACTCACCCCCACCTTCGCCGGTCGGTACGACAGGGCCGTCGTCGTGGGCGGGCTGTCGAAGGCCTTCGGACTTCAGGGGTTGCGAGTCGGCTGGCTGGCCGCTCCGCCCGACGTACTCGATGCGGCCCGGCAGCGCCACGGATATACGACGATCACCAACAGCGCGATTTCCCTTCACCTGGCCGAAAAATCCCTGCAGCCGCACCTTCGGGATGTTCTTCTGAAGCGGGCGAGAACCGCAATCCGCGCCGGCTGTGAGCGGCTTGAGTACTGGGTGGACAAGAGCGGCGGTCTGCTTTCCCTCGTCCCCCCGCAGGCCACGGCGGCGGCCTTTGTGCGCTATCACGTCGACGCGCCTAGCCTCGAGGTCGCGCATGCCGTCCGGCGTGAGGTGGGCGCGCTCGTGGCGGTCGGCTCGCACTTCGGCGGCGAGGGTCATCTACGGATCGGACACACGGGCGACGGGGCGGCCCTCGACGAGGTGATGGAGGGGATCATCGAGGTGTTGCGACGGCACGGATGACGCAGGACATCTTTTGTTCATCTAAATGACATCGAAAATACGCACACAAGCCACCCATAGCGGAGGAAACGGCTGCATGGTCGGTTATCGGACATCCGTAACCGAGTACAGAAAGTCAGCCGACATGGGCGAGATTCTTGTAGCCGTGGCCACGAAGATCGGTCTCGCGCTGGCCGAGGCGATTCTCATGCGTCTCGCGTGGGAGCTGTGGGCCGCGTACAGCCGCCGCGCGGCCGCCCCGGCCGCCGCCTGACGCACGGCCGCGAGCACACACCCGCCGCGCCGGCCGCGACACCGGGCGGCCCCTGCCCCCCTCACCGCACCGGCGTGGGCGGCCCCTGCCCCGCCTATCGCGCCGGCCGCGACACCGACGACCCCCGCCGCACCGGCCGCGACCGTACGGGCGTGAGACACGTACGTGCGCCGGTGCGGCGCCGTCGACGCCGCGCGCCGTCGGGTGACCGGCTACGGCCTCAGACGCCGCTCCCGGTCACGTCACGGCCCCCGCCGTAGCGCTCGGTCGGCGTCTCGGTGTCCCCGCCCCGCCTCCTGGCGCCGCGCAGCAGCCAAGTGGCTCCGCCGACGGCCAGGGCCACCGGCCAATCCAGAGCGCCCGCCACGGCCATCGCGCCGAGCCCCCCGTAGAACACGACGTCCTTGGCCGACGGCATGCCCGGCACCCGCGATGTCGCTGCCCTCGCCGTACTCGTCACGTCGTCCCTGGTGATGTAGGGAAGCTTCAGCGACGGGTGCAGCGTGAGCGTATGCAGGTGCAGGCCTGCGCCCTCATGCGCGTGCGTCTCCATCGACTCTGTCTGGGGCGTCTCCCGCTGTGGTGCGGTGCCTACTGTGTTGGCCATCCCGCTGCCCTCCTCTCAGAGGATTACATCCCTTTATTCCATTTTGACCCGCTTGGGGCAGTCTTAGACTTTCGCCGGGTTGAAACCTACGTCGGGTGGCTACTCGTGCAACCGGAGTCAGCCCACCCGGCCCGGGAGCAGGTGATGCGTGGTGGCACTGCCGGGAGGCACGCTGCTGCGGACCGTCGCGTCCTGCGCCGCCGCCCTGCGGGACGACACGCGCCGGCGCATCCGGCACTTCGACGGGCGCGCCCATGTGGCCGTGCGAGGGCTGCGGGAGGGCGATCTGCCCCGCGCCAAGGCCAAGAAGCTCACCGAGGACGTCGAGCGGCGGCTCGCCCAGGTGCCGGGAGTGGCCTGGGCGGTGGCCAACACGGTGCTCGGGTACGTCGTCGTCGCCACCGAGGGCGCGTCCGACGCCGGGGACCTGGTCGCGGCCCTGACCGAGGCGGTCGAGACGGTCGAGGAGGCCCACGACATCGACCTCCCCCTGCCCGACCATCCACTCTCCGGCGGGGCGACCCGGCGCGCGGGGTTGGCCATGGCACTGCACCTCACCGCGGCGCCCCTGGCCGCGGCGACGGTCCTGATGCGCAGGGCTCCCCTGCCGTCCTCGGTCGCGGCATTCGTCCCCCTCGTCGACGCGGTCCCCCGCCTGCGCTCCGTGGTGGAGCGGGCGATCGGCACCGAAGCCGCCGGACTCCTCCTGGCCACGCTCACGGCGCTGGGCCAGGCCGGCTCCGGAGGGCTTCTCGGCAGCGGTGTGGACATTCTCCGGCACGCCCTGCGGATGATGGAGGCGAACGCCGAGCGCGAGGCCTGGGCCGCCGCCGAGCCACGCCTCACGGGCAGCGCCGCCGCCGGAGCCCACCGGGCGGCACCCCCGCTCCCCCGTGCGACCCCGCTGCGGCACGGTCCCGTCGAACGCTACGCCGATCAGGTGCCTCTGGTGGCGGCGGCGTCCTTCGCCGGATCCCTTCTCGCCACCCGGCGCCCCGCCAAGGCTGCCGGCGGCGCGCTCGCGGCGATCCCCAAGGCTCCGCTGCTGGCCCGTGAGGGCTTCGCCTGCGCCCTGGGCCGGGGCCTGGCGCGCCAGGGGGTCCTGGTGGCCGAGCCCCGCGCGCTGCGCCGGCTGGACCGGATCGGCACGGTGCTCCTCGACACGAACGCCCTGACCACGGGTTCCCACGTCCTGGCGGATCTGGTGTCCCTCGACGACGCGCCCGCCGGGCGACTCGCCGCGCGGGCCCACCGGCTCTTCGACAGTTCCGCGCCCGAGCGGCGGTCCGTGGAGGACGAGTGGACGCTCGGGCCCCTCGATGACCTCCCGCTGGACGGAGACACGGGGGCGCGGGCCCGGGAAAGGCTGGAGTGTGACGGCGCGCGGCTCGTGCTCGGCCTGGCCCGGGGTCGGCGCCTGCAGGCCGTGGTCAGTGTGGTGCCGCAGATGCACGACGCCGCCGGGGCCTTCGTCCCCGCCGCCCACGCCGCCGGACTGACCGTCGTGGTCACGGGCGGGTACGCCCATGACCCGGTGGTGCGGGAGGCCGACGCGGTGCGCGACGCGGGCGAGCAGGTGCTCGATGTCGTACGGGACCTCCAGCGCGACGGCACCGGCGTGCTGCTGGTCTCCCGTGACCGGACCGCGCTGCGAGCCGCCGACGTGGGGGTGGGCGTGGCCGGTCCCGGCAGTGGGCCGCCCTGGGGCGCGGACCTGTATGTGGACGACGATCCGGCGCCGGCCGTCCTCCTCGTGCACGCCTGTCGCGGCGCACGCGACAGCGCGCAGCGCGGGGTGCGGCTCGCGCAGGCCTCCGCCGCGGTCGGCATGACGGCGGCGGTGGCGGGCCAGACCCGGCGGGCCGCGGCTCACAGCACGACGGCGTTCAACGCGGCGGCGGCCCTCGGCACGGCCGCCGGTGTCTGGTCGGCGGCGCGACTGCTGCGGCGGCCCCTGCCGCTGACCGAGGTGTCCCGGCACCCCTGGCACGCGATGGACCCGGCCACCGTGCTCGCGCGGACCGGGAGCAGGGATACCGGGCTGACCTCGGAAGAGGTACGGGAGCGGGGCACCCGCCCGGGTGAGGAGGTGCGGACGTCGTCGCTCGGCCGGGCCTACCTGACCGAGATGGCCAACCCGCTCACGCCCGTGCTGGGCGCCGGCGCGGCCATGTCCGCGTCCGTGGGAGCCGTCCTCGACGCCGTCGTCATCGTGGCCGTCACCGCGCTGTCCGGGCTCTTCGGCGGTTTCCAGCGCTACCGGACCGACCGCGCGGTGGCCCGGCTGCGGCGCGAGTCGGCCGTCATGGCGAAGGTGCTGCGGAGCGGCACGGACACCACCGTTCCGGCGCAGGGCCTGGCCGTGGGCGATGTGGTGCGGCTGAGCGCCGGTGATGTCGTACCGGCCGACGCCCGCCTGCTGGAGGCACATCACCTGGAGACCGACGAGTCGGCGCTCACCGGCGAGTCGCTGCCGGTGGCCAAGGACGTCGCGCCGGTACTGGCCTCGGACCTCGCGGACCGTACGTCGATGGTCTACGAGGGCACCACGGTCGCGGCGGGCCGTGGCCGCGCGGTCGTGGTCGCCACCGGCCCCGCGACCGAGGCGAGCCGGGCCGCGGCGATCGGCCGGGGCGCCGCCCCCGCCGTCGGGGTGGAGCGCAGGCTGGCCCGGATCACCCGCGGCACCCTGCCGGTGGCACTCGGCTCGGCCGCGGCGGTGATGGCGGCCGGCACACTGCGCGGACGCCCGGCCCGGGACACCGTCGGCGCCGGGGTCGGGCTCGCCGTGGCGAGCGTTCCCGAGGGGCTGCCGTTTCTGGTGTCGGCGGCCCAACTGGCCTCCGCGAGAAGGCTTTCCACCCGGGGCGCCCTGGTCCGAGACCCCCGTACCATCGAGGCGGCCGGCCGCACCGACGTGCTGTGCTTCGACAAGACCGGAACCCTCACCCACGGGCGCATCTCCCTCGCCTCCGTCGCGGCGGACGGCGAGAGCCGGCCCCTGGAGTCACTCGGCGACGAGCAGCGCTCCGTACTCGCCGCCGCGCTGCGGGCCACGCCGCGCCCGCACGGCACGGGCGGGCTCGAACACGCCACCGACGGCGCGGTCACCGAGGGGGCGAAAGAGGCGGGTGTGCGCCGGACGACGAGCGCGCCCGGCTGGCGGCGCCTGTCCGGTCTCCCCTTCGAGCCCAGCCGCGGCTTCCACGCCACCCTGTGCGAGTCCGAGGGCCGCCGCATCCTCTCGGTGAAGGGGGCCCCGGAGGAGGTCGTCGGCCGCTGTGCCACGCGCGGCGGCCGGCCGCTGGACGAGGCGGGCCGCGCGGACATCCTCGCCGCCGGGGAACGACTGGCGGCAGAGGGCCGGCGTGTCCTCGCGGTCGCCGAACTCCGTGACGCCCCCGAGGGCGACCTCACGGACGAGACCGTGCGGGGCCTCGACTTCGCCGGGTTCCTGGCGTTCGCCGACCGCGTGCGCAAGACCGCCGCCGCCGCGGTGCGCCAACTCGCCGACGCCGGCGTGCACATCGTGATGATCACCGGCGACCATCCGGCCACCGCCGGCTCCACGGCCGCCGAACTGGGCGTCCTGGACGGCAGACGCGTGGTGACCGGTGCCGAACTCGACGAGCTCGACGACCGCGCTCTCGACGCACTGCTGCCCGACATCGGCGTGGTCGCGCGGGGCACCCCGGTGCACAAGGTCCGCATCGTGCAGGCGTTCCAGCGCCTGGGCCGCACGGTCGCGATGACCGGCGACGGCGCCAACGACGCGCCCGCCATCCGGCTCGCCGACATCGGGATCGCGTTCGGCACGCGCGCCACACCGGCCGCGCGGGCGGCGGCCGACCTCGTGGTCACCGACAACCGGCTGGAGACGGTGCTCGCAGCCCTGGTGGAGGGGCGCGCCATGTGGGCCTCGGTACGCCAGGCCCTGGCGATCCTGGTGGGCGGCAACCTTGGGGAGATCGCCTTCACCCTGCTCGGTGCGGCCGCCACCGGCACCTCGCCGCTGACGGCCCGTCAACTGCTGCTCGTGAACCTGTTCACGGACCTCGTGCCGGCCTTGGCCGTGGCGCTGCGGCCGCCTCCTCCCGAGGCCGCCGACCGCATGCTCCACGAGGGCCCCGAGGTCTCGCTCGGCACTGCGCTGACCGAGGAGACCCTGTACCGCGCCGTGGCCACCACCCTCGGCGCGACGGCCGGATGGCTCGCCGCGCGGTTCACCGGACGCGGCACCCGCGCCCGTACCGTCGCCCTCGTCGCGCTGGTGGGCTCCCAGCTCGGTCAGACGCTGCTGGCCGGGGGCCGGAGCGGATCGATCGCCCTCTCCTCCGTGGGCTCCCTGGCGGCACTGGCGGCCGTCGTCCAGACCCCGGGGCTCAGCCAGTTCTTCGGCTGTACGCCCCTCGGCCCGGCCGCCTGGGCCATCGCCCTGTCCGCGGCGACCGGGGCGACGGTCGTCTCACCGTTCCTGCCTGCCCTGGTCCACCGTCTGCGCGTCTTCGCACCGCGACCGGAGACGCGGCCGCATCCGCGGCCGGGAGCGCAACGGCAGCCGACCGCCGTGCCCGCGTAGCCGGCACGAGGCGACCGGCACCGCGGACGTCGTCAGGACTGCTCCGGAGCCGCCCTGCGCAGGGCCGCGATGCAGGTGCCGATGGCCGACTGCAACTCCTCCAGACGCTGGAGCATGTCGTCCTCGTACAGGTCGTCGAGGTCGTCCGCGTCGTCCAGGGTGAGTTCCTCGAAGACCTTCGTCGCCCGCTGGAGGCTGCTGTAGAACTTCGTACGGCGTTCCTCGCGGCGCAGTTCCGGGTCGGCCTCGACGGCCTGGACCACGAGTTCCCTCACCGTGTCGTAGGCCTCGGCCGCCCACTGTCCGGCCTCCTCGCCCTCGTCCAGTTCGTCGATGAGGGACAGATGACGCTCGGCCTCCGCACGCAGTGCCACGGGGGCGTCGATCGTCTGCCCGGCCGGCGTCCTGACCTGGCCGTTCTCGACGATCTGCCGCACATAGCCGATACGGTCCGCGGCCCGGCTCTCGGAGGCGACCGCCTTCTTCAGCTCGTCGGTACGGGCGACATCGCGGGCCAGCTCGGTCTGGAGGACCGGGTCCTCCCTGAGCCGGTCGAGCAGCGCGGCCCGCGCGGTCCGGGCGGTCGCGGGGTCGGCGAGGATGGCGGCCCGCAGCGCGGTGGGGTTCTCGGCGACCTCCAGCGCCTTGGTGGGCCGGATGCCCTCGGCCTCGGCCGCCGCGGCGATCGCGGTCCCGCGCTCGGAGGACGCGCTGGAGCGGGCGGTGTAGTACGAGAGCCACACGTCGGAGTCCGGCAGTTCGATGTCCTGGCCGGGGACCAGGATCTCGAAGTGCGGCACCAGGCCGTCGTCGGCGGCCTTGTCCCACGCCTTGTAGTAGCGCATGATCCGCTCCGCCGAGCACCCCGCCAGCTCGGCGAACCGCTTGGCGGAGACCTTGGGCGTCTCGCCCGCCGGCTGGCCGCCGGGCCGTACGCTGCGCGCCACCTTCAGCGCGAACGCCCATCCGCCGGTCCGGGCGTACACCCCGAACTCGCGGGCGTCTCGGGCCACCGCCTCGGCCACCTCGGACTCCGCCGGGACCGGGGCAGCGTCATCGGCCGCCCCGGGCTCCACCCAGAACCCTTCGCCGCCGGAGGCCGGAGGGGCGCCGGGCGGCGCCGGGGTGACGGGCCGGTCGTCGGGCGAACCGGCCGTGTCGGACGGAGGGATCGCTACGGTCACTGGGACTCCCGGGCGCTCGCGGACTGTGGGGACCGAAGCGAGCAGCCTATATGAACCCGTTCCCATGGTTTTGCCCCCGCCCCTTCCCTCCGCTCCTGGCCCTCCACCCCTTCCCTCCACTCCTCGCCTCCGGCCCTCGCCCTCCGCCGCTCGCACCACGCCGCGCCGCACGACCCAGCCCGCCAGACGCCGCGCCGCGTCACGAGCCGCCCGCGAGGTCGAGCGCGGCGATGTACCCGAAGGTCATGGCGGGGCCGATCGTCGAGCCGGCGCCCGCGTAGCTGTGCCCCATGACGGCCGCGCTGGCGTTGCCCGCCGCGTACAGTCCGGGGATCACCGAACCGTCCGCACGCAGCACCCGGGCCCGCGCGTCGGTACGCAGTCCGCCCTTGGTGCCCAGATCACCGGGGACGATCTTGAGGGCGTAGTACGGCGGCAGCCACAGCGGCGCCAGACAGGAGTCGGGGCCGACGGCGGGGTCGGTGTAGTAGTGATCGTAGGCGCTGTCACCGCGGTGGAAGTCGGGGTCCTCGCCGCTCCTGGCGGAGGAGTTGAAGCGGCTCACGGTGGCCCGCAGCGCGGCGGCGGGCACGCCGATCCGCCCGGCGAGCGCGTCCAGCGTCCAGGCCTTGTGCGCGGCGCCGGAGTCGTACCAGGCGCCGGGGAAGGGCAGGACGGGCGCGACGTCCTTGAAGAGGTAGCGGTTGCGGTAGTTCTGGTCGACGATCAGCCAGGCCGGGATGTCCGGGTCGCTGGTGTTCCGGTCGTACATCGTGTGCACCACGTCGCTGTAGGGGGCGGCCTCGTTGACGAAACGGGCACCGGAGGCGTTCACCAGCAGGCCGCCGGGCAGGGTGCGTTCGGCCAGGCAGAAGTACGGCTCGTCCGGCAGCGGGATCGCCGGGCCCCACCAGGCGTCGTCCATCAGGTCGAGGGCGGCGCCGGCCCGCTCGCCGGCCCGGATGCCGTCGCCGGTGTTCTCCCGGGCGCCCACGGTCCACTCGGTGCCGATGGGCGCTCGCTGGTACTGCGCGCGCATGGCCGCGTTGTGCTCGAAGCCGCCGGATCCGACGATCACCCCGCGCAGGGCCCGCAGTACTCCCGGCGTGCCGTCACGCGTCACCACCGCGCCGGTGACCGCCCCGTCCTCGACTCGGAGATCGGTGAGCGGGCTGTTCAGCCAGACGGGCACGCCCGCGCAGAGCAGGCCGGCGCGCAGACCGGCGGCCAGCGACTGCCCCATGGTGAGGGGCTTCTGGCCGAGGAGGGCGGCCTTGGTGCCGCGGGCGAGGCATTCGGCGGCGACGGCGGCTCCCTTGGCGCTGACGGCGGCGAGCGTCAGCCATTTGTAGTCGGCGCTGAAGACGACCATGCCGGCGGGGACCGCCATGTACGGCGGGTTGAGGCGGGCCAGTTCTGCGCCGAGGACGTTCCCGTCGAGCTGGTCGGGCTCGATGGAGCGGCCGTTCGGCAGGCCGCCGGGCAGCTCGGGGTAGTAGTCGCTGTAGCCCTCCATCCAGCGGAAGCGCAGCGGGCTGTGGTCCATGACGAAGGAGATCATGGCGGGGCCGTGGTCGAGGAAGGCCCGCTGCCGCTCGACGGGGACGTCGGGGCCGACGACCGCCGCGAGATAGGCGGCTGCCTTCGCCGGGGTGTCGGGAACGCCGGCCGCGAGGAGCACGGGGTTGTTAGGGATCCAGACGCCGGCCCCGGAGCGCGCCGCCGAGCCGCCGAAGGTGGCCGCCTTCTCCACGACCACACAGCTCAGCCCCTGGTGGGCGGCCGTCAGCGCGGCGGTCATGCCCGCCGCTCCGGAACCGATCACGACGACGTCGTAGGTGCCGAGCGAGGGCAGGCCGGCCGCGTGTGCCGTGCCGGTGCCCTGCGGCAGCCCGGCCGCGAGGGCGAGCCCGGCGCCGGCCGCGCCGAGCAGCTGACGGCGCGACGGGCCGGCCGCCGTGGGGGATGCGGTGGGTCTCGCGGGGTCCGCGCTGGTGGGCATGGCAGATCGCTCCAGGGATGACGAGGGACGGTCGGGCGTACGGTGCTCTGCGCGTGCTGTCGGCGCCGTGCGGCACTCCGATGGCGCCGCCTATCTGACACAGTGTCAGGGAATGTGACGCGGGGGTCCCGCGAAGTCAAGGGGCATGCGGTGCGGGGCGGTCCGAGGGCTCTCCTGGAGGCTCGCCCGGCGTGGAATACGCCGGATCTCCCGGCCGTTGGGCTCTGCTGTGATGAAGTGATCCAGGCGCGAGGCCGGACAGAACGCAGCACCGAGTACGGAGGGATCGGACCCCATGGGCGACGTCACGGGCACGGGCAGCGCGGGCTCCCTGAAGGAAGCCGTCGGGCGCTACGGCATCTGGAGTGTCGGGCTGCGTTCGGAGGACCCGGCCAGGCGCGGCGAACTCACCGAGTCCGCCGCCGAGCTGGAGCAGCTCGGCTTCGGGGCCCTCTGGCTGGGCGGCAGCAGCGGGGTGCGCCACGCGGTGCCGCTGATCGAGGCGACCTCGCGCATCGTCGTGGCGACCGGCATCCAGAGCATCTGGCAGTACGAGGCGGCGGAGACCGCGGCGCACTTCGCCGACCTGGAGAAGACCCACCCGGGACGCTTCCTGCTCGGACTGGGCGTGAGCCACGCCAAACTGACGGAGCGCTACCACCGTCCGTACGCTGCCATGGTCGGCTATCTGGACGCGCTCGACGCCGCGGGCGTACCCGCCGGACGTCGTGTCCTCGCCGCGCTCGGTCCGAAGATGCTGGAGCTGTCCCGCGACCGCGCGGCAGGCTCGCACCCGTACCTGGTGACGCCCGAACACACCGCCCGGGCCCGCGGGATCCTGGGGGACGCGCCGCTCCTCGCGCCGGAGACGAAGGTGGTGCTGGACACGGACCCGGACAGCGCCCGGGGGAAGGCCCGCGACAGCCTCGCCACCTATCTCGCACTGCCGAACTACACCAAGGCCCTTGGGCAATTCGGCTTCACCGAGGACGACTTCGCGGGCGGCGGCAGCGACCGGCTGGTCGACGCGTTGTTCGCCTGGGGCGACGACGACCGCGTACGGGCACGGCTCGAGTCCTTCCACGCGGCGGGCGCGGACCACGTGGCCCTCCAGCTGGTCGACGGCGGCCCCCGCGACGCGCTGCCCCGTGCCGCCTGGCGCCGCCTGGCCGAGCTGCTGCGCTGAGGCCTCGCACCCGGTTGTCAGTGGCTGTCGCTACGGTGTGCCGACGACCTGGCACCCAAGAGGAAACCGGAGCCCCATGACGACTCTGCCGGATCGGCCCAACACAGCGCTGCTCGTCATCGACGTCCAGAACGGGGTGGTGGCCGGCGCCCACAACCGCGACAGCGTGATCGCGAACATCAACACCCTGATCGGCAAGGCGCGTGCGGAGGACGTGCCGGTGATCTGGGTCCAGCACTCCGACGACGACCTCGTGCAGGACAGCGAGAGCTGGCAGTACGTGCCGGAGCTGCAGCGCCACGACTCGGAGCCGCTCGTCCACAAGCGCTACGGCGACTCCTTCGAGGAGACGGAGCTGGAGGGGCTGCTCGCCGAGCACGGGGTCGGCCACCTCGTCGTCACGGGGGCCCAGACCGACGCATGCGTCCGCTCGACCCTCCACGGCGCCCTCGTGCGCGGGTACGACACGACACTCGTGGCCGACGCGCACACCACGGAGGACCACACCGCGTACGGTGCGCCGGCCCCTAAGCAGGTGATCGCGCACACCAACCTGTACTGGAAGTGGCAGCACGCCCCCGGCCGCCGCGGAGGCACCGTGGACACGGCGGACGTGACCTTCACACCGGCCGAGGCGGGCTGAACGACCCCGGTCCGCCGCATCCGGTCCCCTGGACGCGGCGGACCCCGCCGGTGGACGGGTCTCCGGCAGACGTCGGACGGCGAGGGGAAAGCACGCGAAAAGGGTCCCCGCGGGCTCTCGCCCGCGAAGGCCCCCATGGCGGGGGCCATGCGGATTGCTCACGCTGACGAAGGCGGGAAGCAGCGACGCCGCGATCCGGCACCCAAGACAGCTCCGGCTGCCGCCCGCACAGCGCCCGCACGCCAACGACGACGCGACCCGCTGGACGGCCGGCGTCGGCATCGCGGCGCATCGCGGCCGGGTTCGGCCCGGCCCTGAACGCGCCACCGCCGCGCCTGAGTGCACACGGTCTGACGGATGGATGAAGCCGGTATCGCGACGAGCGGCGCGATACCGGCCTCGAGTGGCAGGCCCGTCAAGGCCGACGACTGCTTTGCCTGCCTCGTCGCCGAAAGGTGCAGCGCGCCGACGACGACTGCGATCCCGGCGCCGATCAGGTTTGTCAGCGCATATCCACGAGGAGGGTGTTGAGTTCGGCTTCCTGTTGCGCCGGCGACATCGGCGGGTTCGGGTGGTCGATGCCGAAGGTCTTCAGGACCTGGTCCATCTGGGCGTCGATGAACGTCCAGCCGGTGTTGTCCAGCGGCTGCAGCGAAGCCTGGTCGGCATCCCAGAGATCACGCAGCGACTGGGCAGCGGCGTGGGCCCCGGTCGCGTTCCCCGACCGTGCGTCCTTGAGCGAGGTCGATGCGAGTGCCCTCAGTGCGTCGACCTTCGCGGGCGGGAAGTGCTTCACGGCCTGGCCGGGGGCGAGTTGCACGGTGGACGTGGCGTCGGTCTCCGGCGCCGGGCCGACGTGCGGCCGGCTGTGGCCCCAGACCAGCAGACCCCCGGTGGCAACGGCGAGAAGGCCGAAGCCCGCCAGCGCGATGCGCTCCCTGTGCGGGTTGGCGGTGATCTGCGGGGTGTGAGTGGCCTCGTAGGTCTCGGTCACGTCGGAGCGCGTCACCGTCAGGTAGACGACAGTCGCCAGGATCAGGCCGAGGAAGATCAGGCTGGTGGTGAAGGTGCCCAGCGCGAGACCGGTCGGTTCGCCCGGCTGAGCGACCTTCGGGGAGGCGAGCCAGTCGCCGATGTTGGCGCCCAGGGGGCGGGTCAGGATGTAGGCGAGCCAGAAGGACAGCACCGGGTTCGCGCCGAACTTCCACAGCAGCGTGATCGCCGCGATGAGGCCGAGCGGCAGCAGGACCGAGACTCCCGGGCTCCAGCCGGTGAGCTCGAGGGTCCAGTCGCCGGTCGCGGTGCCGAGCGCGAAGGTGACGAGAACGGCGAGCCAGTAGAACGACTCACGCGGCAGCGTCGTGACCGAGTGGATCGACAGGGTGCGCTCGCGCAGCCACCACACGCCGAAGACCACGGCGAGCAGGACCGAGAACACGGCGGAGCTGATCCACAGCGGCACGTTGAGCTGGTCGGTCAGGATGTCGGTGTACAGCGTGCCCGTGACACTGACAACGACCACGGTCAGCCAGTACGGGAACGGGACGTACCGCTTCAGCCGTAGCTGGACGCCCAGAACCGCCACGAAGACCGCGGTGAAGATCCAGGCCGTGTTCACCAGGCCGACGCCCAGCTTCATGTTGATCCAGTCGGCGAAACTCTCACCGACGGTCGTGCACAGGACCTTGATCACCCAGAACCAGATGGTGACCTCGGGAACCTTGTTCAGCATCAGCCGCCCACTGCGGCGCGTGCGGGCTTCGCTTGTCGTCGTCATGCGACGAGATTGGTTCGGCCAACCTGCACACAACCTGACTACGCAGTCGCCTATGGCGTGGGGAATGTCACCTCGACGCGGCCGTTACCATCCGCGATCGCACGGACTGCCACTCCCGCGGACGTGGCGAGACGCCTTACCACGGCCAGCCCCAACCCGTGCCCGTTGCCGCTGCTCACGCCCGCTTCGAAGACCCGGTCAACCTCCGCTGGATCGAACCCCGGGCCATCGTCGAGGACATCGATCACGGCCCCCTGGGGCTGGATGCACGCCGTGACCCAAACGCGCGACCTCGCATGCCGCAGGCCGTTCTCCAGCAGGGGGGACAACACGGCCACGACCAGTTCGCTTGCCACGGCGACATCGATGTTGGCCGGGATGGCGAGTTCGATGGAGCGACCAGCGATCGCCTGTCGCGCCGCCGCCCGGAGATCGCAGCGGGTACCGCCGTCGATCCGCGTCCGGGCGGCACCAAGAATCGTCGTGATCGCCGTGTTCAGGCGGTCGACCTCGGTCAGGACGGACTCCGGTGCCACATGGTGACCGGAGAGCTGCGCCAACTGTGCCTCGCCCCGCAGGGCCGTCAAGGGCGTCCGCAACTCGTGGGCGATCTCATCGGTGAGCCGGCGCTCGTCCGCGAGCGCGTTGTCCACGCGGTCAAGCAGGCGATCGAGAGTTCGCCCGAGCTCCCCGAATTCATCGCGAGGAACGCCCAGGTCGAATCGGCGCCCGGGTTCGTGATCGCCCCAGTCGTCGGCAAGGGCGGCCATGTCGTGAACCACCCGCAACGCACGACCCACCATGAGGTATGCGACGACGCCTGCGAGCAGGATCGAGATGCCACCCAACATGAGCGCCATCGCCAGGCTGCGCTGCTCCGACGTCTCGTACGGCGTCAGATCCACCCTCACGACCGCCACGACGCGGTGGCCTTCCAGCCGGATCGGCTGGGAATACAGAAGGTGACTGCCAACCGTGGTGGTCTGGGACTTCCCGGAGCCGGCAAGCGCCTGGACGCGGTCAAGGACGCTGCCCGGCACGATCCCGTCAATGAGGCGCCCATCGGCATACACCCACGAGACCGTGTCGAGCGCTTCGTTGCCGCCCTCGATCAGCACGACGTGGCGACTGCGCACGGTTACGTTCGCCGCCACCGCCTCTGCACGCGAATGCGCCAGAGCTCTCGCGTCGGCGTCGGTCACCCGGCTCAGCAACACGTGTGAGACCACCACCAGCACTGCGACCACCGCTGTCGCGATCAGCACCGCCAGCGCGACGACTCTCCCACGGAAGCCCGTCACTCCCATCGGTAACCCACCCCACGGACCGTCGCCAGGCGATCGGCCACGCCCAGCGCACCGAGTTTGGTCCGTAGCCGGCGAACGAAGGAGTCAAGGGTGTTGTCGCTGACCTGCGCGCCATGCGGCCAACCGGCAGCAACGAGGGCGTGGCGGCGTACAGCGTCGCCCTGCGAAGCGATAAGCCTGCCCAACAAACGAAACTCGGTCGGCGTCAGGCTCTCGCTTGCCGAACCGTAGATCACGACATGTTTCGCCGGATCGAGAACGACGCCCCCTGCCGGGGTGGCCGCGGTTGTTCTGCGTAGCAGGGCGCGGACCCTCACCAGCAACTCCGGGAGGTCGAACGGCTTCGTCATGTAATCGTCGGCTCCCGCCTCGAAGCCGCCCACCTTGTGATGCATGCCATCCAGAGCGGTGAGCATCAGCACCGGGGCATCAACGCCACGTGCCCGCAGCGCCAGGCAGACATCGCGGCCGTCAGCGTCCGGGAGCCCCAGATCCAGGACGACCAGGTGAGGGACCGGCTCAAGGTGCCGCAGCAGACCATCGGCCGTAGAAGCGACTGCGATCGTATGGCCGTCGTGCTCGAGTGCGCGCTTGAGGACGTCGCGGACCGCCGCGTCATCCTCGCACACCATAATAAAAGCCACGCGCCGACCCTAGGCACTCCAGTCAAAGTTCTCCATTATCCCTGGTCAGCGGCCTGGTAGTCGGCGAAGTCCGTAAGGCTTCCCGTCCCGGTGCGGCCGGAGGGTCCTCACCCCCCGGCGAGCGTTTCGTTCTCGACCGCATCGCCCTGCCCTTCAGGTTCAGCACCGGCGACGACCAGCGCATGCTCACCCGCTGACGCCCTCGCCACCGAGGGGGGCGCCGTCCGCCGTTCGGATACGGCTGTCCAGTTCGCAGCGGGCCCGCCTGCCCGCCGTCCTGACTGGCTTCCTCGTCCCTCGGGTCCTTCACCGGCCACCTTCCTTCGCCACGAGTCCGTAAGGCCTACCCGGCATCCGACTACGAGTTGTAGAAGGTATGCTCCGGGCTTCAACACTCGGACTACTACATGTCGTAGAGTTCCGTCGCTCCCTTCACGTGCGGAGGAAAAGCCCATGCCCCATGCCGGAAGCACGGCGCCCGGCCCCGCCCTTGCGGGCGCCATTCCGCAGCAGCGGGCCACGCCGCGCAGCGCGGGCCGGGTCGCGGTCGTCTCGGCGAGCGTCGGAGCCGGTCACGACGGTGCCGCCGGCGAGCTGGAGCGCCGGCTCGCGGCAGACGGCTTCAGCGTCGACCGGTACGACCTGATGGATCTGCTGCCCGCCGGACTCGGCCGGGCCGTCCGGGACGGCTACCACCGCATGCTCGTCATGGCCCCCTGGGCCTACCAGCGGATCTACGCCGGCACCGAACGCGCGGGCGGCAGCGGCCCTGTGGCGAGGGCCCTGCTGCGCACCTCCGAGGACCGTGTGCTGCGCGTGCTGCGCCCGGACGTCGGGGCCGTGGTCTCCACGTACCCAGGAGCCAGCCGGGTGCTGGGCAATCTGCGTCTGAAGGGGCGCCTCACCGTCCCCGTCGTCACCTACCTGACCGACTTCTCGGTGCATCCACTGTGGGTGGCAGATGGTGTGGACGTCCACCTCGCCGCCCACGCGGTACCCGCCAACCAGGCGCGAAACGCCGGAGCCAGGGACGTACGGGTGTGCGGACCCGTCACCGACCCCCGCTTCCGCCCCTGCGACGCCGGGCGACGGGCCCGCGCGCGGGCGGCGTTCGGTCTGCCCGAGCACGCCCCGCTCGCCCTTCTGGTCGCCGGCTCCTGGGGTGTCGGCCCGGTCCGCAAGGTGGCTCTGGAGCTGCGTGACTCCGGCGCCGCCGTCCCGGTCGTCGTATGTGGCCGGAACGAAGCCCTGGCCGAGCAGCTGCGGGCGGACGGGATCGAGTACGCCTTCGGCTGGGTCGACGACATGCCCGGCCTGATGCGTGCCGCCGACGTCCTCGTCCAGAACGCCGGTGGCCTCACCTCCCTGGAGGCGTTCGCCTCGGGCCTGCCGGTCGCCAGCTACCGCTGCATACCGGGACACGGGCTGACCAACGCGGCCGCCCTGGACGAGGCTGGTGCTGCCGTCTGGATCCGGGACCCAGCCGATCTCAAAGCAATGCTGTGCGACCTGATCGACGGTCCGCTCGGAGCCCGGCAGCGGGCAACGGGGCTCGCCCTCTTCGCCCGGACGCAGGACGGCGGGCCGGCGGCCGAGATAGCACGCGTTCACCGATCAGGGCTCCGGGACCGGAGCCAGAATCCCCCGCCGCCCGGACCGGGCCGGCGGCGGTTGCGCACCCGGCGGCTCCCGGTGACCGGCGCCGCCGCCTGCGCGGTCTGGGCATGCGCCGTCGGCACCGGGGTCGCGACGACCTACGACGGACCCGCGCTGATGCGCGCCCTGGGCCACGGCCCCGACCTGGACCGGCTCGCGCCGGCCTTCATCGAGGAGGGGCACCACTCGTGAGGACCTCCCGCCCGCTACGCACGGCCGCACTGGCCGCCCTGCCCGCCGCCGCCCTCGCCGCGGTCCACTGCGCGCCCGTCGTCTCCACCTTCGGGCCCTTGCGCAACCGCACCATGCCGCGCCTGTCCGGCCGGGGCCGCGCGGACCACGTCGCCCTCACCTTCGACGACGGACCCGACCCGCTGTCCACCCCGTTCTTCCTGCGGCTGCTCGACCGGCGCGGGGTGCGCGCCACCTTCTTCCTGCTGGGCAGCGAGGCTCACCGCTCCCCCGGTGTGGCACGCGAGATCGCGGCGGCCGGCCACGAGATCGCTGTCCACGGCTGGCGGCACCGGCCTCTGCTGCTGCGCGGCCCGCGCGCGACGTACGACGACTTCGCCCGCGCCCGCGACACGGTCGCCGACATCACCGGAACGCTGCCGACGCTCTTTCGGCCGCCGTACGGGATCATGTCCACCGCCGCCCATGTGTCGGCCCGGCGCCTCGGCCTCACCCCCGTGCTGTGGACCTGCTGGGGCGAGGACTGGACGGCACGGGCCACGCCCGAGTCCGTCCACCGGACGGTGACGGCGGACCTCGACGGCGGCGGCACGATCCTGCTGCACGACTCGGACTGCACCTCCGCCCCCGGCGCCTGGCGCTCGGCCCTCGGCGCGGTGCCCCGTATCCTCGACACCTGCGCGGAGCGGGGCTACGAAGTCGGCCCGATCCGCGACCACGGATGGCAGCTGCCGGCCACGCGCCGTCAGGAGCGCACTGCAGCGAACGATCGTCTACATTCGAGTAGACCGTCTACTCTGGTGTAGCCGTTCACAACTATCCGCTCGACGACATCACATCGCTCCCAGAGAGGGGCTTCGGCCGCATGATTCCACCACTGCACCTCGCGGCGCAGCTCGCCGTGAACGTGCTCGACGCCAAGTCGCTGCTGGCCGCCTTCGGCGTGCTCGGCGTCGGCGTGGTGATGTTCGCGGAGACAGGGCTGCTCATCGGCTTCTTCCTGCCCGGTGACTCGCTGCTGTTCACCGCCGGCCTGCTCTGCACCGGCTCGTCCCACCAGAGCCTGCACCTCTCGCTCGGGCCGCTGCTGGTGTCGGCGGCCGTCGGCGCGCTGGCCGGCGCCCAGGTCGGGTATCTCCTCGGCCGGAAGGCGGGCGGGGCCCTGCTCACCCGCAGTCGCTCGAAGAAGCTGCACGAGGGAGCAGAGCGCGCCGAAGAACTGCTGGAGCGCTACGGACACGCGAAGGCCGTCGTGCTCGCTCGCTTCGTGCCGGTCGTGCGGACCGTGCTGAACCCGATGGCGGGCGCCCTGGGCGTGCCGGTGCGAACGTTCACGATCTGGCAGGTCGTCGGCGGGTTGGTGTGGAGCCTCGGCCTCACGCTCGGCGGATACGCGCTGGGATCCTCGATCCCGAACGTCGACCGCTATCTGCTGCCACTGGTCGCTTTGATCGTCGTCGTGTCACTGCTTCCTCTTCTCCTTGAGTTTCTGCGCAGCCGCCGGACCGCCACACCGGAGGAAGAGCAGGTGTGATCCCGTCCTCCGCCGGACCGACGGCGGACGGTGCGCCCGAAGATCTTGGTCGTTGAGGACGATCACAGCCTCCTCGACGTAATGCGCCGTGGCCTGTCCGAGGAGGACTTCGCCCAGTCCTGCCGCCGACGGTGCCGCCGCCCCGCGCCTGACCGGCACGGCGTCGCGACGGCCGCCCTGGACATCGGACGGCCGGAACGTGTGCCAGGCCATGCGTGCCCACGGCATCCACGCCCCCGTCGCCTGCCTCAGCTCCCAGCACCGGCTCACCAACCGCCCGTACGGATTCTCCGCCGAAGGCAACGACCATCTGCCCCACTCCGTGCCGACTCCCCAAACGCGCCGCCCGCCTGCCGGCCGCCATCCGACGAACCGGCCCGCGGCCCGTGGCCACGCCCGGCGATTCGTCCTGGGCGCGGTCCGGCACGGCGCGACCGTGCGCGGTGCCCGCCTCACACCGTCCCTGACGGAATTCCGGCCGCTGGGCGCACTCATCCGCCGACGAGGCCTCGTACACCGTCGCGCCCTGGTCGGGCGGACTGGCCCGACCAGGCGCACGGTCGGCCACAACACTGGGGATCAGTACCTGACCCGGTTGCGCCGCAAGCCGCGTGAGACCCACAGCCACCTCACCGTCGCCACGGCAGCCGGGATCGGACACCGGCTGTCATGAACGCCGTCTTTCGCCGCCTGGCTGCACGCACCCTGTCACCATGACAACGCCGACGAGCCTCGCGCCGATGGCAGTCACCAGCTTGGGTGCCGAGAGCGCCGTGGATCAGCGCGGCGCCCGTCCACGGGTGCCGGCCGTGGCCGGTGGGCTGGTCGTGGGTGTGGGTGAGGTACCACCGCCGGTGGTACCGCCGAGCAGTCCGCCATCGCCCGCACCGCCGTTCGTGCCGCCGGTCGTGCCGCCGGTCGTGGTGCCGGCGGTGTCGGTCGGGCTCGGGCTGACGCAGTTCTTCTTGTGCCCGTGACACGGTCCGGTGGGGCTCGGTGTGTCCGGTGCGGTCGGGGTGGCCGTGGGGGTGCTCTGGGTCGCAGTGGCGGAAGGGGTGGGTGAGGGTGCGCCGTATTCGTCGGTGCTCTGGCCCAGTGTGGGTGCGGGCGGGAACTGCTGGACGGGCTGTCCCTGGAGGGCGGCGGTCATGTAGCCGGTCCACACCTCGGTGGGCATGTCGGCGCCGAAGACCTTGGAGAAGCCGCCGACGCCCTTCATCGACTGGAGGCCGGAGTTCTTCGGGTCCTCCTTGAACATGCTGACGGCCGTGACCATTTGCGGGGTGTAGCCGATGAACCAGGCGGACTTGTAGTCGTCGGTCGTACCGGTCTTGCCGGCCACCGGGCGGCCCAGGGCCTGGGCGTTGGTGCCGGTTCCGCTCTTCACGACACCTTGCAGGACGTCGGTCACGGTGTCGGCGGTCGAGGTGGGCATGGCGGTGATGCCCTTGGGCGCCGCGAAGCCGGTCAGCCGGAGGCCGTTCGCGACGACCTTGGTCACCGAGTACGGCTCGTGCTGGACGCCGCTGTCGTCGAAGGTGGCGTACGCGTCGGCCATGCGGATCGCCGAGGGGGTGGAGGTACCGATGTAGAAGCCGGGGGTGTCGTACTGAAGGCTCTTGCGCAACAGACCCGCCTTGATGGCCTCGCTCTCCACGTTGTCGTAGCCGACGTACTCGCCGAGCTGGACGTAGGGGGTGTTGACCGACTGTTCCATCGCCTTGCGCAGCGTGATGTAACCCCACTTCGTGGGCACGTCGTTGCGCTGGTGCAGGAGGCCCGAGGGGTCGCCCGGGTCCGGCATCTCCTGGCCCTGCTGGTTCTTGATGGTGATGCCGTCGTCGCCGTTGAACTTGGAGTCCGGGGTGATCGGCGAGGCCGGCTGCCCCGGAGACAGGACGGCGCCGTGGTCGAGGCCCGCGGCCAGGTCGAAGGGCTTGAAGGTGGAGCCGACCGGCACACCCGTGGCATCCGCGTTGTTGGTCCAGTGGCCCTTGTTCCAGCCCGCGCCGCCGTACAGGGCCACGACCGCGCCGGTGGACGGATCGATGGACGCCGCGCCGACCTGGACGTCCTTGTCGGCCGAGCGGAGCTTCGGGTCGAGGTGCTTTTTCTCCATCGCCGCCACGGACGCCGACAACGCGTTCACCTTCTGCCTGTTGAAGGTGGTGTAGATCTGGTATCCGCCGTGCCCCAACTGCTGGTCCGTGAGGGACGTGTGGGCTTCGACGTACTTCTCGGCGGTCTGCACCAGATAGCCGGTCTGCCCGTCCATCCCCGCCGACGGAGAGTAGGGCTTGGGCGTCGGGAACCCGGCGGTCAGGTACTGCTGTTCCTGCGCGGCGGTGATCTTGTTGATCTTGGCCATGCGGTCCAGCACGTACTTCCAGCGCGCCGTGGCCTGGGCCTTGGCCTGCGGGTCAGTATCGGCGTGCATGAGCACGCTCGGCTCGTTGACCGTGGCGGCGATGAAGGCGCCCTGGCTGACGGTCAGCTGGGAGGCGTGCTCGTGGTAGTAGGTGCGCGCCGCGGCCTCGATGCCGTAGGCGTCACGGCCGTAGTAGCAGCTGTTGAGATAGCCCTGCAGGATCTGCTGCTTGGACAACTGGCCACCGATCTTCAGGGAGATCATGATCTCCCTGAGCTTGCGGGTGACCGACTGGTCCTGGGTCAGGTAGGTGTTCTTCACGAACTGCTGGGTGATGGTGGAACCGGACTGCACCTCGCCGCCGGAGGCCATGTGGTAGACGGCGCGGAGCATGCCCTGCGTGTCGATACCGGGGTCGGTGTAGAAGGTGGCGTTCTCCGCCGCGAGGAAGTCCCACTGCACCAGCTTCGGAACCTCGGCGAGATCGACGTTCTGCCGGTTGGTAGACCCCTGTGTCGTCATGACCGAGCCGTCCGACCAGTAGTACGTGTTGCTCTGCGCCTGTGTGCTGGGGTTCACGCTGGGGATCGTCGTCGTGGCGTAGGCGTACCCGACCAGGCCCACCACACAGCCCAGGAACAACAGGAACGTGCCGGACACCAACTTCCACGAGGGCAGCCATCGCCCGAAGCCGTGCTTGCCCGCCCGCGGGTAGTCGATGAGGCGGCGCCGGCCGGAACGCCCGGCCCGCGCTCGACGCCTGTCCGTCCGGCCGGAGCGTCCGGCGTCCTCACGTCGCGCGTCCGTCGCGTGGCCGCCCCTCCCGCCCGCTGCCCGGGCAGCCCTGCGCGCCGCTGCCCGGCCGCTGTGCGGCATGCCGTCCGAGCCGGACGGTCCGGTCCTCCCCGACGATCGGCGCCGGTGTTCACTCATACTCGCCACCCCTCGGCCAGGCACACGCCACCGCCGCCAAGCCGCCCCACCGTGAGACCCCACGGGGGGCCTGGCCCGGGGCGGGCTGACACTCCCGGCAACTCCTACAAGTTGTAAGAGTAAGCCGGGCTCGCAACACGCCGGCAACCGCCCCAGCCCGAAGTCTCGCCGCGGAGGATCGCGCGGGACGCGAGTGCGAGTGCCTGCCGGACGCTGATCACACCACACCTGAGCCCGATGCTGTCGATCTGGTCAGAGTGCTCGCCCTCGGCTCCCGGAATGCACCGCCTGTGACGGTGGTGACCGCGCCGAGCCCGTGCCCGGTACTACCGGCGAGCCGCGTACCGGATTGGGTGGTGCACGGGAGGGCGTGGCACACTCGGCGGCACGCCGGCGTCTACACGATCTGTAGACAATGAGGGAAGGAAGCTGACTCGTGACCTCCGGGCCCGCCACCCGCAGGCGGCGGCCGGGCTCCCCGGGGGCCGAGGTGCCTGCCCTGCCGCGGTCCGCCCGCCGGGCGTTGACCGCGGGTGAGCTGCTGTGCAGCCTGGGCGACGACCTCGCGTACAGCACGGCGGCGACCGTGCCGTCCCGGATGCACGACAAGGGAGCACCGATCCGGACCAGGCAGGGCCGCTCGTGTGTGTACGCGCCGGTGACGGACTCCCCGGCATGACCGCTCGCCGGATACACCGAGCGCTGGAGTCCGACCCGGACCGCGAAGCCGTGCTCGCCCGGTTCGTCGACAAGCTGCCCGCCACGGACGAGGAACTGTTGCGGCAGCTGCTGGGGAGTCTGCCGGAGGAGCGGCGGTGCGGCGGCGACGGAGATGCCCGGCAGCAGCAAGGGCTGCAAGTTCGCGGACAAGATCGTCACGGATGTCCACACCGCGAATTGAAGCAACACCCGGAGAGTGACCTTGACGACCAACCATAATGAGTGGGCTTTGCGTCTCATGAGCTCGATGCGGGGAATTTCCCCGTGGAGGCTGACGGTCGTCGACCGGCCGGCACCGCGCCCAGCGGTGTGGACGGCCGGGGCCGGTGTCGCACTGTTCGCTTTGGTCGGCGCGAGCGCGCCCAACCACAACACACTCAGGGCACCGATCACCTGGCTTCGGCTGCCTGCCATGTCCGACACCGTCTCCCAGACGGTCACGATCGTGGCGATCGTGCTGTCGTGCTGGGGCGTGCTGGGCATGCTCAGGGCCCATGAGCGAGGCTGGAGACCCGATGCCCGGCTCCTGTTCCGGCTCGGCGCGCTCACCGCGCTGGCCGTGGCCAACCTCACCCCGGTCGGCTCTTCCGACATGGCCAGCTACGCCGCGTACGGCCGTATCGCCGCGCTCGGCGGCGACCCGTACGTGACGACTCCCGCCCGGTTGGGCGGCGCGTACGCCCACCTGGTGAGCGAGGGGTGGCGGAACACACCTTCCGTGTACGGGCCGGTGGCGACGTGGTGGCAGGGCGCGGCGGCGTTCGTCGGCCAGGAACGGCCGTGGCTGACCATATGGGCACTGATGCTCGCGAACGCCGCCGTCTTCGTCGGCGCCGGGTACCTGCTGCTGCGCACCGCCGACGATCCGGTCCGCGCGGGCCTGCTGTGGAGCGCCAACCCGCTGCTGATCGGCGTGCTGGTCGCAGGCGGGCATCTGGACACCCTCGTCGCGGGCTTGGCCCTCTGCGCGATCCACCTCGCCCGCAGGTCTACCCGATGGCACCACGACCTGATCGTGGGAGGACTGGTCGGCCTCGCCTGCGGCGTGAAGGTCAGCGCCGGCCTGCTGGGCGTCGGACTGGCCATGCCGCTGCTGCGTTCAGGCGCCTGGCGACCGGCCGCCCGGCAGGCAGGCGCGGCCGCGCTGACCCTGGCCGCGCTCTACGGCGCCTACGGCGCGCACGCACTGGTCCCGCTCTCCGCCGCCTCCCGACTGGTCTCCACACCCTCCTTGTGGGCGGTCTTCGACCGGTACGGCACCGCGGCCCTGGGCCCTCACACAACTGCGACGATCGTCAGCGTGCTGTGGCCGGTGGTCATGCTCGCGCTGGCGTGGGTGCTCCGCCGCGGCCCCACTCCGGACGCCCCCGCTGTCGGCGCCCTGCCGTTCGCGCTGGCCTTCGCCTGGGTCCTCGCGGCACCGTGGTCGATGCCGTGGTACACGGCTCTCGCCTGGGCCCTTGCTGCCCTTTTCCGCCAGGGCCGCCCGACCCAGTGCCTCACCGTGGCCACCGCTGTCCTGGCCCTGTCCCACAACAGCGGCGGCCACGGCTGGACATGGTGAGACAGCCCATGCCAGGCCGGTTGCCTCGGGGTTCGGCCCTACGGAGGCCGCGCCGGGACTCGACGGACAGCAAAGGCCCGGCCCTGCGGATGCGTCACAGGTCGGGCTGCCGGCCGCCTGTTGGCTGGGCGGAGGCGAAGGGCGGGTTGGTGACGGCGGCCGCTCCTGCGCCGCGGGTGAGTCGTTGGGTCCGGCCTTTGATCAAGACGGAGAGCACGAGTGTGGAGAACGCTGAGACGACGCCGCCCAGGACCAGGGTCGAGCGGGCGCCGAGGGTGTCCGACACCAAACCGACCAGCGGGGCGCCTACGGGGGTGCCGCCGAGGAGGACCAGGAAGTAGACGGACATGACGCGGCCTCGCAGGTGTGGGTCGGCATGAAGCTGGGTCAGCGCGTTGGCGGTGGTGGTCACGATCACCGCGGCAAAACCAGTGGGGATCAGCAGGGCCATGAACGAACCGCAGTCCGGCATCAGGCCGAGCGCGGCTTCCAATGCCCCGAAGACGATCGTGGTGGAGATCAGGCGGCGTAAGGTCGGCGGCTTGCCATGGCTTGCCCCGTACACCGCGCCGATGAGGCTGCCCAAGGCGTATGCGGCAGAGAGGTAGCCGAAAGCGGCGGCGCCCGTGTGGAAGTCCGTGATGGCGACGAGGGAGATGGTGACCTGGAAGTTGAGGCCGAAGGTGCCGACGAAGGCAATGAGACTGATCGGCAGGAGCAGTTCCGAGGTGGAGGCGATGTGGCGGAAGGCGTCGCGCAGTCGGGTACGCCCGGGTCGGGGTCGACCGTGCCCGCCTGGGTTGTCCGTACGGATGGCGACCAGGCCGTAGAGGACGGCCAGGTAGGAGGCCGCGTTCACGAGGAACACCGGGCCCGTGCCGAAGGCGGCGACGGTCAGGCCGGCGAGGGCGGGGCCGACGGTGCGGGCCACGTTGAACTGGGCGGAGTTCAGGCTGACCGCGGTGGCCACGCGCTCCCGATCGACCAGGTCGGAGATGTAGGCGTTGCGGGCGGGACTGTCCACGGCGGTGGCGGTGCCGAGGGCGAAGGCCAGCACGTAGACGGACAGCAGGTTCACCGCGCCGGTGACGGTCAGCAGTCCGAGTAGGAGTGACTGCACTCCCATGGCCGTCTGGGTCAGCAGCAGGATCCGTCGCTTGGGGTACCGGTCGGCGAGGATGCCTCCGGTCAGGCCGAACAGGGTCTGCGGCAGGAACTGAAGTGCGGTCACGACGCCGACCGCGCTGCCGCTGTTGCCGGTGATGTGGAGGACGAGCAGGTCCTGGGCGGCACGCTGCATCCACGTTCCGATGTTGGAGGTCAGCTGTCCGAGCAGGTAGCGGCGGAAGTTCCGGACGGCGAGTGTGGCTGTCACCGGCAGGCGGGAGCTCTCGCTCATGACATCTGAGGGGCGTACGTGCCGCAGGCGACGGACACCTCGGCATCGTCCAGGTGATGGAAGGTCGGGTGAGGGTGCATGAGGAACGCGTGGTGCGAGATGTTCCAGGCATAGGCGCCGACCATGGCGAAGGCGACTCGGTCGCCGACGCGCAGCCGCTCCACTGTGACGCGGCGGGCCAGGACGTCCTTCGGCGTGCACAGCTGTCCGACCAGAGTCACCGGCTCGCGACGGGTCTCGGGCCGGTCCCAGGGCCGCAGCCAGAGGTCGTCGGGAATCACCTCGAAGGGCTGGTCGTGCTGTTTGGCGGCCGGAGTGCGCAGATGGTGAGTGCCTCCGCGCAGCACCGCGAACGCCTCCCCGCGGCTGAACTTGATGTCCAGGACCTCGGTGACGTACCAGCCGCAGTACGCGGTGACCGAACGGCCCGGCTCGATCCGCAGCGTGAGGCGAGGGTGGCGGGTCAGGATCCGGGCCAGTCCCGCGCCGAGCGCGGACCAGTCGAACACCTGGTGGGCGTGGGTGTAGTCGACGCCCATTCCCCCTCCGACGTTCACTTCGGCCAAGTCTGCTGCGCGGTCCTGAGCCCAGCCTTCGGCCCAGGTCAGGATCTTGTCGATCAGGGCCAGTTGGGCCTGGGCCCGCAGTCCGCTGGCCAGGTGAAAGTGCAGTCCGCGCAGACGGATGCGCGGGTCGGAGGCGATCAGCTCCCGGCAGCCGTCCAATTGCGCGGGATCCATGCCGAAGGGGCTCGGGTGGCCGCCCATGGCGAGGGCGACATCGCCCAAGTCGATGGGCAGGTTGACGCGCAGGAGGACGTCCGCGCTCCGGTCGCCCAGCAGGGTGGCAAGGAGACGTAGTTCGTGTTCGCTCTCGATATGCAGGCGCTCCACTCCGGCTTCCAGCGCCTGGGCCAGCTCTGTCTGCGTCTTGCCGGGGCCCCCGAAGGCGAGCGGCGAATCGGGGACGAGCTTGCGGACGTGGCTCAGTTCCCCACCGGAGGCCACCTCGAATCCGTCGACGTGCGCGGCCAGGGCTCGCAGGATTCGGGGATCGGAGTTGGCCTTGGCCGCGTACAGCAGCTCGACGCGTTCCGGCAGTGCGGCCCGGATCGCGTGCACGTGCTCGCGCAGGGCCGGGAGGTCGTAGACGTACGCGGGCAGGTCGTCGTCGGTCAGTTTGGCGATGAGGTCGAGCAGGTCGGGCCTCACCGGATCACCTCGCGGGGGAAGTCCGCGCCGAGGGGGCTGGGTAGGGGCACATAGGTGGCGTGCCGGTCGGCCCGGCGGGCCCAGCGCAGGAGGAGGTTGGCCTTGGCGGGCAGTGGTACGCCGGAGAGCAGGGCGCGCAGGCGAGGGGGTTCGCCGGCGGTGCGGGCGTAGGCGTCGAGGTGGTCGCGGACCAGGCCCCAGAGGGCGGGCTCAAGGGGCGGGTCGAGGTCGGCCAGGGCGCTGAGGACTTCGGCGGCGTGGTTGACCAGGAGGCAGTACGCGACCCGGTTCCAGCCGCGTTCGGGGTCGTAGGTGAGGGGGCTCCGGACGCCCTCGGACAGGTCGGCGAGGGTGTTCCGGTGGTGGTGGGGCAGGAGCTTGGTGCCCTCCAGGTCGCGGAAGAGCATCTGCGCGGGAGTACCGTCGGCGTTCACACCGACGACGACGTTCTGCAGGTGGGGTTCCAGGACGACGCCGTGTTCGAAGTAGGCGGCCAGCACCGGTGGCAGCAGCAGTCGTAGGTACGCGTCCCACCAGGCCAGGACGTCCCCGTCGCCGCGGGCGAGCAGCTGGGAGACGTGGGCTGTACTGGTCGGGTACTCGTCCGCCACCGCGGCGGCGAGCAGGGGTGTCACCCCGGGACGCAGATGGTGGCGCAGGCCGGAGCGGACGATGACAGCGAGGCCCTCCAGGAGAGCGGTGTCGCCTGCGGTGTCGAGGGTGCGGTAGCCGGGTTCGGCCAGGAGCGCACACCCCGGGAAGCGGCCGGCGAGTTCGGCGAAGACGGGCTGGAGCAGGCGGTTGAGGGCGACGGCACCGGACAGCTCGTAACCGGCATGCTTGCGGACGCAGTTGGTGAGGCGGACGTTCAGGCTGAACTTCAGGAAGGTGTCGCTGTCAGGGTCGTACAGCGTGCGCACCGAAGCCGTCGGCACCAGCTCGGGTCCGCTCACCCCGGCGTCGACGACATCGCCGGCGGCCAGGGCCTCCCGTAGCCGGTCGTGAGCCTGAAGCAGCCGGTACTGCCAGGGATGCACCGGCAGCATCGCGAATCCCGGATCGGCCGCCGGGCACAGCGCGTCCATCTCCCGCAACTCTCCCTCCTCGCACACGAGATGCCGGCGCACGGCCAGGTAGCGCAGACGGAAGCACGCGCCGGTCTCCGGGCCGTACGCGAGCCAGTCCGCCGGGTCGCCGGTGCGGGACTTGGGAGTGGGGTGGAAGCGATGGCCGAGCACGAGGGACTGCTCCGACGCCACGTACGGATCCGGGTGCGGCGAGGCGCCCGCCCGTTCCTCCAGCGCGGTGCGGATGGTCTCACGGCTGTCGGCGACCTGACTCAGGAACTCCTCGTTGGCGACACCCGTACGCAGTTGCAGTTCGTCCTGGATGTATCCGGCCAGCTCTCTCCAGCCGACTGTCACCCAGGCGTCGTTGTCGAGCTGCTGCACGGGGCCCTGGAAGCGGTGGGCTCCGATCAGCGAGACCCTGCGCAGCGGGGAACGCAGCAGGATTCCCCGGCGGGGCAGTCGTAGCAGGAGGTGGTCGTCGTCGACCGTCACCTGATACTCGGGGGCTGACACCTCGCGGATCAGGCAGTTGAGCAGCGTGTGGGCGGTGACGGTGTCGGCTGTCGTCACCGGCGTGCTTGTGTCGATCGTGGTGGCGTGGGTGGCGGTGCCGGTGTTCATGTGGTCGCTCCAGGGGGACAGCGGTCGGTGCAGGGCATCAACGGCACAGCGCCAGGGGGTTGGGGACGGGCGTCCACTGGGCCTTGCCGGGGTTCTCGGCCAGGCGCATGGCGACGGTCGCCTTCAGCGGCGTCGTGTCGCCGAAGAACGCCGCCGCGTCCTCCTGGTCCGGCAGGTCGGCGTACACCTGGTGGCCGACGTCGGCCACCGCGCTCCACAGCGCCCGGGGATCGGCCGCCCGCGTCCGGCTGAGGACGTCGACCAACTCGCTGAAGACTCCGCTGATCAGGCCGCCGAACAGCTTGGTGTGCAGAGCGGCCACGTCATCGCCCGCTCGCGTGCCCAGCAACGGCGGCAGCGTGAAACCGCAGCGGGCCAGGCGGCGTGGGCTGACCCGCACGCCGTCCAGGTCCCGGTACAGCACCCGCACCGGCCGCCCGTCCCGCAGCACGACCAGGGTGTTCTGGCCGTGGGCCTCCAGCGCCACTCCCATGGAGAGCAGAGTCAGAGCGGGCGGCAGGACGAGCCCGGCGACATCCGCCAGCCAGCGCACCGGATCCCCCGACACCACGGCGGCTCCGGTCGCGTGGACGGCGGTGAGCGGAACCGCGATCTCTCCGGCGTCGAGGTGGCACTGGGTAGACTCCCGGATCATCGCGGCCAGGCTCTCGGAGGGCTGTCCGTCCACGCGCACCGCGCCGCCGCCCAGCTCCCGCAGGACGCGCAGGCTGCCGCGATACCCGGCCTTGTCGATGACGGCCGCGACCAGGTCGGACAGCGGGGGCCCGTCGGCGACCTCGGCCGGGGTGATGGTGCGCCGGTAGTTGGTGACCTGCACGTCGAGCGCCGTCTTGATGTGGCAGCCCGGCAGGACGTCCAGCGGGGCGAGGGTACGCAGCGACAGCAGCGGCCGGGCCGGGATCGTCTCCTCCACGACGGCCAGGTCGGGGTGGTGCGCGAGCACATGGTTCCGCTGCCAGGGGTGCAGCGGGAGGAGGAGCGTGTCGCCGTCACGCAATCGTTCCGGCCAGTCGCCGGCCCCCTGCCAGCGGTCGGCCGGGACACGGAGCAGCGCCAGCCGCACGACCGGGTGGTGCTCAGGAGCGTACGCGAGCACGTCGTCGATCGACATACCGGTGCGCGTCCTGCAGCAGGGATGCTGGGGGTGACCGTCGACCACCGCCTGCTCGGCATCCGCCGAATCCTTCAGGGGGACCCTTGCGCCGGCGTTCGCGGCCCTGGCCAGGGCCAGATTGACCACGCTGTTGTGCAGCTCGGCCGCCAGCCGCTCCGCCGCGGGGGTACGCAGGCCCAGCCGCGCCAGCAACTCCGCCGGCCCATGGATCGGCCCCTTCGGACCCGATACGGCGAAGTCGTCGGGCACCTCGGCGAACGGCCGCGCGCTGGACTCGGCCGCCGAGAGTGAACCGCCCCTCTGCAACTCGACCACGAGGGCGTCGGACTCCCGGCGGCGCCCGCTCACGCCGGGCAGGGGTTCTCGTACGAAGGCACCCCATAACCGGCCCAGCACGGTGGCGCGTGCCCCCGGCAGCGCGGTCATGAAGGGCTCCACCAGGTCCGGGCGCGTGCGACGCAGTTCATCAATGGGCATACGGTGTCCCTGGTGCTTGCGGTGGGAGGCTTGTCGGGTGGTGCCCCGGTGGCACCGGCCGTACAACCGACGCTACGGGACGACGATCAAGCGGATTGCCAGAGCACATACAGCGGCGATCCCGGATTCCTCCGATGAAGCGCTCTTCCGCCCACGCCTCCACCCGGTTCCGCCGAGAAGACATTTCATTTGATGCGGCCTGACCCTGGATCGGTTCTCGGCCCTCACCTGGGAGGGTGCACACCGGCGTCCGCGGCCTTAACTCTCGGCTTACTCCCCGCTGTCCATGTCCTGGATGTCGTCCTCGCTCTGTGCTTCAGCGGTTACGCCGACCGTGGAGGATCACCGGCTCGGGGGAGGCTACGGCGTTTACACCACACCCTTCGGCCAAGGTCTGTGAGCCTTTCGGCATGCATGTCTTGCTGATCGAAGACGACGACCGGGTGGCCGGACCCTTGGCGGAGGGACTGCGCCGTTTCGGATTCAGCGTCGAGCACGCCGGAAACGGGGCCGACGGCCTCGCCGCGCCGGAGGCGGAGATGGTGCTGCTGGACCTGGGGCTGCCCGACATGGACGGCATCGACGTCTGCCGTGCCCTCCGTTCCCGCTCGTCCGTACCGATCATCATGATCACTGCGAGAGACGACGAGGTGGACCGGGTACTCGGTCTTGAGCTGGGCGCGGACGACTACGTCTCCAAGCCGTTCGGCGTCAGGGAGCTCGTCGCCCGGATCCGCGCCGTGACACGCCGCGCCCGACCCCCCGCGCCGGCTACCCCGCGTGAGGAGCCGCAGCCCTCGGATGATCTGGCACAACGACCTGGGACGTCCCGCATCCAGCGGATCGGCCCCCTGACCATCGACCATCGCACTCGGCGGGTACACCTGCGCCAGGCGCCCATCACTCTCGCGCCCAAGGAGTTCGACCTGCTCGTCTGCCTCGCCGAAGACCCCGGGGCGGTGTGCTCCCGCCAGCAGATTCTCGACACGGCGTGGGAACCGAACTTCTTCGGCCCCACCAAGACCCTGGACGTCCACATCGCGGCGCTGCGCCGCAAACTCGGTGACTCCTCCTGGATCGAGAACATCCGCGGAATCGGCTTCCGCCTGGTCCCGCCGGCAACCGCCAAAACCACGTCCGCCGCAGAGCCGGCGCGCGGCGGAGGGCCGCGGTGACGCGTCGCATCCTGCTCAGCCATCTGAGCCTGATACTGCTCGTCCTGCTCGCGCTCGAAGTGCCGTTCGGCATCTTCTACGCCCGCAGCGAGCTGTCCCGCTTCTCCCATACGGCGCAGCAGGGGGCGATGACGCTCGCCGAGGTCTGCGAGGACAAGATGGAGCACGGACTGACGGCCGACCTGCCCGAACTGGCCCGCGCGTACGCGCAGCGAACCGGCAGCCGCGTGCTCGTCGCCGACCACAAGGGCGCTGTCCTCGCCGACACCGGTGCCCGTCTCCCGGTCGGCAGGCACCTGTCCGACGAGCCCGACATCTCCACCGGGCTGCGCGACCAGCCCGCCGTCAGCACCCGCAGCGACCCGTCCACCACCGGAGGGGTCCTCTCCGTCACCGTGCCCGGTGGCTCCGACGCCACCGTCGCCTGCGTGGTGCGAACGGTGTATGCGCTGGATCCGCTCAAGGCGAAGGTCCGCGCTACCTGGCTGGCCCTCGCCGCCGTCGGGCTGGGGGTCCTGGCCGCCGTCTCCCTGATCGGCTTCGCTCTCGCCCGCTCGATCACCCGTCCCGTCCAGGCCCTGGAACGCGCCACCGCACAACTCGCCGAAGGACGGATCAGCGATCCACCGGCCACCGATCACGGGCCGCCGGAACTACGCCGGCTCGCCGCGTCGTTCACGAGAACCGCGACCCGGCTCCAGCACCTGCTCCAGGCTCAGCAGGCGTTCGCCTCCGAGGCGTCCCACCAGCTGAAGACCCCCCTGACCTCACTACGCCTGCGCCTGGAGAACTTCGAGCCGCACCTCGCCCCCTGCGCCCAGGACAGCCTCGACCAAGCACTCGGGGAGCTGGAGCGGCTCAGTCGTATGGTGCAGGGGCTGCTCGCGCTCGCCCGGCTGGAGAACTCCGCGATCAGCCCGGAGGCGGTCGACCTCAACACCGTCGTCGCCGATCGCGCGGCCATCTGGGCAGCCTTCGCCGACGAGCAGCAGGTCGACATCATCGTCTCCGGGGCCACAGGCGTTCGCGTGTGGGCGGTCCCGGGAGCACCGGAGCAGATCATCGACAACCTGCTCTCCAACGCACTGCGCGTGTCCCCGCCGGGAACCGCCATCACGCTGGCAACCGTCACCCGCGCGAGGGAAGGCACCCGCACCCCGCCCATGACGGAGCTGCATGTGATCGACCAAGGCCCCGGCATGTCCGAGGCCGAACGGCACAGGGCCTTCGACCGGTTCTGGCGGGCCGCCGACGCCGACCACGACGGCACGGGCCTCGGTCTGCCGATGGTCCGGCAACTCACCCACGCCTGCGGTGGCGAGGTCGCCCTGGAGGCAGCCCCCGGCGGTGGGCTCGACGCCGTCGTCCGCCTTCAGCCCGTCGAGAGCCGGCCTCACGGGGAGTGACCGGATACCTCCACAGCAAGGTCGCCGCCGGCGGCCTTCGGCTTCCTCCCCGAGGCCCGAGGGTTTCCCACTCGGTCGGCGCGGAGGCGAGCAGGCGGTCCGTGCATCACTGAGCGTGAGCGTGACTGACGCGAGCTCGGGCGCAGGCGCTGAAACTACCGCGTCGTTGACAGTACTTGCCGACGGGGTGTGGGGGGCGACCCCCGTGCACCCCGGCATGCGGCCCCTCTTCGTCGGCCGAGCGTGCCGACGGCACCGTCGCGCCTGCGCTGACAGGGTCGCTGCCCGCCATGTTCAATGTCTTCTCAACGTCTTCTCAACGTCTTGGGTCGACACGTCGTGCAGGCTGGTCGAGGCCAGTGCCCGCTTCACTTCCGCCGCTCCAGCGCCACGGGCCCACGGTCTTCTGTGGAGGGGTGAATACGGCGGGTTTGTCAAATGTTCAGGTTCCGGTGGTTGTTGGGACAGAACCGGCGGCTAGTCATGTACCGCATCGCTGCCCGCGTCATCAGTAGCAACTGGAGTGAGTTGTGAACCGCCGATCCATACGACTGGCCGCCGCCCTCGGTGTCGCCATGACCCTCGCCGGAGGCACGCTCGCCGCCGCGTCGGAGCTCACCGGCTCCTCCGCCGCGCCGCAGAAGCCGGCGGCCGCCAAGCACGTCCTCCTGCTGTCCGTTGACGGCCTGCACCAGTCGGATCTGGCCTGGTACGTCGCCCGCCACCCCGGCTCCGCGCTGGCCCGACTGGTGAACGGTGGTGTGCACTACGCCAACGCGCACACCACCATCCCCTCGGACTCCTTCCCGGGCATGACCGCCCAGGTCACCGGCGGCGGCCCGGGTACCACCGGCATCTACTACGACGACGTGTACAACCACGCCCTGCTCCCGGCCGGGACCACCCACTGCAAGGGCGTCAAGCCCGGCGTCGAGGTGGACATGACCGAGGACCTGGACAAGAACAAGGCTTCCCTGGATGCCGGTCAGGGCCTGAAGAACCTGCCCGGCAGCATCCTGCAGATGACTGGACGGCCGCAGAGCCTGCTCGACCCGAGCAAGCTGCCCGTCGACCCCACGACCTGCAAGCCGGTCTACCCGCACTCGTACCTGCAGGTGAACACCGTCTTCAACGTGGCCCGCAAGGCCGGCCTGCGCACCGCCTGGTCGGACAAGCACATCGCCTACGACATCCTCAACGGCCCTTCGGGTACAGGCATCCAGGACCAGTTCTCCCCGGAGATCAACAGCGACGCAGGCGGCTACCCGGCCGGGAACGACTGGACCACCGACAACAAGGCGACCGAGCAGTACGACGGTTACAAGGTCAAGGCAGTCATCAACGAGATCGACGGCTACGACCACAGCGGCAGTCACAAGGTCGGCACCCCGGCGATCTTCGGCATGAACTTCCAGTCGGTCTCCACCGCGCAGAAGCTGCCCTCCTCCGAGGGCCTCAAGGGCGGCTACGCCTCCAAGGGCATCCCCGGCCCGCTGCTGCAGAAGAACCTCGACTACGTCAACACCGAGGTCGGCGCGATGGTCAAGGAGATCCGGGCCAAGGGTCTGGCCTCCAGCACGGACATCATCCTGTCCGCCAAGCACGGCCAGTCGCCCACCGACCCCACGGCGCTGACCCGCATCGACGACGGTCCGCTGCTCGACGGGCTCAACGCCGCCTGGAAGAAGAAGCACTCGGGCGCCGGCGACCTCGTCGCGCACTCCGTGGACGACGACGGCATGCTGCTGTGGCTGAACGACCGCTCCGCCGAGGCCACCTCGTTCGCCAAGCAGTACCTGCTGTCGCAGAGCGGCAAGGGTACCGACATCAACGGCAAGCCCACCAAGTCCTTCACCAACAGCGGGCTCAGCAGGGTCTACGCGGGCAGGGAGGCGGCCGAGTACTTCGGCGTCAAGCCCGGTGACGCCCGGGTCCCGGACCTGTTCGGCATCGCCAAGTACGGCGTGGTCTACACGGGCGGCACCAAGAAGATCGCCGAACACGGCGGCGCCCACGCTGACGACCTGAACGTCCCGCTCGTCATCTCCGGCGCAGGCACCCCCGCGGGCGTGACCAGGTCTGCTCAGGTCGAGACCACCCAGATCGCCCCGACGATCCTGTCCCTCCTGGGTCTGAACCCCCACAACCTGCAGGCCGTCCAGAAGGACCACACCCAGGTCCTGCCGGTCCGTTGACCCTCGGCAATCCGTGACCCCGGCACGGGTGGGCGCACGCGGAACGGCGTGCCCCCACCCGTGCTCATTCGAGGGCGCCGAGTGCTGATGCGCGACGGTCTGATGGCAGGGCGCAGAGCTGCTACGACCGGCACCGCCGCTGGTCCGGGGACGGCCAATGGGAGAGGATCTTCCGGGGTCAAAGTCGCTGGTCCCCGGCTGGTCCCCAAAAACGATCAAGGGCCGGTTTCGGAATCCTCCGTAACCGGCCCTGACCTGCGACTCTCACAAGTCGGGACGACAGGATTTGAACCTGCGACCCCTTGACCCCCAGTCAAGTGCGCTACCAAGCTGCGCCACGTCCCGGTGCGCTTCCCGCGGTGGTCCGCGTGACCGCGCGGACAGAACTTTACCCCACGCCGGGGGCTGCCCCGAAGGAGACGGGCGGCGGAGGGACAATCGGGGTATGAACGACGCATCGGAGACGGGCGCGGGCCGAGGGCGCGACCGGGACACGGAGGGACGGGCCCGCAACGCCCGGCCACGGGACGGGCTGGGGCGGCCGCTGCCCTATGGTGCGCCGGGCGTGGCGCGTCAGCCGGAGGGTGTCGTACGGACCCCGCAGAACACCGTCAGCGAGGCCCAGGCGCTGCTGGACGCCGGACGGCCGTTCCATGCGCACGAGGTCTTCGAGGACGCCTGGAAATCGGGGCCCGCCAAGGAGCGCGCCCTGTGGCGCGGACTCGCCCAGCTCGCGGTCGGCCTCACCCACGCGGCCCGTGGCAACGCGACGGGCGGTGCCCGGCTGCTGCGGCGCGGTGCCGGGGCGGTCGAGGAGTGGGCGAGCGAGACCGGTGAGGACCGGCCGTACGGCATGGACGTGGCCCAACTCGCCGCCTGGGCAAGAGAGTCGGCGGCGGTCGTGGAGCGGGCGGCGGTTCCGGTGGACGCGCGGGCATGGGCGCCCCGGCTGCGTGGGCGGCAGTCGTAGGCGGACCGGGGCGGGGGCGTGCGCGGGTCTCCGGTGACGTACGGCAGACTCGGGGGCGTGCGAACGATTCATGTCATCGGCATCGGGGCGGGCGACCCCGACCATCTGACCCTCCAGGCGGTCAAGGCGCTGAAGAGCACGGACGTGTTCTTCGTGCTTGACAAGGGCGAGGTGAAGTCGGACCTCGTGCGGCTGCGCCGTGACATTCTCGACGCACATCTGCCCGAGGGGGCGTACCGCCTGGCCGAGGCACGTGACCCCGAGCGCGACCGGACCGCGGGCGGCAGCGCCTACTCCCCCGCCGTCGGTGACTGGCGCTCGGCGCGCGCCGACATCTACGAGCGGCTCATCGCCGAGGAGCTGGGCGAGGACGACACCGGCGCCTTTCTCGTCTGGGGCGACCCCGCGCTCTACGACAGCACGCTCGGCATCCTGGAGGAGGTCCTGTCCCGCGGCGCGGTGTCGTTCTCGTACGACGTCATCCCGGGGATCAGCAGCGTCTCCGCGCTCGTCGCCAAGCACCGCACGGGGCTCAACCGGGTGGCCCGGCCCGTGCAGATCACCACCGGGCGCCGCCTCGCGGAGGGCTTCCCGGAAGGGGTCGACGACGTGGTCGTCATGCTCGACGCCCACCAGACCTTCCGGCAGTACGCGGACCAGGACATCGACATCCACTGGGGCGCGTACATCGGCACGCCGGACGAGATCCTCGTCTCCGGCCCCCTGGCCGAGACGGCGGAGCGCATCGAGCGGCTGCGGGCCGAGGCCAGGGAACGCAAGGGCTGGATCATGGACACGTATCTGCTGCGCAGGCACCCGCGGGACTGAGCCGGGACCCGGCCGCCCCCCTCACCCGGCGGCGAGCCCCAGCCGCGCGAGTGCCGTGGGCACGTCCGGAACCGCCGTGACGCCCTCGGGCAGGGGCGGACGCCGTACGACGACCACCGGGAGCCCCCGTTCCCGTGCCGCCGTCAGCTTGGCCGCCGTCGCCGCTCCCCCGCTGTCCTTCGTCACCAGCACCTCGATGCGGTGCTCGCGCAGCAGCGCGCTCTCGTCCTCGACCGTGAAGGGCCCGCGGGCGAGCAGCACGTCCGTGTCCGGCGGCATGGGCGGCCCGGGCGGCTCCACCGACCGTACGACGAAGTGGAGGTCCGTCAGATGGGCGAAGGCGGCGAGGCCCAGTCGGCCCGTGGTGAGGAACACCCGCCTGCCGAGCCGCGGCAGCAGCGCGGCCGCGCCGGCGAGCGAGGCCGCCTCGTGCCAGTGGTCACCGGGGCCCGCCCGCCAGCCGGGCCGGCGCAGTACCACGGCGGGGACACCGGTGGCCGCGGCGGCCCGGGCCGCGTTCGCGGTGATACCGGCGGCGAACGGGTGCGTGGCGTCGACCAGCGCGTCCGCCCGCTGAGCGCGCAGCCACCCGGCCAGCCCCTCGGCGCCGCCGAACCCGCCGATCCGCACGTCCCCGTCGAGCGTCCCCGGCCGGGACACCCGCCCGGCCAGGGACGTCGTCACCCGCACGCCGGAACGGGCCGCGAGCGCGGCGGCCAGTTCACGTGCCTCGGTGGTACCGCCGAGGACCAGGACATGGAGGGACATGGCCACGAGGGTACGGGCTGCCCGGTGTCCCGTTGCCTCGCGGCGGGCGGGCGCTCCGGTCGCTAGGGTCCTGGCATGGATGCAGTGCGTGCCGTCCTGATCGACATCGACGGCGTCCTCACCGTCTCGTGGCGGCCCCTGCCGGGCGCGGTCGAGGCGCTGCGGGAGATCCGCGCGTCGGGTCTGGCCGTCGCCCTGGTCACCAACACGACGTCCCGCACCCGCGCGTCGGTCGCCGAGACCCTCTCCGAGGCCGGTTTCCCGGTGTCCGCGGAGGACATCGTCACCGCGCCCTCCGTCACCGCCGGGTATCTCGCCGACCGCCGGCCGGGCGCGCGGTGCTCGCTGCTCAACAGCGGTGACATCCGGGCGGACCTGATCGGGATCCCGGTCGTCGACGACGAGGACACCGTCCCGGACATCGTGCTCCTCGGCGGGGCCGGACCCGAGTTCGACTACGCGGCGCTCAATCGCGCCTTCGGTCATCTCCAGCGGGGCGCGCGGCTGGTCGCCATGCACCGCAATCTGTACTGGCGCACGGACCGGGGGCTCCAGCTCGACTCGGGGGCGTTTCTGCTCGGGCTGGAGCGGGCCGCGGGGGTCGAGGCCGAGGTCACCGGCAAGCCGTCGCCCGCGTTCTTCGAGGCGGCGCTGTCCCGCCTCGGGGTCGGCGCGGACCAGGCACTCATGGTCGGCGACGACATCGAGAACGACGTGCTCGCGGCCCAGCGCGCCGGGATCACCGGGGTCCTCGTCCGGACCGGCAAATACCGGCCGGAGACCCAGCGGGGCGCGAGCGGCGAGCCCGACCATGTCCTCGACTCCTTCGCGGACCTCCCCGCGCTGCTGCGCTAGCGCGGCGGTCGTCGCTCAGCGCAGCAGCAACTGGGCCGCGCCCACCACGGTGGCCACGATCACCAGTTGCTCGAACAGGCGCTGGTTGATGCGGTTCACCGCCCACCGCCCGATGAACGCGCCCGGCACCACGAACACCGCGAGCACCGCGTCCAGCAGCAGTGAGCGGCCGTCGATCAGGCCGAGGCCCGCGCTGAAGGGCACCTTGGAGACGTTGACGATCAGGAAGAAGAAAGCCGAGGTGCCGAGGAAGCCCAGCTTGCGAAAGCCCGCGGACAGGAGATACATCGACATCACCGGCCCGCCGGCGTTCGCGACCATCGTGGTGAAGCCGCCGAGGACGCCGTAGGAGCGGGCCTTGATCCGGCCGGCGTGGGTGGTCACCGCGTCCGGGTCCCCCTGCCGGTCGGCGGTGCGGCGACGCCATACGGTGACTGCCGTCATCAGCAGCAGGATGGCGCCGATCGACGTCCGTACGACCCCGTCGTCCGCCCATATCAGGAACAGGGTGCCCAGGACGACGCCCACGGCGACCGCCGGGAACAGGCGCCACAGAGTGGGCCAGTGGGCGTGCCGCCGGTAGGTGAGGACCGCGAGGACATCGCCGGCGATGAGCACGGGCAGCAGCACGCCGGTGGAGGCACGGGCGGGCAGCACCGCGGCGAAGACCGCGAGGCTGACGGTGTTGGCGCCGCTCACGGCGGTCTTGGAAAAGCCGACGATCATGGCCGCGAAGGCCAGCGCGGCGAAGCCCCATCCCGATATGTGCCAGAGCGTCATCGTGTTCATACGGGCACCGACGCTCCGCCCGCGCATCCGGCCGTCTCGGGGGCGTCCCACCGGGCGGGCCGGTGCGCGGGGGCGGACCACCGTCCCAGGGCCGCCGCCCGTACTCCCGCGCCCCGCACGGGGGTTGCCGTAGGGGCGGCGGCACGCATCACAGGCTCCGGCCCGACGCGCCGAGCCGGCGGTCGTCCTGGAATTCGTCGGGGATCTCGTCGCCCCACGGATCGATGGCGCGGCTCTCCAGCTCCTCGAACCACCGGTCCCGCTGGGACTCGGGCAGCCGCTGTCCGCACCACGGACAGAAGTCGATGGCGATGCTCGACGTCCCGCCGTCGTGGACGACGAGCCCGTACTCCTGGAACCTCGCGGTGAACAGGATCAGTGCGTCCGGGCAGGCGAAAGGGTCGTCGTGCCGCTCGCAGCGCCGGTTCACCCGGTCCGTCATCGCCGCACAGCAGTGTCGGGCCATCGCCTCGGCTCTCGTCGATCGTTCGTGTCGTCGCAGTAGATCACGGCTGCGACGGTCGCCGAGCGGGGGCCCGTGGTCCCCCTCGTCCACCGGCGCCGCGCCGGGGCGCGCTGAGCCCTGCCCCTACGGGCGTTCGACGAGCACCGTGCTGCCCTGCCCGACCCCCACGCACATGGTGGCGAGCCCACGGGACGCCCCGGTGCGGCGCATCCGGTGCAGCAGGGTCGTCAGGATGCGTGCGCCCGAGCAGCCGAGCGGGTGCCCGAGCGCGATGGCGCCGCCATCCGGGTTGACCAGCTCCCGGTCGATGCCGAGTCGGTCGACGCAGGCGAGGGTCTGGGCGGCGAACGCCTCGTTGAGTTCGGCCTCCTCGATGCCGCCGATCGTCCAGCCGGCCCGGGCGAGGGCCTTCTCGGTGGCGGGGACGGGCCCGATGCCCATCACATCCGGGTGGACGCCGGCCGACGCGCCCGCGACATAGCGGCCGAGGGACTCGAGGCCGAGCTCCTCGAGGACCTCCTCGCTGACGAGGAGGAGGCCGGCGGCACCGTCGTTCATGGGCGAGGCGTTGCCCGCGGTGACGGTGCCGTCCTGACGGAAGACCGGCTTGAGGCGGGCGAGTTTCTCGTACGAGGTGTCCTCGCGCACGCATTCGTCGGCGGCGACCACGACCCCGTCCGGCCGGGTCACGGGCAGCAGCTCACCGTCGAACCACCCGTTCTTGCGGGCGTCCGCGGCCCGCCGGTGGCTGCGCAGCGCGAACTCGTCCTGACGGTCTCGCCCGATGCCGTACCGCTCCGCGACCTCCTCGGCGGTCTCCCCCATGGAGAGCAGCCCGTGGAGGTCCTTCATCGCGGGGTTGACCAGGCGCCAGCCGAGACGGGTGTCGTAGGTCTCGATGCGGGGCGGCAGCGCCTCGTCGGGGCGGGGCAGCACAAAGGGGGCGCGGCTCATGGACTCGGAGCCGCCCGCGAGCACGATGTCGGCCTCGCCCGCGGCGATCGTGCGGGCGGCTGTCGTCACCGCCTCCAGGCCGGAGGCGCACAGCCGGTTGACCGTGGCGCCCGGGACGGATGCGGGCAGCCCGGCGAGGAGGGCGGCCATGCGGGCGACATTGCGGTTGTCCTCGCCTGCCTGGTTGGCGGCGCCCCAGTAGACGTCGTCGATACGGGCCGGGTCGAGGCCGGGCGCCTCGGCGACCAGGGCGCGGATCACCGAGGCGGCGAGGTCGTCGGGCCGTACGGGGGACAGGGCGCCACGCAGCTTGCCGATGGGGGTGCGGCGGGCTGCCGCGAAGTGGACGGTACGCACGACGGGACTCCTGATCGGCCTCAACCATTAATTAGCACCGCTAGTTTTGAACTATAGACCGACGACGGCCCACCGGGAAGCTCCCCGCTCGCAGCCGGTCATCCACAGGGTTTCACCCCATCCGCCCCGGGCACCCGGGCGGCCATGGAGTGGTTGCGGTACGCGGCATGCGAGGGCGAGGACCCCGACCTGTTCTTCCCGGTCGGGACCACGGGGCCGGCACTGGAGGAGACCGCCGCAGCCAAGCGCATCTGCGGCCGGTGCCCGGTGATCGGCGAGTGCCTGGACTGGGCGCTGCGCAGTGGGCAGACGGCGGGTGTGTGGGGCGGAACGGGCGAGAAGGAACGTGCCGAACTGCTCCGGACCGGGAGGCACCGGACGACAAGGAGAAGCGCGTGATGACCGTGGTGCGCAGCATGCTGCCCGAGTCCGCACGCCGGTCACGGGGGACACCCTGCAGGAGACCCTGGTGGGTCTGCTCGCGCTCTCGCTCGTCGGAAGGCAGGCCCACTGGAACATCGTCGGACCGGGGTTTCGTTCGGTCCACCGCCAACCGGACGACGTGGCGGCCACGGCACGTTCGTACGCCGACACGGTGGCCGAGCGGGCCGCCGCGCTCGGCGTCCCGCCGGGCGGGCGGCCGGAGACCGTCGCGTCCGCCTTGGGTCCGCCGGGCGTGAAGGACGGCCGACCGCGCGATACGGACGTCGTGCGGCTGACGGCGGAGTCGCCGGAGACGGCGACCGGACGGCCGCGCGGACGGATCGACGCCACGGAGAAGGCCGATCCGGTCACCCAGGATCTGCCGATCGGCCTCTCCGCGGAGCCGGGGAGGCAGCACTGGACGTTCGAGGCCGAACCGGCCGCTGGAGGACTGAAGCACCGGGCGGCCCGGCCCGCCGACGAGGGCGGGACCGGCCGACGGGGGCGAAGAGAGACCGGCCGACGAGGGAGGAGAGGAGTACGTCATGACCGACGCCTTGGAGATGGACGCGCTGTGGGACGAGTTCCACCGCGTGGTGAACATGACCTCCCAGGAGCTCGCGGCCTGGCTGCGGGTCCGGGACGCGGGTGAGGACACCGAGCCGCTGCCCGAGCGGGCGGGCACGCCGACCGGGCGGCACGTCCTCGCGATCCTGCAGAAGCGGCGCACGGACCTGACCGACGACGACGTCCAGGTGATGCGCGAGGTGGTGGAGACCGTGACCGACCGGCAGGACCTGGAGAACGAGCCCGAGGCCGAGGACGACGAGCGGCGCCACCGCTTGATGACCATCGGCCACGACCCGCTCAAACCGGGGAGGTGAGACGGCCGTGCCCCGCCGCGGCAAGGCGGACCGTGTCGTCGCGGAACTGGTCGGCGAGCACGGGCGCACCTATGTCGAGGAGGCCGGCATCCCGCTGAAGGACGCCCCGCAGCCGCTCTACCGGCTGCTGCTCATGGCCCTGCTGCTCAGCGCCCGCATCCGTACCTCGATCGCCCTCGAGACGGTGCGGGCGCTACAGGAGGCGGGTCTGCGGGATCCGCGGCGCATGGCCGGGGCCGACTGGCAGGAGCGCGTGGACGCGCTGGGGCGGGGCGGCTACCGGCGCTACGACGAGCGCACGGCGACTCAGCTCGGGAAGGGGGCCGAGCTGCTGACGGAGCGTTGGGGCGGCGATCTGCGGCGGATGCGCAAGGAGGCGGACGGAGACGTGGCGGCGCTGCGCCGGCTGCTCCAGGAGATACCGGGGATGGGGCCGGCCGGCGCCGACATCTTCCTGCGGGAGGTACAGCGGGTCTGGCCGGAGGTGGGGCCGTATCTGGACGACAAGGCCCTGTCCGGGGCGGAGCGGCTCGGCCTGCCCAAGGAGCCGCGGCGGCTGGTGCGGCTCGCCGGAGACACCGAACCCGCGGTGCTGTCGGCCGCGTTGGTGCGTGCGGCCCTGGACAAGAAGGTGGCGCAGGAGGTCCTGGAACACGCTGCCTAGGGTCCGCCCAGGGTTCGTCGTGCACACACACGCTCCGGTGACAGATCGCGGAGTTCGCCGCGGCGGGCGGCCTCACCGGCGCCTGGGTCCGGCTCGTGCGCGGCGGCACCCTGCCCGCCAAGGGCGGCGACGCACTGGTCTGCGACGAGAACGCGGTCACGAACAGCCGCGAGGTGGTCGACACGATCCTCTACCGGGGCGGCAAGCTCGTCTCGCCGACCGCCACCCCGCACCACGACCAACCCCGCCACGACCAACCTCGGCAGCCGCCTGGCGGGCGGCACCACTCGGCTTCCTCCGCACCCGGCGCTGACGCCGCAGGACGCGGGGAGCGAGGGGCCGCTGCCGGAGCCGGCACCGGCCCTTGCGTATGGCGCATCCCGGGGCTCGGGTTAATCTTGCCGCCGTACCGGACACGGGGTGCCCCCACTCGGGGCTGAGATCACACCCGTCGAACCTGAACCAGTTCGTACTGGCGGAGGGATGTCTTTCATGCCATTGGCGCATGTTCCCGGCGGGCTGCCCGCCGACGGCCCGCGCACCGTCTTCGACGGCCGGATGCCCAGCGCTCCCGGCGATCTTCGGGTGGAGGGGCACGGCATCGCGCCCGTCCCCGAGACCCATCGCTACGGCAGCGCGGGCCGGCTGTTCACCGTGTGGTTCGCGCCCAATCTGACCATGACCGGTGTGTTCACCGGCACCATAGGCATCGCGCTCGGCCTCGACTTCACCACCGCGCTCGCCGCCGTCGTCCTCGGCACGGTGCTCGGCGCGGTGCCCACCGCCTATCTGAGCACCTGGGGCAGCCGCACCGGCGCCGGTCAGCTCCCGCTCGCCCGGCTCGCGTTCGGGCGTGCGGTGGCCCTGCCCGGTGTGCTGCAGTGGCTGTCGTCGATCGCCTGGGACGCGCTGATCGGGCTCTTCGGCGGGGACGCGCTGGCGCGGCTGTGCGGCTGGCCGTTCTGGCTGGGTGTCCTTGTCGTCATGCTGGCGCAGGGAGCCCTCGGAGTCCTCGGCTACGAGGCAATCCACCGCCTCCAGATCGTCATGACCTTCGTGCTCGCGGCCGCCTTCGCGCTGATCGCGCTGCGGATGACCGGCAGCGTCCGGGTGGCCTCGACGGGCAGCGCGCACGGCGCCGACCGGGCGGGCGCCTTCGTGCTCACCAGCACCATCGCTCTCAGCCTGGCCCTGTCCTGGGCCCCGTACGCCAGCGACTTCAGCCGCTATCTGCCACGCACCACCTCCCGGTCCCGGATGTTCTGGTGCACGCTGCTCGGGATCGTGGTGTCCTTCGTGGCCGTCCAGGTCCTCGGGCTGTGGGGCGCGTCCGCGCTGACCGACCAGACGGCCGCCGGAGTGAACACGCTGCTGGGCGGGGGCACGGCGGGCGCCTTCGGGCTGCTGGCCGTGGCGCTGGCGGCGCTGTGCAGCAACGCGATGAACGACTACAGCGGCTCGCTGGCGCTGCAGACCGTGGGCGTGCGCATGCCGCGTCCGGCGGCGGCCGCGCTCGCCGTGGTGCTCGGCTTCCCGCTGGTGCTGTGGATGCACGCGGCCGACACGACGGCCCGCTTCCAGAACGTCCTGCTGTTCGTGAGCTACTGGATCCCCGGGTTCGTGGCGATCGTGCTCGTGGACTGGCTCGCCCGGCGCGGCGGCGACATCGACCTCGCCGCCGAGGCCGCCCGGCCCCGGCCGGCATGGCCGCCGGTGCTGGCGTTCGCCGTCGCCTTCGCCGCGGCGGTGCCGTTCATGGACACCGGCCTGTATGTGGGCCCGGTCGCCCACGCGCTGCACGGCGCCGACCTCTCGTACTACGTGGCGTTCGTGGTGGCGCTCGCGGTGTACGCACCCCTGCGCGTCCGACAGGCCCGAGATGGTGGAAGGACCAAAGAGACCCGAGAGGAGGGTCGCGCATGACCGCGCCGCCCCGTGTGCTCACGATCGCCGGATCCGACTCCGGCGGTGGTGCCGGGATCCAGGCCGACCTCAAGACGATGCTGGCGCTCGGCGCGCATGGAATGAGCGTGATCACCGCCGTCACCGCGCAGAACTCCGTCGGCGTGCAGGGCGCCTGGGAGCTGCCCGCGGAGGCGGTCCGCGCACAGTACCGCAGCGTCGTCGACGACATCGGCGTCCAGGCGGTCAAGACGGGCATGCTCGCCTCACCCGCGCTGGTCACCACGGTGGCCGACCTCCTCACCGACGTGTCGGCCCCGGTGGTCGTGGACCCGGTCAGCGTCTCCAAGCACGGGGACCGGCTGCTCGCCGACGACGCCCTGGACGCCGTACGCGCCCGGCTGCTGCCGCTCGCCACGGTCACCACGCCCAATCTGGACGAGGTCGCGGAGCTGACCGGCCTGCGGGTGACCGACGAGCCGGGGATGCGCCGGGCGGCGGCGCGTCTGCTGTCGTACGGGCCCCGGTGGGTCCTGGTGAAGGGCGGGCATCTGCCCGGGGCGGCCGTGGACCTGCTGACGGACGGCCGAGAGGAGCACTGGCTGCGCGCCGAGCGCCACGACAACCGGCACACCCACGGCACGGGCTGCACCCTCGCCTCGGCCGTCGCGGTCGGGCTCGCCCAGGGCCTCCCCGTGCCCGAGGCCGTGCGCCGGGCCAAGGAGTACGTCACGGCGGCCATCGCGGCGGGCTTCGCACTGGGCGCCGGCGTCGGGCCGGTGGACCACGGGTGGCGGCTGCGGGGGCTTGGCTGAGGGGTAGCGGGGGCGGTGGAGGGCGCACGGGTGCCTGCCGCGCCTTGCAACCGGGGAGCGCTGACGGCCCGGCGTGCCGGAGCCGACCGCCCGGTCCGGGGGCCGGAGCCGACCGCCCGGCCCGGTGTGCGGACGTCCGCCGTTCAGCCTGGTGTGATGGACCGGCTGACCGGCCTGGTGTGATGGAAGGGCGGCATCGCTCCCGCTCGAAGGCCCTCCAGGCCCCGCTCAAGGAAAGGACCGTGCCCTGAACACCCCGCTCGCCGAGGCCCTCTCCGTCCTCCTGCTCATCGCCGTGCTGGCCGGCGCGGTGGTCCGTCCCTTCGGGCTGCCGGAGGCGGTCGTGGCGGTTCCCGCCGCCGGGATCGCGGTGGCGACCGGAGCGCTGTCGCTGGACCACGCGCGGGCCGAGGCGGGGCGCCTGGGGCCGGTGGTCGGTTTTCTGGCCGCCGTCCTGGTGGTGGCGCACTTCTGCGACACGGAGGGCCTGTTCCGGGCCTGCGGCGCGTGGATGGCGCGCTGGGCGGCGGGCCGTCCCGGCCGGCTGCTGACCGCCGTCTTCGCGCTCGCCTCGGTGATCACCGCGGTGCTCAGCCTGGACGCCACGATCGTGCTGCTCACCCCCGTGGTGTTCGCGACGGCGGCCCGGATGGGCGCACGCCCGAAGCCGCATCTGTACGCCTGCACGCATCTGTCGAACACGGCCTCGCTGCTGCTGCCGGTCTCCAACCTCACCAACCTGCTCGCGTTCGGCGCGGCCGGGCTGAGCTTCACCCGCTTCGCCGCCCTGATGGCCCTGCCGTGGCTGGTGGCCATCGGGGCCGAGTATGTCGTCTTCCGGCACTTCTTCCGTCGTGACCTGGCGGCCGGTGCCACGGCCGAGGGGCCAGGCGAAACGCCGCAGCCACCGCTGTTCGCGCTGGTGACCGTCGCCTGCACGCTCGCCGGTTTCGTGGTCGCCTCGGCGGTCGGCATCGACCCGGCGTGGTCGGCGCTGGGTGGTGCGCTGGTCCTCGCCGGCCGTGCGCTCGTCCGGCGCAAGGCCACCCCGCTCACGGTGGTGCGGGCGGCGGCACCGTCCTTTCTGGCCTTCGTGCTGGCCCTGGGGATCGTGGTGCGCGCCGTCGTGGACAACGGGCTCTCGGACGCCCTCGGCCGGCTGATCCCGGGCGGTACGGGACTTCCCGCCCTGCTGGGGGTCGCGGCCCTGGCGGCCCTGCTGGCCAACCTGATCAACAATCTCCCGGCGGTCCTGGTCCTGCTGCCGCTGGCCGCCCCGTCCGGGCCCGGCGCGGTGCTGGCCGTGCTGCTCGGTGTGAACATCGGCCCCAATCTGACCTACGCCGGATCGCTGGCCACGCTGCTGTGGCGGCGCATCGTCCATCAGCACAGCCATGGCGTGGATCTCAGGGAGTTCACCCGGCTCGCGGCGATCACGGTGCCGACCGCCCTGGCGGGGGCGGTGGTGGCGCTGTGGGCCTCCCTCCACGTCGTCGGGACGTGAGCACCGCCTCCGCCCCGCCCCTCGGGCCACACCTCACGTCCGGCCGCCGCGCAGATCCCGCCCTCCCCGGTGAGCAACCGGTGCCCCGTCGTCCGTACTTGACCGGTACAGCGGCACATGCCGTACCGAGCGACATCCGCCGCACCCGCCGGACGCGCGGGCAGGGGCGGATCCGGACCCAAGGAGCACAGCATGCAGGCGACCGCCCAGATCGGCGTCACCGGACTCGCGGTGATGGGCCGTAACCTGGCCCGGAACTTCGCCCGGCACGGGTACACCGTCGCCGTGCACAACCGCACCCCGACCAGAACCAAGGCACTGGTCGAGGAGTTCGGGCACGAGGGGGCGTTCGTGGCCGCCGAGACGGCCGAGGACTTCGTGGCGGCGCTGGAGCGCCCCCGCCGCCTCATGATCATGGTGCAGGCGGGCGCGGCCACCGACGCGGTGATCGAGGAGTTCGCCCCGCTTCTGGAACCCGGCGACATGATCATCGACGGCGGCAACGCGCACTTCGCGGACACCCGGCGCCGTGAGCGGTCCCTGCGCGAGCGCGGCATCCACTTCGTCGGCGCGGGTGTCTCCGGAGGCGAGGAGGGCGCGCTCAACGGGCCGAGCATCATGCCCGGAGGTTCACCGGAGTCGTATGCCGCGCTCGGTCCCATGTTCGAGAAGATCAGCGCGAAGGTCGACGGCGAGCCGTGCACGACGCATGTCGGCACGGACGGCGCCGGGCACTTCGTGAAGATGGTGCACAACGGGATCGAGTACGCCGACATGCAGCTCATCGGCGAGGCCTACGACCTGCTGCGCCAGGTCGCCGGATTCTCTCCGGCGGCGATCGCCGAGATCTTCCGCGAGTGGAACAAGGGGCGCCTTGACTCCTATCTGATCGAGATCACGGCCGAGGTGCTGTCCCACGTGGACGCGGCGACCGGCAACCCGTTCGTGGACGTGGTCGCCGACGCCGCCGGGCAGAAGGGCACCGGGCGCTGGACCGTGCAGACGGCGCTGGAGCTGGGCTCGCCGGTGACCGCCATCGCCCAGGCCACCTTCGCCCGCGCCGCCTCCGGCCAGTCCGCGCTGCGCGAGGCCTACCGCGGACTGCCCGGAGGCTCCGGCTCGGGCCTGACCCCGTACGAGGCCGAGCGCTTCACCGCGCAGGTGGAGCAGGCGCTGTACGCGTCGAAGCTGATCGCCTACGACCAGGGCTGGAAGATGATCCTGGACGCCGCCGAGGAGTTCGGCTGGACCATCGACCTCGGCGCGGTCGCCACCATCTGGCGCGGCGGCTGCATCATCCGGGCCGCCTTCCTCGACCGCATCCGCGCCGCCTACGCCGCCGACCCGGGCCTGGTGAGCCTGCTGTCGGACGAGGGCTTCGCGGCCGAGATCACGGACGCACAGGTGCCGTGGCGCGAGGTGGTCGCCGTCGCGGCCCGCCGGGGCGTGCCGGTGCCGGCGTTCTCGGCGGCGCTGTCGTACTACGACTCCCTGCGCGCCGAACGCCTTCCGGCCGCGCTCACCCAGGGCCAGCGCGACTACTTCGGCGCCCACACCTACCGGCGTGTCGACCGCGAGGGCAGCTTCCACACGCTGTGGGGCACGTCCGACCGCACCGAGACCCAGGCCTGAGCCGAACACCGGCCGACGGCTCGCTCCGCTCCCCCACGCAGGCCCGGCCGGGGGCCGGGCCTGCGTTCCTGTCCGTGACGCCCGGTTGCCATCGCCCGGTGAAGGAGGCGTACGGCGCCGGCGAGACGGCTTGGCGGTGTGCACGGTCCCGCCGGCCGCCGGGACCGTGATACGGGGGACCGAGGCGCTCTTCGACCTGCGAGCGCTCTTCGCCGATCCTGACGAGGCCGACGCCGAGTCCCGGCACGATCTCCATGCCTGCCGTCCTGCCAGGGACGGCGAACCGCCCCTGAGTTCATGTGCCGGCACCCGACCGGACCGCGTCGTCCGCCGCCTCCCCAGTCGTCTGTTCGGGTGCCGTCCGTGAGCCGGATCGGTTACCAGGCGTGGCCGCCTCCCGGACGGCTGTCGCGGGCCGGGCCAACGTTCCCTGCGGGGTGCGCTTGGGCTGACGGCCGGCTCCATCGACCTCGGCAACGTGCACTCCGTCAACCGTGAGGCCGGATCATGAACGCGGAATTCGATGTGGTGGTCCTGGGCGCGGGCCCGGGTGGGTATGTGGCCGCCATTCGGTGTGCCCAACTGGGGCTGAGAACCGCCATCGTCGAAGCACGGTTCTGGGGCGGGATCTGCCTGAACATCGGCTGCATCCCGGCGAAGTCCCTCCTCAGAAACGCGGAAGTGGCCCATCTCGTGCTGCGGGAGCGGGACACCTTCGGCGTGCGGATCGACGGTTCGGTGGGGCTCGACTACCGGGCGGCGTATCTCAGGAGCAGAAAGGTGGCCGACGGCCGGGCGAAAGGCGTCACCTATCTGATGCGCAAGAACGGCATCGCGCAGTACGAGGGGCAGGGATCCTTCGTCGACCCCCACACCCTGAACGTGCGGATGTCCGACGGGGAGGCCACCCTCACCTTCGCCCACTGCATCATCGCCACCGGCTCCACCGTGAAGCTGCTGCCGGGGACCCGCCTCGGCCGGCGCATCGTGACCTATGAGGAGCAGATCCTCTCCGACCACGTGCCCGCGAGCATCATCATCGCCGGAGCGGGCGCCATCGGAGTGGAGTTCGCCTACTTGCTGCGGGCCTATGGCGTCGACGTCACCCTGGTCGAGTTCTTCGACCGGATCGCTCCCCTGGAGGACGAGGAGGTCTCCGCGGAACTGGCCCGGCAGTTCCGCCGGCAGGGGATCACGGTGATGACGTCCACCCGCGTGGACTCGATGGAGGAGACGGCGGACGGCGTTCGCGTCGTCGTCTCGCGGGGCGGGCAGCAGAAGGTCCTGGAAGCGGACACGGTGCTCCAGGCGCTGGGCTTCCAGCCGCGCACGACCGGGTACGGGCTCGGGCAGGCGGGCGTCCGGCTCACGGACCGCGGCGCCATCGACGTCGACGCCCGGTGCCGTACCAGCCGGCCGCACATCTTCGCCATCGGCGACGTCACGGCGAAGCTCATGCTCGCCCATGCGGCCGAGGCGATGGGCATCGTCGCCGCCGAGACCATCGCCGGTGTGGAGACGATGGAACTCGACTACCGCATGATTCCCCGCGCCACGTTCTGCCGGCCCCAGATCGCCAGTTTCGGCTGGACCGAGAGGGAGGCCAGGGACGCGGGGTTCGACGTCCGTGTCGCGACGTTCCCCTTCACCGCGAACGCGAAGGCGCACGGCTTCGGCGAGACGGCCGGCTTTGTGAAGCTCATCAGCGACACGCGCCATGGCGAACTCCTGGGGGGCCATCTGATCGGCCCGGATGTCACCGAGCTGCTCCCGGAACTGACCCTGGCGCAGAAGTGGGATCTGACGGTGACCGAGCTGGTGAGGAACGTGCATGCTCACCCCACGCTGAGCGAGGCGGTCCAGGACGCGCTGCACGGCCTGGCCGGGCACATGATCAATCTGTGAGCGACAGCGGCGCGGTGGCGGGTGCCGGGGCCCCGCCCAACGGTGGAGAACACATGCGGCTTCCTGTACCCAGAGGGCGTACACCGCCGTCAGCGACACCCGGTCCTGCGCGACGAACGCGCGGTGCTGCCCGTTGCCGCCCACTCGTCCGCCCACCAGGTCACGCTCTCCCTGTCCAGCGTTCTCGGCGCGGGCGGGGTCCAGCAGATGCACGAGCCTCCCATGACCCCCGAAGAGCACCGGGCCCTGGTGGAGAGCGCCGAGGTCCTGCGCGAAGCCGCCGAACGGGCCCTTTCCGTAGGGACGTCCCGAGCCGTGCCTCCAGCCGATCGCGGCGCCTTCCGATGAGTACGGGGTTCGGTCGGCTCGGCGGTCCGGCCGCGCGGCAAGTACCGTTCCCTGGGGGCGTGTTCGGAGGGATGCAACACACGTGTTACCTCCGCGGAGTCGCCATGCGCTTAGGGTGGTGAACGTGGCGGGAGGTTTGGAGTCGTTTCGTGGGCCGGCGATGGCGGAGCCACCCGTGCCCGGCCCCGCGACCGAGCCGGGCAACGGCGTCCCGTCCCGGCTGAGTACGCTGCGCCAGGCCGCGGCGCGGATCGGCACCACGCTCGATGAGGACGCCACGTGCGCGGAGCTGGTCCGGGAGGTCGCCGGGCAGGTGGGTGGTGCGGCTGCCGTGCTGCGCGGCGGGCGCGAGTTCCGCTCGCAGTACGAGACCGCCGCGGGGAACCCGGCCCTGCTGCCCGGCCCCTGGCTGGTCGCGGCTGCGAGGCAGGAGGCGGCGGGCCGGCGGGAGAGCGGACTCCCGTATCCGGTGCCGGGGCACCCCGGGGTTGCGCTCTGCGTGCCGCTGGCCACGAACGCTCACTGCTACGGCGTGCTGGCGAGTGCCCGGGAGGGGACGCCGTTCACCCACGAGGAGAGGGAAGCCCTGGCGTTTCTCACCGAACGTGCCGCCTCCCACATCCGGCACGCCCGGGAGCATGACGCGGTGAGCGGCATCGTCGGCAAGCTCCAGCGTGCCCTGCTGTCGGCCCCCGGCCGGCCGCATCCCAACCTGGACGTGGCCATCCGCTACCTCCCCGTCGGGCAGAGCGCGCTGATCGGCGGAGACTGGTGCGAGACCGTCCGGCTGCACTTCGGCCGTACGCTGCTCGTGGTCGGCGATGTCATGGGCCACGGTCTGGAGGCCGCCGTCGACATGACCGCCTACCGCTCGTCCCTGCGCTACATCGCCTCCGCCGAACTGCCGCCGCACCGCGTACTGCGCCAGCTCGACGACCTCGCTGCCGGCGAGCCGGACCGCAGACCCGCGACCTGCCTCATCGCGCAGATCGACCCCAATCGGGGCCAGGTGACGATCACGAGCGCGGGCCACCTGCCCCCGGCCGTGATCGACGAGCGGGGCCGCGCCTCCCTGTTGCCCATACCGGTCGGCCCGCCTCTGGGCACCGGCCTGGGCGGCTATGAGCCGGTCACCTACCGGCTGGATCCGTCCCAGACGCTGGTCCTCTTCACCGACGGGCTCGTCGAGCGCCGCGGCGAGGACATCGACGGGTCCCTGCGCCGGCTCACCGAGGTCGGCTTCGAGGCCGCCTCCGGTATCGAGGACGTCCTGGACACGCTGCTCGCCCGCCTGGACGCCCGGCACGCGGAGGACGACGTCGCGGTACTGGCCGCCCGGTTGCACCATCGTTCGGTGCCGGCACGCGACGCGCAGACCTGAACCGTCGGCCTCGGGTCCGGAAGGCCGCCGGATCCCGCCGACCGACACGACCGGGGCCCTCCGAAGAGAGCCCCTGGCCCGCGGAAGCATCCGACTCACTGCCGGTACGACAGGATGTGAACCTGCGCCCCCTTGACCCCCAGGAGTGAGGGCCGGCCAGTAGATCCCGGCCGGGGGCCCGGCGAGCATCCCGGCACCAGGCCGTGGGCCGCGCTTGACCGGCGAGTGCACCGGAACCGAGGTGGCGCGGATCCACCTGGGGACGCTGCGGGAGACGTGCTGCCCGGCGTCCGCCGTGACCCGCACCGCCTCCGGTCCCTGGCCGCCACCCTGAACGCCACAGCCCACGCCCCGCAGGCGAATGGGGCGGAGAAGCGCTGAGACCGGTGCTCAGCCCGGGGCCTTCCGCCCGCGTCCGGCCGGTGCGGGCAGACGGGGCGTGCCGCCGATCATCTCCCGCAGGCTCAGCGTCTCGATGGTCAGCGCGCCGACCAGGGCCAGGCCCGCTCCGGCCACGCCGGGAAGGGCCGTGAACGGCAGCAGGAGGCCGAACACCAGGAAGGCCGTGAGGTGGACGGCCGCCGCCCGGGGCAGCACGCGACTGGCTCCCACGGCGATCGCCATGGCGCGCAGCCGGCCGCGCACCGCCCACAGCGGCGGGGCGGCCGCGAGTACGGCCATCCAGCTCAGTCCGAGGCCCGCTGGTCCGGCCGGGACGTTGCTGAACCCAGCGATGTACAGGCGGCCCAGCGGGGTCAGTACGATCAGCAGGGACAGCGCGAGCAGCACCCCGGCGAGCAGGACGGTGAACCGCGCGAGCACGGCCGGCCGGCCCGCCCGCTTCAGGAAAGCGGCGCCGACCGAGTCGAGGTCGGACAGCGGCACAGTGCCCAGGGACACCAGCCCGTACAGGGCGGGCCACACGACCAGGGAGTCGGCGGCCTGTTCCGACCGGGCGATCACGACGGTGGTCACCAGCGCGGGGCTCATGTTGAGCAGCACGCTGGAGGTGATGCGCGCATGCTGCAGCAGGATCCCGCGCCCTGGTGTCTCCGGCACCGGCACCGGCGCCAGCCGCCGCGCGGACAGCGCCAGGACGGCGCTCTCCGCCCAGGCCCCCACGGACAGGGCGAGTCCACCGGTCGCCCCGGCCGCCGCCCCCGCCCGCCACAGGCCGAGGCCGGCAACCACGGTGGCGCCGATGCGGACCACGGTGGCCACCGCGATGGGCCGGGTGGTGTCGTCGGCGATCAGCCGGCCGTGCAGGAAGCGGCGCACCGCAACGGCGAGCGGCGCGGACGCGAACGACAGCAGACAGGTCCGGAAGTCGTACCGCACCTCCTCCGGCAGCCCCAGGAGCGCGGGAAACCCGGACGAGACCCCGGGCAGCAACGCCGACGCCGCCAGCAGGACGCAGCCGAGTCCTCCGGTGGCCAGGGCGCGGCGCAGCAGGGGGCGCGAGCCGTGGTGGGCGACCTCGGTGACGACCACCGGGGCCAGTGCGAGCGCCGGGGAGTTGACCACGAACAGCACCGACAGCCCGGCGCCCAGCGCCGCCATCGCCGACGCGCCGCCGGACATGCGTCCGACTATCGCCACCACCAGCGGGATCTCCCAGGCGAGCATGGAGGAGCCGAGGGCGGTGGGCAGCCAGGAGCGGGCGAGCGATGCGACCCCGGTGCGGTCTGCCTCGCCCTGGTCCGGCTCCGGGGATCGTTCAGCGGTCGTCACCGTGGCGACCGGCCCTTCTGGCAGGGGCAGTCGGGGCGGAAGGAGAACTCGGTGAAGTCGAACGTGAGTGTCTCGGTGTTGACGTACAGGCTCCTGCCCGCCGTGCGGGAGGTCGACTTGGCCCCGGACACCAGGCCGACCACCTCGTTGACGGCGATGCCCGCCACCATGGCCACCAGGGTGCCGGTGAGGCTGCCCGACTTCTCCGCGCGCAGGATGTCCAGATCGCGGATGCCGACGCACTCCATGCACGGCGTCCGGCCGGGGAGCATGGTGGGGCCGACCCGGGCACCCTTGTCGGTGATGCCGATCTGGCCGAACGGCACGCCCGTGCGCAGGCTCGCCTCGTTCGACCAGCGGATCGCCTGGTTGCGGGGCCGGTCGTAGGCGTTGAAGAAGAAGTCGGCGCCGTCGACGAGTTTGACGATGTCGTCGGCGGACTCGATGCGGGTGTGGTGGGGGATGAACCGGGAACGCGAGTTCTGCAGAGCGAGGTGGCGTTTGAGCGCCTCCAGCTTGGGCACGCCCACGTCCTGCTCGTCGAAGGTCGGGTGTGTGGGCAGGTTCTCCTCGGCGAAGGTGTCGAAGTCCACCGCCTCGAGGGTGCCGATCCCGGCGGCGTTCAGCAGCCGCAGCAGGGTCGTGCCGCCCGCCCCGGTCCCGATGACCACCACGCGGGCTTCGCGCAGCCGGCGCATGCCCTCGTAACCGTCCCAGTCCTCCCGGTCGTAAAGCCTGAGGTGGTTGATCTGCCGACTCCAGCGGCGCAGGTCGTCGGTGTCGAGCGCGGGTGTGGCCGCCGCGTCGTCCAGCACGCCCTGGGCGTCGAGCGCCGCCAGCCAGTCGTCGGTCTCCGGGAAGCGCGCCCGGAGTTCGTCGCGGGTGAGCGTGCCGTCGAGGGCGAGCGTGAAGGAGATCATCTGGTCGGTGGGATCGGCGATCTGCACCTTCTCGGGACCGATCCCGATGTACAGGTGCGGGTCCCCCTCCACCTGGTGGATCCGGAGGAACTCCTTGATCCTGGGTTGCCGCATCGTGGGACTCCTGTTCTGGGGGCAGGGTGTGCCGTGGCGGGGGTGCGTGCCCCCCGCCACGGCCGGCATGAGCGGGGCCGGCGTCAGATGACGTTGCCGTGCCACTCCTTGACGAGGCCTTCCTCGTACACGCGGGTGACCTTCATGGCTGATCCCTCCTCTCGGGTTCATCGGGTGCGGTTGCTCGTGATCCGGCCGTACGGCGCCTTGCGGGGACCGGCGGTCCCCGGCGCCGTCGGGCCGGGCACGAACTCGGTGCGGTGCTCGCTGCTCGGCGTGACCGAGTCGGGCACCGGGTCTCAACGGGGCGCCGCCGCATGGGAGTCGCGCACCGAAGTGGTCAGCAGCAGGCCTCCACCTTCGCGTGGGGGGCAGCCAGCTGCGTGAGCGTGCGGATCCGCGCCGTCGGGTCGGGCAGCCGCCGCGGCGGCGGGTTGCCCACGGCCGTGCCGGTGTACAGCCAGCCCAGCAGTTGTTCGTCGGGGCGCAGGCTGTGCAGGGCGCGGACCCTGTGGTCGCGGGTGGCGGCGCCGGTGCGCCAGATGGAGGCGTAACCCCGGTCGTGCAGCAGCAGCGACAGAGTCTGGATCGCGGCCGCCGTGGACGCCAGCTGCTCCCAGCGCGGGATGGTGCGGTGGGCGACCGGGGCGAAGACGATGGCGATGAGCAGAGGGGCGCGCAGCGGCTTCGCGGCGGCCCGCTCCCGGGCACGGGGATCGTCCGCCGAGCACGCGGCGAGGCGCACGCCCAACTCGACACGCTCCTCGCCGCGCAGGGTGACCAGGCGCCACGGCAGCAGCCTGCCGTGGTCCGGCGCGGTCATGGCGGCTTTCACGAGGATGAGCAGCTGTCCGTCGTCGGGGGCAGGCTCGCTGAGACGGCTGACGCTGCGCCTGGTCAGCACGGTATCCAGGGTCTCCATCGCAAGGCCTTCCGGGATTGAGCGACATGGCTCGGCTGGCAGGCAGCCGGTCTCAGTCGTCGGAGCGGATCCGCGCCCCGACGCCGACCGAGCACCGGATGAGCGGGAGGTGGCGGACGGTGCCGGCCGGTCCGTTCGAGGAGAGCAGGACGCGGGCGAGGGCCTCCTTGTCCTCGGCGTCGAGCAGCACCTCGATCCGGTCGCAGCCCACAGGGCCCATGCCGGGGATCTTGACCCTGATCCGCAGGGAGACGCTGTCGTCGGTATCGGTCACCGCGGTGATGAGGCCGTCCACGACCCCGGGTATCATGGGCCGGACTGTCGACCGGCCGGTGTCCGTTTCGGCAAGATGCTGTGCACTCACATGCTTCCTCTCGTTGGTGCCCCACGAGGCACACCCGGTGGCTCGCCGAACCGAGCGAACGGAAACCGGCCCTGGTCCAGACCCACGACCTCATCCTGGCCGCCGCTGTCCTCGGTCCGTCCTCGGCCCGTCCTGACGGCGCCTCGGGCGGGGGGACCGGCCCGCGCCCGAGGCGCGTCCGCGCGTCGTCCTTCAAATGCTCAGTCCCAAAGGTTCTGATCCGCAGCTTTCGTTGCAGATCTTTGTTCGGGAACTCCCTTCAAAGGTCTCGCCTGACACCGATGAACGGCGCACCGGCGCGGCGTGCGTCAGCTGCCGCCGTCGCGATCCGCCACCCGTCGATACCGGAATTCTCCCTTCTCCGGGGAAACGGCGGCGAGGCACTCCTCGGCGGGTTCCGGGGGCGTCTCGGCCATCGCACCCGCGAGTTGGGCGGCGAAGGCATGGACCAATTCGTGAATGCCGTAACGCGCGGGCCCGCAGGCGCTCAACAGATGTGCGTCGACGAGGGATTCGAGAAGCCGCTCGGCGTGGGCGACCGGAAGTCCGGAACGGGCGGCGACGGTGCGCGCCTCGATCCGGTCAGCCGGCACCTGTCCGAGCAGACGGAAGACATCCTGCTGCGCGATGCCGAGCCCCTCGTACGACTGGCGGAACACCTCGGCGACACTGCCCCCTTCCGCCTCCAGGGTGGTCATCCACTGCCGGCCCACGCCGAGCCGCGAGGCAAGGTGCGAGGCCGACCAGCCGGGGCGGTGGCGGAGCTTGGCGGCGGCGAGCCGGATCGCCAGGGGCAGGCCGCCGCAGAGGTCGACGATGTGCTCGACGGCCGCCGGCTCACGGCACGGCCGGTCGTCCCCGACGATCTTGCCGAAGAGCGTCCGCCCTTCGGACAGGGACATCTCCTGCAGCGTCAGATGGCAGGTGGCCATGAGGTTCGTCAGCCGGTTGCGGCTGGTCACCACGGTGAGGCAGCCGGGAGAGGTCGGCAGCAGGGGCAGTGTCTGGTGGGTGTCGGTCACGTTGTCCAGGACGATCAGCGCCTGGCGGTCGGCGAGCAGCCGGCGCCACAGGGCGACCCGTTCGTCCAGACGGCGGGGAACACGCTCCGGCGGCACGCCCAGCCCGGACAGCAGGATGCCCAGGGCGGTGCCCGGATCGCGGGGGCGGTCGGTCATGGCGTAGGCCTGCATGTCGACGAACAGCTGCACGTCGGGGTAGCTGGGCGTGAGCTGGTGCGCGGCATGCAGCGCGAGCGTGGTTTTCCCTATCCCCGCCATTCCGTCGATCGCGATGACCACCGGTGCCGAACCGGGAGGCCGCCCCTTTGTCTGCGGAACCCGACCCGCTTCATAGATGACCCGTTGTTCCCGGGCCCGTCCGGTGAAATGTGCGGCGCGCGGCGGGAGGTTATTACGACCCAGTCGCATGCTTTGATTGCGGGAAGCCGGCCGAATTCCCTGCAGAATTTGGCGGTGAGCTTCCTGCATATCCATCCCCGGACTGACCCCGAGTTCCTCCTTGAGGATTTTTCGGGTCCGTTCGAAAAGCGTGAGCGCACTGGCCTGCGCGCCGGAGCGGTGCAGCGCGAGCATGAACTGCGCCACCAGCCGTTCCCGCAGTGGCTGCTCGGCCACCCAGGTGGAGAGTTCGCCGAGCAGCGACTGATGGTTCCCCGCCGCCAGCTCCAATTCGACGCGCTGCTCCATGGTCACCAGCCGCAGCTCATTGAGCGCCGCGATCTGGGCCTGCAGCGCGGGCCGGTCGAGGCCTGCGAGGACGGGTCCGCGCCATAGGGCCAGGGCGGACCTCAGCCCCTCCAGCGCATCCTCGGCACGCCCTGCCGCCAGCAGTTTCCGGGCCTCGACAGCCCGCTGCAGAAACGTTGCTGCATCCACCTGGCAGCCGTCCGTCACCAGCTGGTAACCGTCCCCCGCGAGCCGCAGGTTCTCGGCCAGCCGGGGATGGAGACGGCGCAGGTCGGAGGTGGCGTTGCGGATCTGCTTGACGGCCGTGGCGGGGGTCTTTGCCCCCCATACGGTGTCGATCAGCCGGTCGATCGGGACCGGTGCCCGGTCGGCCAGCACGAGTGCACCGAGCACGGCCTGGCGCTTGGCGCCCGAGACGAATAATCGTTCACTGCCAACCTGGACTTCTAACGGTCCTAAGATGCGCAACTCCATCTCTGCACCCCCGCAGCCATCAGGTCAGTGAGAAAAAGTCGGTCAACCCTTCCCAGGAATTCCCCGACGAGCCTAGCTTTCACCGAGGGAACCTCGTAAGGCCCTTTTCAATACGTGAGATGGTGCAGGCCGCGGGGCCTTCGGGGCAACACCGCCACTGCAACCGACCGAAGTCGGGCCGGAGTTACAGGAATGGCCGATTCGCGCGGTTCGGCGGTGACCTGCATCACCATCCGCTCCGACGGTCCCCCTCAGTTGTCCGGTCGGCGCGACCGGCTCCTTCTGCCGCACCCCGGCTCTTTCTGTGAGCGCGCTATAAGGAACGGGATAAGGATGGTTCGAGGACGCAATGAGGACGCGGGGGGTGACGGTCGACGGGTTGGTTTTCGAGCCAGGGCTCAGGGAGGCTGATCACGTATGGCCGGGGTGGCAACGAGGGGTACGGGTGACGGAAGCACGGCGGGGCAGCCGTGGTGGAACACACAACGCGGCTCGGGGATGCCGATCGAGCGGTACGGCCGGGCGGCGGAACGGGTCCCCGGAGGGCTGGCGGACCGGACATGGCCGGCGAACGTGCTCCGGCACGCTCCCCTGTGGGCGTCGGTGGACCTGCGGGACGGCAACCAGGCGCTGGCCAACCCGATGGGCGCCACGCGCAAGAGCCGGATGTTCGACCTGCTCGTCGAGCTGGGGTTCAAGGAGATCGAGGTCGGCTATCCGGCGGCCAGTGAGGCAGAGTTCCACTTCGTGCGGGACCTGATCCGCCAGGACCGGGTGCCCGACGATGTGACGATCGTGGTGTTCACCCCGGCCCGCCCGGAACTGATCGAGCGAACCTTCGAGGCCCTGCGCGGAGCCCGGCGAGCGGTGGTGCACCTCTGCCTGGCCACCGCCTGCCTGTGGCGTGACGTGGTCTTCCATCTGTCGTCGACGGAACTGAAGGAATACACGCTCGACGCCGCGCGCCGGGTGGCCCGGCTGGCCGACGCGATGCCGGACGCCGCGATCCGCTACGAGTTCTCCCCGGAGACGTTCAACGTCACCGAGCCGGAGTACGCCCTGGAGGTATCCAACGCCGTCATCGCCACCTGGGACGCAGCCCCGGACCGCCCGGTCACCCTGAACCTGCCGACCACCGTCGAGACGGACACCCCGAACGTCTTCGCCGACCAGGTCGAGTGGATGTCCCGCAACCTCGACCGCCGCAGGTCGGTGATCCTCTCCGTCCACCCGCACAACGACCGCGGCACGGCGGTGGCCTCCGCGGAACTCGCCCTGATGGCCGGGGCCGACCGCGTCGAGGGCACCCTGTTCGGCAACGGCGAGCGAACCGGCAACGTCTGCCTGGCCACGCTCGCGCTGAACCTGTTCAGCCACGGCGTCGAACCGCAGCTGGACTTCTCCGACATCGACAGCGTGCGCCGCACCGTCGAGGAGTGCAACCAGATGCCCGTCCACGCCCGGCATCCATATGCCGGCGACCTGGTGTACACCGCGTTCTCCGGGACTCACCAGGACGCCATCGGCAAGGGGCTGGCCGCCCTCGACGACCAGGCCCGGGCCGGTGGCACCAGCCCCGGCCGACTCCCCTGGCAGGTGCCCTACCTGCCCATCGACCCGAAGGACGTCGGCCGGACGTACGAGTCCGTGGTCCGCGTCAACAGCCAGTCCGGCAAGGGCGGTATCGCCCAGGTGCTCAAGACACACCACGGCCTGGACCTGCCCCGCCCGATGCGGATCGAGTTCGCCCGCGCCGTCCAGGCCATCACCGACCGCACGGGCGCCGAGCTGACCTCCCGCCGACTGTGGGAGGCCTTCACCGACCTCTACCTGGAGCCGCGGCCCTGGCTGCTGCTGAAGGAGGCGACGGAGCACGACGGCCCCGACGGCACCACGCTCCAGCTCTTCCTCGTCGGACCGGACGGTGAGGAGATCCACCTCACCGGCACCGGCGACGACACCCTCACCGCGGCCGTCGCGGCGCTCCGGGCCGGCGGCCACGAGGTGACTCTGCACGAACGGACCACGCAGCAGACGCCCGAGCACCGCACCGCCGTGTACGCGCACCTCACGTACGCCGGCGAGACCGTGCACGCGGCGGGCCTGCACCCCGATCCCACGACAGCCGCCGTCTCCGCCCTCCTCAACGGCGTCAACCGCGTCCACGGCGAGGGCGAGCGGGACAAGGGCGAGCACCGTCGCTGACCGGGGGCCCGGTGGACCCGGTGGACCCGGACAACTCTTCGATCCGACAAGGAACATCACATGGTTCTGACAGGCACCAAGGTCCCGTTGCCGGAGGAGCGCCTCGCACACCGTGTCTTCGAGTCGCACGCCGCCCGCCACCCGGAGCGGCCGGCCCTCACCTGCGGTGCGGAGCGCCTGACGTACGGCGAACTCAACGCACGGGCCAACAGGGTGGCCCACTACCTGGCCTCGGCCGGGGTCGCGCGCGGCTCGGTGGTCGGGGTGTGCGTCGACCGGTCGAGCGACCTCGTGGCCACCGTTCTGGGCGTACTGAAGGCCGGGGCGGCCTATGTGCCGCTGGACCCGTCCTATCCGCCCGAGCGCCTGGAGCTGATGGTCTCCCAGCTTCCCCGGATGAACGTGGTGGTGGCCGGCGCCGACACGCTCACGCTGGTGGCCGGGGCCGCCGGCACGATCGTCGACATCGGTGATCCGGCGCTCCGCCTCGCGGACTTCCCCGCGACGGATCCGGTCGTGCGGATCGACCCCGGGGACCTGTGCTACGTGGTCTTCACCTCGGGCTCCACGGGCACGCCCAAGGCCACCGCGGTGCGCCACGAGGGCTGGTACAACCTGCTCAACTGGCTCACCCTCGAATACGGCCTGGACCACGAGTCGGGCAACCTGCTGGTCAGCTCCTTCGGGTTCGACATCAGCCAGCGCAGCCTGATGACCCCGCTGTTCACCGGCGCGCCCCTGCACCTGCTGCCCAGCCGGAGCTTCGACGTGAGCCTCGCCCACCGGCTCATCGGCGAGCTGGGGGTGCGCACCCTGCACTGTGCCCCGAGCACCCTGTATCTGCTGGTGGAGCGGGAGATGGCCCAGGACACCGCAGTGCTGACCGGGCTGCGCTACGTCTTCATCGGCGGCGAGCCCATGTCCGCCGCCCGCGTCGCGGAGTGGGCCACCCGCGAGGGCAACCAGTGCCTTCTGCTGCACCAGTACGGCGTGGCCGAGTGCACGGACGTCGCCACCTCGCACCGCATGGTGGACTACGGCTCCTACGCCGAGGGACCGATGCCCGCGGGCCCCCCGGTCTACAACACGGAGATCCACATTGTGGACGACGATCTCCGGGAGGTGCCGGACGGCGAGGTCGGGGAGATCTGCGTCTCCGGGATCAGTGTCGGGGCCGGCTACCTCAACGGCGGTCCGGAGGCCACGGCCCGGTTCGTCACCGTGCGCCGGGGCGGTGCCGACGTACGGCTCTACCGCACCGGTGACCAGGGCTACACCACGCCCTTGGGCGAGCTGGTCGTGGTGGGGCGGCTGGACCACCAGGTGAAGATCCGCGGCATGCGCATCGACCTGGGCGACATCGAGCACGCCATGCGCCGTCACCAGGACGTCCGCGACGTGGTCGTCGTTCCGGTGGGCTCGGGGCAGGACACCTATCTGGTCGGTCTGGTGATCCCGGCGAGCGACCGGTTCGACGAGCGGGCCCTGCGGCGTGATCTGCTCGACAGCCTCCCGCGGAACATGGTGCCGCAGCAGCTCGTCCCGCTCGAGGCCTTCCCGCTGAACCCCAACGGGAAGGTCGACCGCAAGGCACTGGCGGGCCGGCTGCGGGCCGGCTCACCGCTGGCCGGCTCGGGCGCGCGCTAGCCGAGGCCAGGGCGGTGCGGCGGGCCGGCCCGTCGCACCGCCCCGTCGCAGCCGTCGTTCTTCTTCCCCCTCGAATGGGAGAGTCGGAGTCTTGGGATCACACACCATTGCCGCCGGGCCTTCGCCCGGAGCCACGGCGGGTCTGCTGTGCGCGCTGGCGCTGATCGTCGCGGTCTCGTCCGTCTTCGCCAGGCTCGCCCGGCGTCTACGGCAGCCGGCCGTCGTCGGTGAGATCGTCGCCGGGGTCGTCCTCGGACCCAGTGCGCTGGGACTGCTGCCGGGCGACCTGGTCGACGTGGTCTTCCCCGCGGACGTCAGGCCCTCTCTGCAGGTCCTGTCCCAACTGGGGCTGGTGCTGTTCATGTTCGGGGTCGGCTACGAGTTCGACCCCGCCCGGCTGCGCCGCCACGGAGCCCAGGTCACCGCCGTGTCACTGGGCTCCGTCGCCCTGCCGTTCGCCCTGGGCGCCGGGCTGGCCGTGCTGCTGGCGCCGTGGTTCGACCGTGCGCAGATGAAGACGGACGGTGTGCTCGTGCCGGCCCTGTTCCTCGGGGCGGCGATGTCCATCACCGCGTTCCCGGTGCTCGCCCGGATCATCGGCGAACGCGGCCTGCAGAAGGACCGGGTGGCTGTCATCTCGGTGGCCTGCGCGGCGATTCAGGACGTCCTCGCCTGGATCGTCCTCGCCGTGGTCGTCGCGCTCGCCGGCAGCACCGGCCCCTGGTCCCTGGGGCGGATGTCCCTCGCCTGTGCTGCGTTGTCGGCCGCGCTGGTCTGGCTCGTCCGGCCGGCCCTCGCCTGGGCCCTGTCCCCGGCGCGCCCGTGGTCCGGCGCCATGGTCACCCATGCCGTCCTGGTCGTGGGCCTGCTGCTGAGCGCCTGGGCGACCGAGGCCATGGGACTGCACGCGGTGTTCGGGGCGTTCGCCTTCGGAGCCGTGGCACCCCGGGCCGAGGTGAACGCAGGCGCACCCGAGGTCCCCGAACGCATCGAGCAGGCCAGCCTGCTGCTGCTGCCGGTGTTCTTCGTGGTCACGGGCCTGTCCGTGGACCTCGACGGGCTGGGCGGGCACGGGGTGCTCATCCTGCCGGCGGTGCTCGTCGTGGCATGCGCGGGGAAGTTCCTCGGCGCGGCGGGCGCCGCCGGTCTGACGGGCGCGAACCGGCAGGACGCCACCGTGCTGGGCGTGCTGATGAACGCCCGCGGACTGACGGAACTGGTCATCTTGAACGTCGGCCTGGGTCTCGGCGTCCTGGACGGCCAGCTGTTCACCGCGATGGTCGTGATGGCCATCCTGACCACCATGATGACGGGTCCGCTGCTGGACCGCTTCCACCGCCGGGCGGCACCGGCGCCCCGCCGGAGCGAGCCGGTGGAACGGGACCCGGACGACCACCGGCCACTGGTCACCTCGCCGGACGAGGCGCACTGAGGAAAGCGCCCGGCAGCACCAGGAGGGGTGTTTCCTTGCGGGTTCCGCAGGGAAACACCCCTCCTCTTTTTCCTGGCCGTCGCCGACGTGCCTCAAAGAATGGGCGATTTGCTGCGCCACAATGCCATCAATCGCTCATCCCCCTCCACCACGATCCCATTCCCGGTGTACGGCTCCCTGTTCCACAGTGCGCGGTACAGCCGGTCCGCCGGCCCGCTGATCCGGCAATCCCAGGTTCCGGTGGAAGCGCGGACCGTACGGGGAGCGGCGGAACTCAGCCGCATCGTCCATTGCCGCCCTTCCACGGCTTCCACGAGCAGTACGGTGGGTTTGTCGGCGCGCAGCAGCGAACGCGGACGGCCATGCCAACCGGTGAGCATCTCGTCGATGCCGTCCAGAGCGAGGTCAGCGGCGACGGGCGACGGCAAGCCATGGCCGACCAGTTCGGCGTCCACCCGGTGCATGGTGGTCTCATGAGCCTGACGGCGGGCCCAGAAGGCCCGCGGATGGGCCGCCCCGGGCAGGAACTCCCAGGCCACGAGGGTATCGTCGGCAGTGCGCAGGGCGTTGGCCAGACTGCGCAGTCCTTTCTCGAACCAGGCCGCCAGCTCGTCGTCCCCGACCCGGTGATCGGGGAGCGGGCACGGCTGCGTGATTCCTTGCCGGACATATTCGTCGGCCCACCGATGGACATTTCCCTGATGCCGCACAAGGTCCCGCACCCGCCATCCCGGACAGCTCGGCACCGCCGTTTCCCATCCTGCCCTGAGTGCGGCCGAGAGCAGCAGTGAACCCGACGTCTCCAGTGCTTCGATGAATTGCGTGGTGTGCATGCCGTGGATCCTCGCACCGCTTTTCGGACGGGCGCAAGAGAGGAATGTGCGTCGCTGCGCGCACCGTCGCCGGCGAGGACGAGGTGGGGACTCGGCAAGGACGTGGCGGGGACGCCGCCGCCTAATTTGGACAGGCAAAGGAAATCTTTCGGAATCCGAATTGCGGGGACCGTCCCGGCCGGAGGGAAAGCGATGGGTAGGACACTCGCGGAGAAGGTCTGGGATGACCATGTCGTCCGGCGCGCCGAGGGCGAGCCCGACCTTCTCTACATCGATCTGCACCTGCTGCACGAGGTGACCAGCCCGCAGGCCTTCGACGGGCTGCGCAAGGACGGCCGCCAGGTGCGCAGGCTCGACCTCACCATCGCGACCGAGGACCACAACACCCCGACCCTCGACATCGACAAGCCCATCGCGGACCCGGTCTCCAGGGCCCAGCTGGAGACGCTGCGCAAGAACTGCGCCGAGTTCGGTGTCCGGCTGCATCCGCTGGGGGATGTCGAGCAGGGCGTCGTGCACGTCGTCGGCCCCCAGCTGGGCCTGACCCAGCCCGGCACGACCGTGGTCTGCGGTGACTCCCACACCTCCACGCACGGCGCTTTCGGTGCGCTGGCGTTCGGCATCGGCACCTCCCAGGTCGAGCATGTGCTCGCCACCCAGACGCTGCCGCTGGCCCGCCCGAAGACCATGGCCATCACCGTCGACGGCGAGCTGCCCGAGGGTGTCACCGCCAAGGACCTGATCCTGGCGATCATCGCCAGGATCGGGACCGGCGGCGGCCAGGGCTACATCCTGGAGTACCGCGGCGCGGCCATCGAGAAGCTGTCGATGGAGGCCCGGATGACCATCTGCAACATGTCCATCGAGGCCGGTGCCCGCGCGGGCATGATCGCTCCGGACGAGACCACCTTCGCCTACCTCAAGGGCCGCCCGCACGCCCCCGAGGGCGCCGACTGGGACGCCGCGGTCGCGTACTGGAAGACCCTGCGCAGCGACGACGACGCGGAATTCGACGCCGAGGTCCGCATCGACGCCGCCGGGCTCTCGCCGTTCGTCACCTGGGGCACCAACCCGGGCCAGGGGCTTCCGCTTTCGGCCTCGGTCCCCGATCCGGCTTCGTACGAGGACGCCTCGGAGCGCCTGGCCGCCGAAAAGGCCCTGGAGTACATGGGATTGGCGGCCGGACAGCCGCTGCGCTCCATCGAGGTGGACACCGTCTTCGTAGGCTCCTGCACCAACGGCCGCATCGAGGACCTGCGGGCCGCCGCCGAGATCCTCAAGGAACGCAAAGTCGCCGACGGCGTGCGGATGCT